>CAYPWB010000046.1:7887-23442 GCA_964414315.1 uncultured Planctomycetaceae bacterium | reverse complement strand
GGGGAAGGGACTGGGCATAAATTCCTTACGGTCGTCGTGGAGTACGCACTGGTAATCTACCACGGGGTGCCGTGGGCGTCAATTCGCCGGCCCTCCCCGGCCGATTCCACCCGCCAGTTCGCGGGCCAGCCGATGGAAGCAGCGGGCCAGGCGCGACGCGCCGGGGCCTTCGACCAGCCCGCGGCCCCGGTGTAGCGAGCGGCCGATCGCCTGCGGAGCCTCGGGAATTTGGGCCACGATCGGCGCCTTCAGCACGCGCTCGACCCGCTCGACCGGCATTTGCCCTTTCCGGCCCGACCGGGCCAGCGCCAGGGCGAACTTTCCGTGAGGCACGTGCATGGCCTCGGCCGTCTTCATGGCCCAGTGGGCGCGCCGCACGCTGGGCGCGTCGGGCCGCACGAGCAGCAGGACTGTATCTGCCGTGCGCATCGCCTCGATTTGCCGGATGCCGAGCGTGCGATCCAGCTCGACCACGCTCAGCGCATACGTCTGCCGCAGCAGCGCGAGAACATCGCACACCACCGGCGGCGACAGCCGGACGTGCGGAATGCCGCCGCCGGTCGGGTAGCCGTCTTGAAGCAACACGTCAAACCCGCGGTCGTGCCGAAGCATGGCGGAGTGGAGCATACGTCGGTCGAGCCGCGCCCAGTGCCGACACACGTCGTCGAGCGAATACAGCGGTCTTGCACGCAGCAGAGCGGCCAAGTCGCCCGGGGCCGGCCGCATCTCGACCAACGCCACCGCGCCTTCCGCTTCTCCCGCCGCGCACGCCGCCACGTTCAACGACGTCAGCGTGGTACCGACACCGCCGCACGGCGAGAAGACGGCAACGACGGTGGACTGGGCGCGGGTCATGGGTTCCTTTCGCAGGGCGGCGGGGCCGCCAACCAATGCGAGCTTCCGCTCGAAGGCAGGGTCGGAAGCTTGTGAAAAAGTTCACGATGTTTGCGGTTAGTAGTACAGAAGTGGCGTGCGCGCACCGGGGTCGACGCGAAACGCCTCCAACCTCCACGGTGCAGCCCGCGTGCCGATTCGCCCCAGCTCCCAAGGCGGAAGCAACATTGGCGCTGCAACCGATTGACCCGCAACGTGTTGCGCCACGGCCCGTATGTCGCGATCCCCTCGCCGCCGAAGCGCCCCCGTTGCGTTGAGGCAACGTGGGTGGCGTTCGAGCCATGCTCGCGCGACCCCGTGGAATACGCTTCCAGCGTGTCGGCGTGGGATACGCTTCCAGCGTGTCGGAGCTTTCGACAGTTTCCAGCCTGGCTTCACGATCGACAAACTGGAAGCATGTCCCACGGGGGATAGAAGACCCTGGTCATTTTTGCCAAGCCCGGCTGCCAATGACGCGCAGCTACATGCGAAGGGGACAGTTCCCGGCGAACGCTTGTTTCGGGCGCGGGTTTGAGCGATAATGAACCTATTCGCGTGCGGTCCACGCCGAAAGGCCGTCTCTTCCCTCGATCGCAAGGAACGCCGGTTATGGCCGATACGCAACAGCAACGCCCGTGCCGACCGAAGAGGTTCTCGGACGATTTCCGCGACCTCGGCCGCTGGTTCTACACGAACAACCCGTTCTATGCCATCAGTGCCGCGCTGATGTTCTGGGGGCTGCGCATCTCCTTCGACCCGACGGCCGAGACCTTCCAAACCGGCGCCCTGATGGCCGGCCTGGCCGGCTATACGATTTTGCTGGCCGGCACGGCGTGGCTGCTGGTGCGCCTCGGCCAGGTTTGGGACGACGTCCGCACGCTGCTGCTGCTCGTCGTGCTCATGCTGCTGGCCATTTCGATCAGCTTCGACGACCGCCTTGCGGCCGATCCCGCCCGCGGCCGCTGGTGGTTCATCGGCGGGCTGGGTTTTGCGATGGCGCTCAGCGAGGCGTTGCTGCACGGGCTGCGATTGCGGCTGCCCTGGCTGTTTCGGTTGCCGTACCACGCGATGCTGGCGCTGTTCTTCCTGTATCCGGTGTTCCTGAGCGGGCGAATTGGCAATCCGTACGATCCGGCATTGTCCTGGGCCCTATTCAGCTTCAGCCCTGTGGTGGGTTTGCTGCTGCTCGCCCTGCTGCCGGCGGCGTGGCGGGGGCCGCGCTACGCGGCCAACCCCGGTGCCCCGTGGCCTTGGCCCTACTACCCGTGGGTCCTCTTCGGCGTTTTGCTGCTCGGGGCAATGGGGCGCAGCTACTACCTGTGCCACTCGTTCCATTTCCTGGGCGACGGCGTGATCATCTTCCGCCCGTATTTCCTGGCGCCCATGTTGCTTGCGGCAAACGTGGTGTGCCTCGAACTGGCGGTTCAGGGGAAGTCGAGGCTTTGGCAGCGGGCGGCCCTGCTGGTTACGATTCCCATTGTGCTGCTGTCGATGAGTTTCGACACCTGGCCGCCGAACGATGCGGGCTTCCTCAGCCGGATCATGCTCACCTCGGGAGCGACCCCCCTGTTCTGGACGTTGCTCGGCGCCGCGGTCGTTTACCTGTACGCGACATTGCGAGGCGCCGCTGAGGGAACCTACGCCCTGGCGGCGGCGCTCGCCCTGTTGGCCGTCGTGCCGCCTAACGCCCGCGACCTTTCGGCAGTCGGCGCTCCGCAGCCGTGGCCGCTTTGGGCGATCGCCGGAGTGCAGGCCGCGATGACTCTCCGCCGGCGGCATGCGGCGCACTGCATGGCGGCCGTGACGGCCGCCCTTGTTGCAAGCGCCGTTCAGTGGCCCGTGCCTGCGATGACCGGCTACCACTACGCCCTGCCGGTGCATCTGGCACTGCTCGCGGCCATGCTCATCGGGTTGCTGTTCCGCGACCCCGCCGCCGTGGCGATGCGATACTTGACCGGAGCGGCCATCGCGGCGTTGGCTTGCGGGTCGATGTTCGGGTGGCCGGCGTGGTTCACCGCCGTGCCGTCCCCCTGGGCCGACGGATATCCTCTTGCCTTGCTGGCGCTGACACTGGCCTACGGCTTGATGACCCGGAACAAGGCGCATTACGCCGCCGCCGTGCTGATCGGCGTCGGGTGGCCCGCGCTGGCCGGCTGGCGCTTTTACCAGAGGCTCCGGCTCCTGCTCGCCGGGCTCGACCACATCGTTCTCGGGGCGGTCTTCTTCGTCGTCGCGCTGCTGGTCAGCCTGTGGAAGGCGGGGCTCTTGCAGCGTCTCTGGGTCCGACGCCCGCCGAAAGCGGTCGAGCAGGACGGCGCGTGACGCGCGCGAGGCGTGGAAAAACCGTCGGGCGGTCTTCTCCCGCCGCGCTACCGCGACGGCGGGGGATTCACCTCGGCTTCGATGGTTGTGTACACCACGCCCCGCTCCGGCCGGCCGATCGGTGGTGCTTCTTCCGGACGTGGGGGCGCGAGCGTTGGTTGTTGCGGCTCGGCCGGGATGTCGGACGGACCGGTTTCGGCAACGTGCGCAACGTTCTCCGGGTTTCCAGGATCCGGCTGCGGAAGCGCGGCTGGATGCTGCGGCCACAGCCATGCCGCCAGGAGCGAGACGAGCAGCACGGCCACACTCGTTGCAACGACCACGGAACAGATGCGATTCATAATAGCTTCCCTTTAATGGAACGGCCCAACTGCTTCGTTTCTGTGCAGCCGTCGTGCCGATTGAACCGCCTCGTGTGCTGAAATTCGGGTCTTGTGTTGCAACTCCTTGTTAGGAAGCGACTTACGTCAGGCGGCCCGACGCCCCCCGGTTCGTTTCCAAGGGCGGACGTTGCACGACCGCAACGTGCTGAGGCGTTTTCGCACGGCATCGGCCAAACTTTCTTGTACGAAAGATCAGCCCGGACGCCACTAATACAGATAGAGGCACCTCCCGCAAACGCGAAGGAAACATCACCATGCGGCTGACACTTCGGACCATGCTGGCCCACATCGACGGCATCCTCGAACCCGAAGACGACGAAGATATTCGCAAGAAGATCGCCGATAGCGAGTTCGCCACCAACCTGCTGCATCGCATTCGCGACGTCATGCGGCGGCTGCGGCTGGGTGCGCCCGGCCTGGGGAGCCGCGCGACGGGGCTCGATCCGAACACCGTGGCCGAGTACCTCGACAACGCCTTGCAGGACGGCCAGGTGGCCGACTTCGAGAAGGTGTGCCTCGAATCGGACGTGCAGTTGGCCGAGGTGGCTTCGGCGCATCAGGTGCTTACCCTGGTTTTGGGTGAGCCGGTGGAGATCGACCCCGAAGCCCGGCAGCGCATGTACCGGCTGCCGCAGGTGGCGGTGGAGGCCGAGAAGGCGGCCGAGGTTCGCCGCCGCGAGAAGCCGGGCGTGCCCGAGTATCTGCGCGAACCGCCCCGGAAGCGTTGGGGGTTGCGGGTTGCGGCGGTGTTGGCCGTTGCTATCTTGGGGGTTGTGGCTGCGTCGGCATGGACCGGGCGTCTGGACCCCTGGTTGGAGCGATTGGGCCTCCCGCCGCAAGGCGCGGAGGTAGCCGCGCGGCCCGATGCGGAGGGGTTAGCGGCGGAGCCGGAACGGCCGGATGCCGCTGTGCCCGACCAGGGGCCCGTTTTGGCACAGGATGAGCCCGCTGCCCCACCCGCCCCGGTCGATGTTCCGTCGACGCCCGACGCAGCCGATCCGACGACACCGGCGGAGCCCGAGTCGCCCGTCGAATCGGTTCCCGAGGCGCCTCCGGTTGGCCCCGATCCGCAGGCGCCGCCCGCTCAGGAAGAGCCCGGCCTGCCTGGGGTGGAATTGGTCCTGCCGGAGCAGCCGGAACCCGGCGACGAACCGGCCCTGCTGCCGGCCGATCCCTCGGAACCGATGCCCGAGCCGGGCGTGTTGCCCCGCGCGCCGTTGCCGGAGGATTTGCCCGGAACGACCCCCGATCCGGCCTTGGTGCCCGGTGCGGGAGAGCCGGGGGACCCCGGCCTGGAAGCCGGGCCGGAATTGCTTCCCGGGGAAGAGGTGATGGAACGGCCGTCCGAACCGGCTCCGCTGCCGGAGGGTCCGATTCCCGGCTTGCGGGAACCGGTTGCTCCGGAGGGGCCCGCCCCGCCACCGGAAAGCACCGAAGCGGCGCCGGTGGGCCGGCTCGTGTCCGACCGGCAACTTCTGCTGCAACCCGGGTTGGAGCCGGGAGCCTGGGACCGAGTTCCCATGCAAACGGCCGTCAAGCCGGAGCAACCCCTGCTGGCATTGCCGACGTATCGGCCGGTCGTCGCCCTGACCGCCGGCTTGACGATGCAATTGGTGGGTCCGGCCGAGGTGGAGTTGCTCCCGCCCGACGACGAGGGCGTTTCGACGCTTGAGGTAACCTACGGCCGGCTGACGATGCATACGCTGGGCCGGCCGGGAATGCAAATACGGCTGGCCGTCGGCGACCGCCGGGGCACGATCACGTTTGCCGAGGCCGAGTCGGCCATCGCCCTGCACGTGGACCGACTTGCCCAGCCCGGCGAAGATCCGGAAAGTAAAACCGCGCCGCTGTCGGTAAGCCTTTGGGCCACGCGTGGAAGCGTTATTTGGCAGGGCGCGGGTGAAGAGCCGGTCCGCTTGGGGGCCACGGCCGGCGTCGCACTGGGTTCGGCCGCCCCGAAACCGCCCGAACCCAGGTCGGCCGCCCCGCCCGCTTGGATTGCCGAGGATCAGACAAGCTTCCTGGATCGTCGGGCGTCGGCCGTTCTGGCCGACGAGATTTCGGTCGATCGCCCCGCCTCGCTCGCGTTGCACGAGGTGGCCGCCGGCCACCGGCAGCGCGAGGTCCGCTGGCTGGCGGTCCGGTGCCTGGGTTACCTGGGACACTTCGACCCCATGGTGGCTGTGCTTGGCGACGAGGAATCCAAGACGGTCTGGTTCGAGTACATTGCGGAGCTTCGAGCGGCGCTGGCCCGCGACCCGCGACTGGCGGTAGCCGTACGCGAGTCGCTCCGCAAACAGTACGGCGACGAGGCGGAAACACTGTACCGCATGCTCTGGGGGTACTCGGCCGAGGACCTTCGCAACGGGGCCGCGGCCGAGCTGGTCGAAGCCCTGGAACACGAGCGGTTGGCCGTCCGCTTGTTGAGTTTTTGGAATCTGCGGGAGATTACCGGTTTGGGGCTCTTCTACCGCCCGGAACTCTCCGCCGCGAAACGGCAGCAGCCCGTCCAACGCTGGCGCGAACGCCTCGCCTCCGGCGAGATTGCCCGAAAGGCCGACGATACCCCTCTCGAAGACTAGGTTGCCCCAGCTACTTGGGCCGGTCCAGGCCGGGCCAGGGCAGCCCAAAGCATCCCGCCGGGAACTTCAGGCGTGGGAGGGGCTTCCAGCCGGTCTTTTCCGCCCGACAGGCTGGTAGCCTATCCCACGAGAAGCTAAACTAAAGCGGATTGGCAACCGATGCGGCCAAAATGCTTTGGCTTCCCCCTGACGGAAGGGATTGGCGGCTTTTTGGCGCGCATGGCCTTTGTCGATTCGGGTTTTTCCGGCTAGAATAACGGGTTTGACTGCTGACGGAGGGTGGTCATTCCATCAAGGTGCCCTAGAGCAACGAGCAAGGAGTCTACTCGGTGCAGATCAACATCTCGACCCGCCACGGACAAATCAGTGACCCAACCCGGGAGAAGATCCATGCGAAGCTGGAGAAACTTCCGCGTCTGTTCGACCGGGTCAGTGCGATTGAGTTGACCATCAACCTGGAGCACCGCGACAGCCCCACCGTCGACTTGCAAGTTTCGGTGGAACACAAGCACGAGATGGTGGCTGCCAGTCGGGCGGTCGACCTGTTGGCCGCCGTGGACGACGTGACGGAGAAGATGGAGCAGCAATTGCGCCGGCACAAGGACAAGGTCCGTGATCGGCACCGGAACCCGAGCCACCGGCAATTGGACGGTGTGCCCGCCCCGGAAAGTCCTTGACCGGTTCCGGTCTTGGCCGCCGGACGTCGGTTCCACGAGGCCGGGCAAGACTGTATCCTGACAAGACCCGCAAGCAACGAATGCCCCTGTCGTTTGCCGGGCGCGACGGGTATGCCCGTACGGCCGCCGACAGCTTGGGAAAGCCATTGAAGGGAGAAAAGGTGCATGAAGTTCGCCGACTTTATCTGCCGTGAGGCGATCCGCTCCGAGTTGGATGCAGCCGACAAAGAGGGGGCCATTCGCGAAATGGTCCAGTCGCTGCTCGACGCCGGCCGGATCGGGGCCGATGAGTACGAAGGAATCGTCAAGGCGATTCTCAAACGCGAGGAGCTGGGGAGCACGGGCATCGGCCGCGGCGTGGCCGTGCCGCACACCAAGCACGCCAGCGTCGAACAATTGATCGGCACCGTGGCGGTCAGCGCCGAGGGCGTCGACTTCGCCAGCTTGGACGGCGAAACGGTCCATCTGTTCTTCTTGCTGATTTCGCCGCCCGATCGGCCCGGCGATCACCTTCGGGCGCTGGAAAACATTTCGCGGCAGTTGCGCGACGAGACATTCTGCCGGTTCCTGAAGCAAGCCAAGAACCGGAAGGATGTCGAACAGTTGCTCGACGAGGCCGACAACAACCAGTTTGGCTCCTGAAGGAAGGCGATTTGCCGGGCGCGATACGCCGCGTTCAGGGGGATTGCCCCGTGGCGCGTCTTTGGGCTTGTGGAGGAAACAGGCGGCAGCCTGCGCTTGCCGTCGCCATGGCCGAAACTCTTAGGAACAAGTGTCTTCCCGTGAGCGAACCGAAAGCAACCCGGACCGTCCGAGTCATCAATCCGCAGGGGGTGCATCTGCGTGCCGCCACCCTCATTTCGGAGGCGGTGCGCCGCTACCAGTCGAAGGTCACGTTGCGGAAAGGCTCGGAGTGCGTCGAAGGGACCGACGTTCTGCAAATCGTGACGCTCGGCGCCGGCGAGGGGGACGAGGTGCTGCTGGAGGCCGCCGGCAGCGACGCCGAGGCGGTCTTGGACGCCGTGGCCGCGCTGTTCGACGGCCGGTTCGGCCATGAGGACGACGACGCCAAACCATAGAAACAACCGCAGGCGGCCCACGCCGCCCCTGGAATGCAAAAGCTGCAAGGAATAGCCGTTTCGCCGGGCGTTGCCATCGGCGAAGCCCTGGTGATGGACAACGAGGGATTTCGCATCCCGCGTCGGTTCGTCACGCGCGACGCGGTGGACGACGAACTTGAACGGCTCGAAGGGGCCGTCGAGGCGGCCTGCGCCGAAATATCCCACAACCGCGAGGCCGTCTCGCGCGAGTTGGGCGAAAAGTACGGCGCCATCTTCGAGGCGCACCTGCAAATGTTGCAGGATTCGCGCTTGCGCAGCGAACTGCACGAGATGATCCGCGAGCGGCACTACTCGCCGGAGTACGCCGTCAGCCGCACCCTCCGCCGCTACGCCCAGGTGTTTCAGCGGCTGGAAAGCTCCTACCTGGCGGAGCGGGTGTACGACATCTTCGACATCGAAAAGCGGCTGCTGCGGCACCTGCTCGGCCGGCGGCGCGAGGGGCTCTCGCACCTCAGTTCGCCCGTGCTTATCCTCGCCCATAACCTTACCCCCAGCGAAACGGCCAACCTCGACCGCAAGTTCGTGCGCGGGTTCGCTACCGAGATGGGCGGGCCGGGCAGCCATACGGCCATCGTGGCCGAGGCCCTGGAAATTCCGGCCGTGGTGGGCATCGGGCCGTTCCTGGCCGAAGTGTCCGGCGGCGATACGGTCATCATCGACGGCGACGAGGGCGCGGTCGTCCTCCAGCCCGACGAAGAGACCCTCGCCCGCTATCGCCACGAGGTCGAAGAGAAGACCTCGCTGGCCGCTCGGCTCCAAACGCTCCGCGACTTGCCCGCCGAAACGGCCGACGGCGTCGCGGTCGAATTGTTCGGCAACATCGAGTTCCCCTACGAGGTGGAGCACTGTGTCGACCGTGGCGCGTCGGGCATCGGCCTGTACCGCACCGAGTTTTTGTACCTGGGCAGCGCCGGCGAACCGACCGAAGAGATCCATTACCAGGCTTACTCGCAGGTGGTGCGAACGATGGGCGACAAGCCGGTCATCATTCGCACGTTCGACCTCGGCGCCGACAAAGTGCCCCACCTGCCCACCCCCGAAGACGAACGCAACCCGTTCCTCGGCCTGCGCAGCATCCGCCTGGCCCTGCGGAACCTTCCGATGTTCCGCACGCAACTTCGGGCGATCCTTCGCGCCAGCGCCCTGGGCGACGTGCGCGTGATGTTTCCGCTGGTGTCGACGCTGCTGGAACTCCGCCAGGCGAAGATGGTGCTGGCCGACGTGATGGAGGACCTCGAGGAGAAGGCCATCCCGTTCGACCGCGACCTCGACATCGGCATGATGGTCGAGGTGCCCGCCGCCGTGATGATGATCGACCATTTCGTCAAGGAGGTCGACTTCCTCAGCATCGGCACGAACGATCTGATCCAGTACACGCTGGCGGTCGACCGCAGCAACATGGACGTCGTGTCGTTGTACAACTCGGCCGATCCGGCCGTGCTGAAACTGCTGGCCTGGGCCATTGAAGCGGCCGACCGGGCGGGGAAGCCGATCAACCTGTGCGGGCAAATGAGCGGCAACCCGATTTACACCATGCTCCTGCTGGGCCTGGGGCTGCGCCGGCTGAGCATCGCGCCGAGCGCCATTCCCGAAATCAAGCGAGTTTGCCGCAGCGTTACCATCGAGCAGTGCCGGGCGGTTGCCCAGCGCGTTGCGGGGATGGAAAACGCTCGCGATATCAAGAGTTTTCTTCGGGAGGAACTCAAAAGGAGTGTTCCCGAATTGGGATTGTGAACTGATTGGAACAATTGTGGGAGCGCGGCGCCCCGCCGGGGCGGCGCGCTGCCTGGGGTGCCCGGCACCGGCCCGCCAAACAGCGCGGCCCGGTCACCGGGTGCGAGTTTTGTTACAGGCCGCCCCGTTGCCAACGGCGGCAATGGGGTACGTCGAGCTATGGTTCGACAACGTGTACGTATTCGATTCAGCAAGCAGGGCGACCTGCGATTTGTCGGGCACCGCGACGTGATGCGGTGCTTCGAGCGGTGGTTTCGCCGCGCCGAGTTGCCGCTGAGCTTCAGCGAGGGATTTCATCCGAAACCACGGATGACCTTCCCCGCTCCGCTGGCGGTCGGCATCGAGGGACTCGACGAAGTTATGGAACTGGAGCTTTCGGACCCCCTGTCCGCAGAGACGCTTCGCGAGCGATTGCTTCGGCATTCGCCGCCGGGCATCGGCCTGCGCCAGGTCGACCTTCTGCCTCCGGGAACACCGAAAGCCCGGCCGAAAGCCTTTTGCTATCGGGTGTATTTGCCTCCGGAACCGTCCGCCGATTGGGCCGAGCGCGTCGAGCGTCTTCGGGCGTCGGCGTCGGCCCGGGTCAATCGCCCGCGCGGGCGGGCTCCGGTCGATGTGCGGCCGCTTCTCGACGAACTCGACTTTCGCGGCGGCATTCTGTCGATGCGACTGCTGGCGCCTTCAAGCGGGGGTGCGTCGCCGGGCGACGTTCTGGCCGCACTGGGGCGGGCCGATCTTCTGACGGAAGACGCCCGCGCCGTGCGTACCGCGGTGGAGGTCCAATGATGCGCGTCGTCCAGACCGCCCGACCCTCGCAAGGCGCCCCGCAGGCGTGGTCCTGCGCGAATCGTTTCCGTGCCGGCCGCTCTCGCCGGACAAGAAAGAGTGAACATGAAGCAGGAAATGCTCATCAACGTTTCGCAGCCGGAGGAATGCCGCATTGCGATCGTTGAAGACGGAATGCTCGAGGAACTGTACATCGAGCGTTCGAATCAGGACAGCTACGTCGGAAACATTTACAAAGGGGTCGTCGTCAATTTGGAGCCGAGCATTCAGGCGGCCTTCGTCGATTTCGGCGTGGGCCGGAACGGGTTCCTCCACATCAGCGACGTCGAGCCGCAGTACTTCCGCCAGGGCGGATACGACCCGGCCGCTTCCGACGAACCGGGCGGCGGCCGCCGACGCACCAAGCGCAGCGACGGCGTGGACGACGACGTGGACGATGAACCGGCCGAGAACGGTCCGCGGCAGCGCTCCCGCCGCCCCGGCGTCCGACCCCGCTTCAAGCCGCCCATTCAAGATATCCTCCAGCGCGGCGACGAAGTGCTCGTGCAGGTGATCAAGGAAGGCATGGGCACGAAGGGGCCCACGCTGTCCACTTACATCAGCATTCCGGGCCGCTACCTGGTGCTCATGCCCGCGCTGGGGCGCATCGGCGTGTCGCGCAAGATCGAGGACGAGGACGTCCGCCGCCGGCTGCGCTCGATCATGCTGGAACTGAATCCGCCGAAGGGGCTGGGGTTCATCGTGCGCACCGCCGGGGCCGACCGGACCAAAAAGGAACTGTCGCGCGACATGGCCTACCTCGTGCGCCTCTGGAAGGTAATCGTACGCAGGATCAAGAAGATGTCGGCCCCGATCGATATCTACGAAGAAAGCGACATGATCATCCGCACCATTCGCGATATCTTCACCGGCGACCTGGACACCATCTATATCGACGAGCCCCAGGCCCACGAACGCGCCAAGGAGTTCCTCCAGCTTGTCATGCCGCGGTACGTCCACCGCTTGCAGCTTTACGAAGGGAAGGAGCCGCTGTTTTATAAGTACCGGCTCGACGAGGAGATTGCCAAGATCCACCGCCGCACGGTGCCGCTGAAGGCGGGCGGGTCGATCGTCATCGATCAGACCGAAGCGCTCGTGGCCATCGACGTGAACAGCGGCAGCTTCCGCGCCGACGACTCGGCCGAAGAGAGCGCCTACCAGATGAACCTGTTGGCCGCCAGGGAAATCGCACGCCAACTCCGCCTGCGCGACCTCGGCGGCGTCATCGTCAACGACTTCATCGACATGCGCAAAGAGAAGCACCGTCGAGGCGTGGAGCGGGCATTGCGCGACGCGATGAAACGCGATCGGGCACGGACGAAAATCCTTCGCACCAGCCCCTTCGGGCTGGTGGAAATGACCCGCCAGCGCATCCGCCCCAGCCTGAAGCGGAGCGTGTACGCCGATTGTCCCTGGTGCGGCGGCGCCGGCGTGGTCAAAACGCCCGAGAGTATGGGCCTGGAAGTCGTCCGCCTGCTGATCCTGGTGAGCCAGCGGCCCCATGTATCGCGGGTGGTCGTCAGCGTTGCCGATGAAGTGGCCGGGTACCTGAACAACAACAAACGGCACGAGTTGGCACGGCTCGAAACCGAAGGCGAAATGAACGTGGAAATTGCCGGCCTGAAGGGCGTGCCGCCGGAGCACCTGGCGTTCGAGTGCTACGACGCCGAAGGCCGCGAAGTGCGGTTCCCCGACCCCTCGCCTCATGCCGAAAGCGCCAAACCGCGCGGCGGCAGACGATAGCGCGACGGAAACTCGAACGTTGCGAACTTAACGGCGAGCAGGGGCCGTGCAGCCCCTGTTTCTGCAATCCGAATCCGACCCGGACTCGCCGGGATAACTGTTCGCCGGGGACTGTCCCCGGTGAACGGTTACGCCCCGGCCAGCCCTTCCGCGGCTTGACGGGCCCACTCTCGCGCGACACAATGGTAAGTGCATGGGGCAGGCGCGCAACCGCTGCCGGCCGTGCCGCCTCGGAAAAAAGCGGAGGATCATCTCATGCCGTCCCCCTTTCCCGGTATGGACCCGTATCTGGAGCATCCGGCCATCTTTCCGGGGCTCCATGACAGTTTCGTGACCTATCTCCGCGAGGCCCTCCAGCCGAAGTTGCCGGCGCCGTATTATGCGGAAATCAGCGATCGGCTGTGGGTGGAGGTATCCGACCGCAGCATCGAGCCGGACGTCAACGTGCTGAAACGGGAAGAGCGGCCGGAAGAGGAGTCCTTTCCATATGCCGATTCCGGCGGCGGAACGGCCGTTGCCACCCGACCACGAACCGAACCGGTGGTGGTGGTCGTGCCGCACGACGAGTTCCGCGAACCGTATGTCGACATCATTGCCCGCATCGAAGGCCATGAGCGTATCGTCACCACCATCGAGGTCCTCAGCCTGACGAACAAGACGCCCGGCAGGCATGGCCGCGAACTCTACGTGCAGAAACAGCGGGAGGTTTTAGGCAGCGAGGTGAACCTCGTGGAGATCGACCTGCTGCGCGGCGGCGAGCACGCGACGGCCGTCCCCTTGGCGCGGGCGCGTAGGAAGACGGGCGCGTTCGACTACCACGTGTGCGTCCACTGCTTCCATCGCTTCGAGGAGTTCTACGTCTACCCGTTCACGGTGCGCGACCTGTTGCCGGAAATTGCCGTCCCCCTGCTCCCGCAGCACGGGGGTGTTCTGCTGGATTTGCAGCAGGTGTTCCAGCGTTGTTACGACACGGGACCGTACCACCGCCGCGTCCGCTATGGGGAAACTCCAATCGAGCCTCCCCTGGCCGAAACGCACATCCAGTGGGCCGCGGGGCTGCTGCGCCAGCCGAAGAAGCCCTGACCGGCTGTCATCACGCAATATCCTTTTCTCAAATCGAGGAGATGACCCATGTTCCGAATTGCGATGCGTCTGGTATTGACCGCCTCGAGTGTTGCGGTGCTGGTAGGGGTGGCGCAGGGGGAGCCGCGGTGGTCGCTCGGGCCGGACGGTCGCATTCGCGTCGAGCCGATGTCCGTGGAATCCCGGTTCCGCAATGCCGACTGGCCGAAGGACTGGGAGGAGGGGTTCTGGGACCGTGCCAACTACGTCGTCGGTCAAGTCGCGCACGGCGGCCGCTACGGCGGTACCTACTTCGAGCAGGAAAAGCGATCCTACGGCTGGGCCATGCTCTCGGTGCTGGGCGGATTCGAGGAGCCGGCCATGCGGTTTCTCCAGGCCGAAGACCCCATGGCCGAGGCGTGGAACAAGCACACGCTGGGCATCGACCTGTTTCCCTGCTTCACGCTCAAGCAGCAGGTGCGCAAATACTTCTTCTTCGGCGAGGCGATGGAGCCCGACTACCGGGAACGCATGAAGCGGGCCGTCAAACAGTTCACCGAGAAGGACCCGCTCGGCCGCCCGCACCATGCCTACGCCGGCAAGACCGGCTGGGGGCCCGACGCGAAGAACTCCTGGGTCGACGTGCGCAGCACCGACAACCTGAAGCTGATGCGCGACACGGCGGTGTACCTTTTCGCCGAGGAGTCGGGCAACGAGGAGGTTCGGCGACTGTACAAGGAAAACCTCCGCCAGTTCGTCGTGACGATGTACTACCAGGGAATGGGCGAGTGGGACTCGGAAAACTATCTGGGCCACTCGATTGCCCCGATGCTCAACCTGTACGACTTCGCCCGGGACCCCGAGGTGAAACTGCTGGCGAAGGCCGCGCTCGACGCGATGGCCGCCGCGGCTGCGGTGAAGTACTGGCGCGGCGGGTTCAACGGGCCGACCTGCCGCGACTACAACCACCCTTACCCGTTCGGCGGAAGCGCGGCGGCGCTCACGTGGCTGTGGTTCGGCGACGCCCCGCAGCAGCCCGAGGAGTTCGAGGCCGACGAAATCCACCTGATCACCAGTGCCTACCGCCCGCCGCAGGCGGTGGTTCACCTTGCCCGCAAAGACTTCGCCCGACCCAAGGAGATGATCGCCGGCAAACCGCAGTGGGCTGCGTGGCGCACGCCCGATGCCGCCGCGCCCACCTACCGCGAAACGCACTATTTCGGCCGCACGTTCCAGTTCGGCACACTCGCCCGGGGTACGCAAAACGCCGATGTGAACGGCTTCAAGATTCTGGTGTATTCGAGGCAGCGCGGGGCCGAAACCGTCATGGCCGCGCCGACCGACGAGCCGCTCCGGCTCGGCTCGCCGCAGTACCAGGAGGGTATCCTGGCACATCACAGCGCCGTGGGCCAGAACGGCAATATGGCCATTTACCTCACGCGCGAGAGCGACAAACCGTACCTGTTCCTTGTGCCTGAGTCGGCCGAGGTCGTCGAGCGGGGCGGCGTTACCTTCGTTCGCTGCGAGCGGACGACCATCGCCCTGTGGCCGATCAACCTGACCTCGCCGCAACTCGACCGGGAGCGGACCGAGCGCGTTCAATACGAAGTGCACACCGATCGGGACGGCAAGAAAGAACGGCGTCCCCGCTGGATCGGCTCGAAAATCCTCGCAGCCGAACGTCGTGAGCCCGGCCACTACGGCTTTGCCATTGAGATTGACGAAGGCAACGCCGACCGGTTCCTGGACGCGGCGTCGAAGCTGCGGCCGGAAACCGACGAAGTGCCCGTCCGCGGCGCGGCGGCGATGACCGCCGTGAGCGGCCGCCGGATACGGCTGCAATGGGGCGATACGCTCGCGGCCGTCCACATTTGGCGCGACGGCAAGCTGCGCGAATGGGACAGCCCGGAGGAGATGGTCGCCTACCGCACGCTCGACGGCGAGTTGATCGACCAGCCCTGGCAGGGCGACGGGACGCTGCGCGTCTCGGCCGGGGGCCGCACGTTCACCTGCACTGTAACCCGCGACGGCCGAGTAAACTTCGAGGAAAGGTAACCGTTCCCAGGGGACTGTCCCGATTTTCGCGGCCCAAAGAGCGGTTTACCCAACCGTCCTACTGATGAGGCCGCGAAAATGGGACTGTCCCCCTTTGCGTCTACGTGAACGGTTCGGCTTAAGTTTGGCGGCAAGCAAAGCGGCCGTTTCCCGGCCGATCGGCCGCAACGCTTCACAG
>CAYPWB010000046.1:0-7787 GCA_964414315.1 uncultured Planctomycetaceae bacterium | reverse complement strand
TTTGGCGGCAAGCAAAGCGGCCGTTTCCCGGCCGATCGGCCGCAACGCTTCACAGCCGGAACTGGAACGTGTGCACGAGGAAACGCCAGAGGCGCTCGCCGAGCGACATCCAGGGGGTGTGAACCTTGCCCTTGCCTCGCAGGCCGACGCGCAATAGTCCGTTGGCCTCGTCGATCGGGCGAATCGATTCCACCAGGTACTCGTCGGGCGCCTCGCCCGGCCGGCCGCGCACCTCGACGAAATCGCCCGTTCGGAAACGGTGCATCGAACCGGGCTCAACGAGGGTCGCCACACCGGGCTCCGCGCCCGACTGCATGGCCGGGGAAACGTAGTGCAGCCGCCACGGGCCCTCCTCGATCTGCTCCAGTCGGCCGCGCAGCCATTCGTTTCGCCGGTGGCGGCCGTACAGGCCCAGCGGCACCCGGGCCTGGTACGAAGTGCTTTGCGGCCGCTCGACGCCCGTCTCGGGATCGGTGATGGTGGGCAGTTCGCCGCCGGCCCGAGTGGAAAGCCGCTGTGGACTGAAGTCGAGTTCCGATTCGGCGATCGACTCGATCCGGCCCTCCAGCACAACGCCAGGCAGATGCCGCAACATGACCTCGACGTGCAGCGGCTCCACGCGCTGCCCCTCGATCACGTGCGCCACGTCGACCTGGTCGATGACGAGGGTCGCCTCGACCTGCTTGGGATCGCCGATGCGGCAGAACAACACGCTCGATTCGAGCGTGGCGCCCTGGTTGCGCTGCATCAGGGGCGTGCCCGACCACGAGGCCAACTGCCCCATGGAACCCTCCTTGCGGTGTGGCACTTCGGGCGGGGGCAGCACGATGCCCGCCACCGGCGCAGTGAGCCGCAAGCGAGCCTTGTACTCTTCTTCTTCCCGAAGTTGCTCCCGCACGGTGGCCAGCGACTCCTGAAGCCGCGGAATTTCCGCCGCAGCCGTGCGGTCGCGGTATCCCAGGCGGCGGAGCGTGCGTAGTTGCGCCTCGTACTGCTCGGCTTCGCCCCGGAGGCGGGCGATTTCCAAATCGATGTTCGGATTGACCAGTTGCGCAAGCTGCTGGCCGGCCTCGACGCGGTCGCCGGGCCGCACGTCGATCGATTCGATCCGCCCCTCCACGTCGGCGTACACCGGCGAGGCGTCGCGCGCCTGAATTTCCAGCGTGCAAAACACCCGGTGCGGCAGCGGCACCAGCGCCACGGCCGCCAACAGCGCCGCAATGACGGCCATGCTCGTGTACATGCGCGGCTTCTTCACTTTTTCGATCCTCCCGGGCACGTAAAAGAACTTTCCCAAATTGTACAGCGGCATGGCCACCAGGCCGTAGAGTGACATGGCCACGATCATTTGCCCGATAATTTGCAGCTTGTACGGCTTGAACACCTGGTACAGGAACCACAGGATCGAGGCCAGCACGAACCATCGATACACGGCCGCGGCGACCGAGTACAACGCAAAGAGCACCTGGTTGCGCTGCGGCAGGAACGGGTCCTCCGGCGGCTCGATGCCCAGCAGCAGCTCGCCCATCTTCCGGCTCAGGATCGACGTAGCCTTCTGCCGCAGGTTGGGTATTTCCATCAGGTCGGCCAGGATGTAGTAGCCGTCGTAGCGCAGCAGGGGGTTGGCGTTGAACAGTAGCGTGCTCACCGACGCGATGAACATGATGTTCAGCGCCAGGTAATTGAGCAGCCCCGGCTCGGAGAACCACCAGACGAACGTCGCGATGGACGCCAGCACGATTTCCACGTACATTCCGGCGGCGCCGATGGCCGCCCGCTGCCACTTGCTCGGCAACATCCACGAGTCGGACACGTTGCAGTACAGGCAGGGCGTCAGCACGAGGATCATCACGCCCATTTCGTGGCATTCGCCGCCGAAATGCTTGCACGCCAGCCCGTGGCCGAACTCGTGGAAGATCTTCGTCACGCCCAGGGTCAGGGCCAGCAGCAGCGCGTTGGTGGGGCTGAAGAACTGGTAGAACCCCGGCAGGCGGTCATGGAAGACGTCGAACTGCACGATCAGGAGCGTCAGGGCCGAGACCATCAGCACCAGGCTCAGCGCGAAGACCGTTCGCGAAAACAACCAGGAAACTTTCGGGTACAGCCAGTTGAGGATGCGTTCGGGGTCGAACCCCTTGAACCGGATGCACAGGATGTTGGAAACCGCGCCGAGGACTTCCTTCCGCCGCCGTTCGTCGCGGCGCTTGTGCAGTTGCCGCCCCTGGTTCGGCACCGAGGCAATGACCAGGCCGCTGCGGTGCAGCATGCCGAGAAACTGCTGAAGTTCCTCGACCGTGATCTTCTGCGGAGGAAACTCGGCCTCGAAACGCTGCTTGATTTCGTCAAGGCTGATCTCGCCGTCGAGCATGTTCAGGATGGCGAACTCTTCATCCTGAAACCGGAAGTAGTTCAGCCCAACCGGCTCCTTCACCACCCAGTAGCTGCGCCCCAAGTACGTTTGCCGGCGCGCACTCAGGTCGGGCCGCTTGCGGAGAGGCAACCGGCGGGCGGCGCTCGAAACCAGGCTGTCGGCCAGCGTTGCCATGGAAGGCTTACTTCAAGTGGACGGTCATTTCGGCCGGCATGCCGGGGCTCAGCAGCCAGAATCCGTTCTCCTGGCGGTTGGCAATTTCTGCCCGCACCAGGAAGGTATCGTCGGCCTCGATGATCGGTTTCGCGAAGACGACTTGCCCTTGGAAGGTTTCCTCCCGGCCGCCTGCCAGACTTACCCGGACGGTCACGGGGCGGCTGTACACTTCGGCCGGGGTGTACTGCTTGGCCTTCAGCGAGCCCTCGATCCAAAGGCGGTCGAGCTTGACCAGATGGATGACCTGCATGCCGGGCTGTACCCATTCGCCCTCGCGGTGATGGACCTTCATGACCATGGCGTCGAGCGGCGCGGTGATGCGGCGGCGCTCGATGCTCACGCCGGCCGCTTCTACCTTCGCCTCGCTCACTCGCGATTCCAACGCGGCGATGCGGCGGCGCATTTCGGCCTGCTCGATCGACAGGGCGGCCTCGTTCTGTTTGAGCACCAGTCGCCGCACCTCGGCCTCCGGCACGGCGCCGGCTACCTTCTTGTTCGCCTCGACCGCCTGGTAGTACTCCTGGCGGGCCACGGCCTCGGTGGCCCGGGCGTAGCGGATACCGACGTCGCTCTCGGCCTCCTCGCGGGCCACCTGCAATTCGAACTGGGCCACCCGCTGCTGCATGCGGGCCTCGATGTCGTCGATCTGCGCCAGCAGTTGGTCGGTCGCCACCATGTCGCCTTCACGCACGTCGATCTTCACCAGCACGCCTGCCTCCTGGGCGGGCACCTGCACCTCTTCCATTTGGGTCACGTAGCAGTTGGGCACCACGGCCTGTTCCGCCGGCGCGGCGGCCCGCTGCGCCGGCAGGACGGTGGCAGCCAGGATAGTCAGAAGGGTTGCCGTCATCGCTCGCAAACTCCTCGGGGGAATAGACCTTGCCTAGAAGAATCGGAACAGGATTTCCGACTGGATGAACTCGAACACCGGGTGAAGGTACACGTAGCCGATGGCGGCCCGGCCGCAATCGACCTTGGCGCTCACGCCCGCCCCGGGCCGCAAGTGCGGTAGCTCGTTCTTGTCGATCTCGACCTTCACCAGCACCGTGTTGCCGTCCTCGCCTCGGACCTCGGCGCTGAGGTCGATTTCGGCCACGCGGCCTTCACGGCGGTCGCCGGGGTCGGTCGCCAGCACGAACTCGACCGGCAGCCTCGAATCCAGCCCGTCGTCGAGCAGGGCCTTCAGCGACGGCCGGAGCGGCGCGCCGGTGAACCGGGTCACGGCGTCGGCCAATTGCTCGCGGGCGGCCGGGTAGGAGGTTTCGTGCAGAACATCCTCAAGAGCCGCCCACAGTTCGGGGTCGATTTCCACCCCCGGCGCCGCGGGCTCCGACAAGTCCTCGGCGGCCTCGATTTGTTCCGCGTCCTCATTCTCAGAGCCCGACGGGTCGAGCGGCGGCGGTTCCGCCGGCTCGGGCATCTGCAACAGACGGCGCAGTTCGGCCTGCAAGGAGGCCAGCAGTTCCGGCCCGCGCAGCTCCCGCAGCCGCGAGGTCAGTTGCCCATCGGGCACGGCCTCGACCGCGGCATCGAGTTCCGCCGCCGACGCCTCGGGCGATTGCGCTCGCATCGCCGCGCGAAGCTGTTCCCGCAACTCGACGTGGCGCCGGTGCTCCGCCGCGACGATGTGCCCCACACGGTCCTCCGGCACGCGCAGTTCCAGCCGCCACGGGCCTGTTGGGTCGGCCACGCCCAGCAATATCTGCCCCCGCTGGACCGGTCGGCGAATGAGCCGGTTCTCCAGGTCCCACGTGACCACCTGCCCGTCGATCGGGCTGTGCGCGGTCAGATCGTTGATCTTCTCGTTGAGCAAGGCGATTTGATCTTCCAGGCTCTGGAGCCGGTGGTTCAGCTCAGCCAGTTCGCCGGACAGGCGGCTCTGTTCCTCCGCGTCCAGCGTGCGCGACTCGCGCAACAGGTGGTGAATCGAGCGAATGCGCTGCTGCACCGTGTTGCGCTGGCCCAGCATATCGGTCCGGGCCGTCTGAAGGTCTTTGTTGCGTAGCAGGACCAATTCCTGGCCCTCGCGCACAACGTCGCCGTGCTCAACGTAGACTTCCTCGACCACTCCGTCGGTGCGGGCGAATACGTCGTAGCGAACGACCGGATCCAACGTGCCCTTCGAACTCATCTGGAAGTCCGCCGGCCATAGGCAGAGCAGCGCCAAGACCAGCACCACCGCCCCGCCGATGGCCAGGGTTTTCGGCAGGGTGCGTGCCCGGACCACCCAACGGGCCTTGCCCAGCGCCCGCCAAACGGGCATGAGGAACAGGCTGTTGTACTGCTCGGCGTTAGCCAGCGCGGCCGCGCTGTGCCGGCCGACCACCTCAACCCGCTGCACCATGGTCGGCAGCACGCGGCTGTCTTCGATTTGCTCGACGATGATCGCCCCGACCGGGGGCTCCGGGTCGGTGCGCTGCGTGGGGTCGTCTTCTTCCTCGGGCAAGGGCCGGGCCAGGGGGAGCACGGCCACCGTCTTCGAATGCGATTCGTCGACATACGCCTGCACCGCCTCTTCCACCTGCGGGGCCAGGTTGGTCGTGTCGCCCGTGTACCAAACCGGCTCGCCCGTGCGAACCACCGCGGTGGCCAAGTCGCCCAGCAAGCGGACCACGTTCGAACGCTTGTCGAACATGTCCTGCCCGCTAATGGCCTCGATCCGGCATCGCGTGCCGCGCCGCAGGGCCACGGTCAGCCGGTCGCACTCGATCAAGCGGCGCCCTTCGTTGGCGATGGTGTAAGCCGTGGCGCGGGAATCGAGCGAGGCGTAGACGGCGCGGGTGAAGTCCTCCAGGCGGGTCCACAGCGCCTGCCGGTCCGAAAAGTGGCGAAGCTGGTGACTCTTGAGGAAGTCGGCGGCCAGTTCGCACATTTCCAACAGGAAGCGCAGATATCCCTGCTGAACCTTCGGGCCGGCGTCGGGGCGCTGAAACACCTCGACCAGGCCGACCGGCTCCAGGTCGGTGGTCAGCGGGCCGAGAATCAGCAGTAAGCCCGTAGGATTTGCGACCTCATCCTCTTCGCCGGAGCCCGAGTGCGGCGGCACGAGCACGCCGCGCCCGTCGCCGAGGGTCTTGTACAACAACCGTGCATGCTGTGCTTGCGCTTGCTCGCTTTCGTGCAGCCCGGTTTGCTGGAGCCCGATTTGGTACTGCAGCGCGAGCCGGTTCTCCTCGTTGACCGTCCAGACAGCTCCGCCGACGGCGGCCAGGGCGGAGACGATGCGGGTGAGGAACTCCTGGTAGAACTCCTCCGGCGCGACGTCGGCCTTCGCCAGGCGCGCAATTTCGCCCACGATGGAGCGAATTTGCTGCTTCGTCTGCTCGATGAGGCTCGGATCGAGCGGTTGTTGTTCGGTGCTCATAACTAATGTATGTCTAACGCCAATCGGCCTTTATGGCAAGCCTAGCGTATGGTTTGGGCCTCCGAAGGCGAATCGCCTCGGCCTACCGGCGCCCTAATCCGCAAAGTCCCTGCAATGGGCAATGTCCCGTCGGCCGATTTCCCTGGAGTTCGAGTTTCCGAGCGACGATCCATCAAGGAATTTTTGGTGTTCGATTGCTTCCGTTCGACCCCCGGCCGGCTCGTCCGCTTGGCTTGCACCCGCTTAACTTGACATCCGGTTTACGCGATAGGACACTGAAAGGATCGAATTCCCGCCCCCGGCCATCCTGGCTTGCCCCGCGAGGGGCCACCCAACCCATCACCAAGGAGACGATCCATGAAACGAACCGGCTTCCGCTTTTCTCGCCGTGCGCTGCTGGGCGGCGCCGCGGCCTCGCTGGCGGCACCGCTGATTATTCCACGGCACGTCCTCGGCGATGAAAACAACGCCTCGGCCGGCGAGAAGATCGTACTGGGCGTCATCGGCGTCGGGCACATGATGTACAGCTCCCACGTTCCCCACTTCCTGCGCATGCCCGAGGTCAAGCTGGTGGCCGTGTGCGACGTCGACCGCTCGCGCTGCGAGGCCGGCAAGCGGCGGGTGGATGAAGGGTATGGTAATACCGACTGCACCGCCTACAACGACTACCGCGAACTGCTCGCCCGCGACGACATCGACGCCGTCGCCTGCGCCACGCCCGACCACTGGCACGGCAGCGTCATTCTCGACACGTGCAAGGCCGGCAAAGACATGTACTGCGAGAAGCCGCTGACGAACACCCTCCGCGAGGCCAAGGCGGTGATGGACGCGGTGAAGGCGTCCGACATCATCTTCCAGACCGGTAGCCAACAGCGTTCCGACAGCAACTTCCGCTATGCGTGCGAGTTGGTGCGCAACGGCCGGATCGGGAAGATCGAGCGGATCGAGGTGGGCGTGGGCGGTCCGCCGCGGCCCTGCAACCTGCCCGGCGAAGAGATGGAGCCCGGCGTCGACTGGGACCGCTGGCTCGGCCCGGCCCCCATGCGCGAGTACAGCTCGGTGCTCAGCCCGCGCGGCATGCACAGCCACTTCCCCGCGTGGCGCGGGTTCCAGGAATACGGCGGGGGCGGCATGACCGACTGGGGCGCGCACCACTTCGACATCGCCCAGTGGGGCCTCGGCATGGATGAGTCGGGGCCGGTCGAGATCATCCCGCCGGAGGATGCCAGCCGAGGCCGCGACGTGAAGTACCGCTATGCCAACGGCGTCGAGATGATCCACGGCGGACGCGGCGGTGTGACGTTCTTCGGCACCGAGGGCGAGATCTTCGTCAACCGCGGGAAGCTCGAAAGCAAGCCGGAAGAGGTCATCAAGAAGCCCATCGGCGACGACGAGATTCACCTGTACCAATCGCCCGGCGGCGGCCACGGCGGCCACCGGCAGGATTGGATCAACTGCGTGGGCAGCCGGAAGCAGCCGAACTGCCCCATCGAGGTCGGCGCCCGAACCGTGGCCGTGTGCCACCTGGGCAACATCGCCTACCTGCACGGTGAGGAACTCGACGGCAAGTCGCTGAAGTGGGACCCGCAGAAGTGGGCGTTCGTGGGCAACGACGTCGCCAACCAGTGGCGCGACTACCCCTACCCCCGGCGCGACGGATACGAGTTGCCGAAGGTGTAGGCGTTCACAGGCGACGGCCCCCCCTCGCACGCCGTCAGGCGAGCGGGGGCCGTGAGGCCCCTGTTTCGGTCCCAACCTCCACGCCCGGGCATCGCAACGGGCTTGGGGCCGTCGCACGATCGGACGGTTGGGGGCATGCTTTGGCGTGCCGGATTC
>CAYPWB010000045.1:21823-23657 GCA_964414315.1 uncultured Planctomycetaceae bacterium | reverse complement strand
CGGCCACGCCCGCAAAGCCTTCACGCGGAGCGTGAAGAGTACGGGGCATCTACCAGAAAAGGATATACAACAATACGGTCAGAACGATAATGCCCGCACCGTACACGTAGGCCAGAGGATGGCCGGTGGTGTCGAGGTTCGACTGCGGATAGGTGACCGGCGTCGCCAGCGGCCGGAGCTTCGTGATCAGGAGCATCATCGCCACCAGCACGAGGAAGATAATGCCCATGTGGTGCAGGAAGGCCATGGTGCTGTAGCCGAACACCAGGGCCGTGAAGCCGTCGGCGGCCCGACCGGTGGCGATGTGGGTCACCTGCCACGCGCCGTCGGCCGTTTCCTGCCACTCGTAGTGCGATCGGAGCACCCAGCCGGGAATGCGGCTGAGGGCGTACAGCACGGGGCTGAGCAGCAGCGCGCTCTTGGCGGCCAGGGCCGGCGTGCGCCGCAGGATGAGGCCCACGAGGAACGCCGCCACGATGCCCGGGGTGATGAAGCCCCAAATCTCCTGGATATATCGGAATACACCCTCGAACCGGCTGATGACCGGCGCCCAAAGGCAGGCGAGCACGACGATGGCGCCGGTCACCACACGGCCGACGAGCACCTGCCGCCGCGGGCCGGCGCCCGGATCGAGGTGCTTGCCGTACAGGTCGATGGTGAAGATGGTGGCCGCGGAATTGAGCCCGGAGTTGAACGAACTCATCACCGCGCCGGCCAGGGCGGCCAGCATGATGCCGCGCAGGTAGGGAGGCATGACCTGGCGGATCATGTACGGATAGGCGATTTCGCCCGCCTTGTCGACAGCGCCGCCGGCCTGGGCCAGGATGGCCTCGCCGAACAGGTCGGCGGCCATGATGCCGGGGATGACGATGATGAACGGGATGGCCAGTTTGAACAGGCAGGCGAGGAAGATGCCCTTCTGCCCTTCGGCCAGCGATTTCGCCCCGAGCGTTCGCTGGGTAATGAACTGGTTCAGCCCCCAGTAGAACAGGTTGGGAATCCACAGGCCGCCGATGAACACGGCCAGCCAGGGCACATCGGGGTCGTTCCAGGGGAGGACGGTGTGGAGTTTCGGCCGGTTGTTTTGGACGAAGTTCGACCATCCTTCGAGCACGCCGCCGCCGGCCACCCCGCCGCCGTCGAGCAGCGTGCCGCCGCCGGTCAGCCGCAGGCCCAGGTACAGCATGAGCGCACCGCCCAGCAGCAAGGCGGCGCCCTGGAGCAGGTCGGACCAGACGACGGCCTTCAGCCCGCCGTAGATGGTGTACGCCCCGGCCACGATGCCGATGAACCAGATTCCGGCGGTCGTGGCCCACCATAGCGCGGCGTCGGGCTCCATGTCGAACCGGCCGGCAAGGTATTCGGGAAAACCGAATACGCCGTTGAGCCCTTGCGCCCCGCTATACAGCACGGTGGCGAGGAACACGATGATGTACGCCGCCATCAGGTACAGGGCCATGATGGAGCGGGTGGCGGAATCGAAGCGGTATTCGAGGAACTCGGGCATGGTGTAGATGCCCACCTTGAGGAACTTCGGCAGCAGCCACCAGGCGACGAGAACAAGCGTAATGGCCGACATCCATTCGTAGCTTGCAATGGCCAGGCCCACGCGTCCGAACGCCGTGCCGGCCATGCCCACGAAGTGCTCGGTCGAGATGTTCGACGCGATGAGCGAGAACCCGATGAGCCACCAGGTGAGCTTCCGCCCGGCGAGGAAATAGTCCTCGCCGGTTTGCTCGCGGCGCGAGGCGTACAGCGACACACCCACCACCATGGCCAGGAACACGAAAAACGAGGTGACGTCGATCCAGTTCAGATCCATGGTACACTCCGG
>CAYPWB010000045.1:15122-21723 GCA_964414315.1 uncultured Planctomycetaceae bacterium | reverse complement strand
GGCAGCGAGGCTTGCGCGCCCATCTTCGTCACGGCCAGCGCGCCGGCGCGGCATGCGCCGCCGGCGGCCTCGACCAGCGAGGCGCCGCCGGCCAGCGCGTAGGCCAGGGCGCCGTTGAACGCATCGCCGGCCGCCGTGGTATCGACCGGCTCGACCCTGGGGCAAGGCACGAGCGTTTCGGCGTCGGCCGTGGCCGCCAGGCAGCCCTGCGGGCCCAGCGTCACCACGACATTGCGGGCGCCGGCGGCGAGCAGTTTTCGGGCCGCTTCCCGGGCCGAGGCGGCGTCGGTCACTCGCACGCCGGTCAATCGCTCGGCTTCGCTCTCGTTCGGCGTCAGGATGTCGACGCAGCGGAGCAGTCCGTCGGGCAGCGGCTGGGCGGGCGCCGGGTCGAGGATGACCGTCGCTCCGGCGGCCGACGCAACCTGCGCCGCGCGGACGACCGTTTCCATCGGGATTTCCAATTGCAGCAGTACGGCCCGCGCAGGCCCGATCGCCGCCAGGGCCGCCTCAACCTCCTTGGCCGCGAGGTGGAAGTTTGCGCCCGGGGCCACCGAAATCGAGTTCTCGCCCGCCGCGTCGACCAGGATGAGCGCGACGCCGGTGGCGTGGTGCGGGTCGCGCAGCACATGGGCCGTGTCGATCCCCTCGCGCCGATAGCCCTCGGTCGCCTCGCGGCCGAACAGGTCGTCGCCCACCTTGGCCACGAAGGCCACCGGCGCCCCCAGCCGGGCCGCGGCGACCGCCTGGTTGGCCCCCTTCCCGCCGGCCACCATGAAGAACCGGCCGCCGGTAACCGTTTCGCCGGGCGCGGGCAGGTGGCGGCCCTTGACCACCATATCGGTGTTCGCGCTGCCGACGACCACGATCCGACCTGCTTCCGTTACCATCGCATCGGTTCTCCATCGCCTGCTGTTGGAGTTCATTACCGATTTGGCGGAAACAGGGGCTTACGGCCCCCGCTCGCCAAGCCGCTGCTCGCCCTGCCCAAGCGCCGGTAGGAGTTTCACCGATGTGGTGCGGGCTGTCAAGGTTCGGCGATGGTCTAGTGCTTTGCGACAGCTAAAAATCAGGGCGTCACTGGCTCTGCCAGTGCCTGCCTGTGCCACTGGCTTTGCCAGTGCCTGCGTGTGCCACTGGCTCTGCCAGTGCCTGCCTGTGCCACTGGCTTTGCCAGTGCCTGCCTGTGCCACTGCCTACATGCGGCACTGGCGGAACGCCAGTGGCACACCCCGAAATCAAACATTCACCCTCCCCCGGCATAGGGTCCCCCTGCTATGCGAAGAGCCCGATCGGTTAGAATGGGCAAACGCACGGGTTGGCGGGGGGCCGCCACCCTGCCGTCGGCCCTATCCACTGTTTCCTGCAACGGCTACGCCGCGAATCGGACGGTTGCCATGAAACCGCTCAAGAATGTTGCCATTGTCGGCGTCGGCCTGATCGGAGGCTCCATCGGCCTTGCGCTGAGGGAACGCAAACTGGCCGAATCGGTCATCGGCATCGGCCGGCGCCAGGGGAGCCTGCGCATCGCCCGGCGGGCGGGGGCGGTGACCAACACCACCATCGACTTGGCCAAAGGCGTGGCCGAGGCCGATCTGATCATCGTCTGCTCGCCGGTCGGGCTGATCGTCGAGCACGCGCGGCTGGCCGCCGAGCACGCGCCGGAGGGCACGCTCATTACCGACGCCGGCAGCACGAAGCAGGGCATTGTCGAAGCGCTCGACGGGAACCTGCCCCGCGACTGCCGTTTCCTGGGCGGGCATCCGCTGGCCGGCAGCGAGAAGACGGGCCCCAGCTACGCCCAGGCCGACCTGTTCGAGGGCCGCGTCGCCATCCTCACCCCTACGATGAACACGCATGCCCACGACTACGACCTGCTCGAAGAGTTCTGGCAGGCCCTTGGCGCCGTCGTGGTGAAAATGCCGGCCGACGAGCACGACCGAACCCTGGCGATGATCAGCCACTTGCCGCACGCAGCCGCTTCCGTGCTCACCGCGGCCATTCCGGAAACCTACCTGCGGCTGGGGGGCACCGGGCTGCGCGACACGACCCGCGTGGCCGCCGGCTCGCCCGAACTCTGGCTGCAAATTATGATCGAAAACCGCGAGAATGTTCTCGACGCCCTGGAGAAATACGGTCGAAAGCTGGCCGAATTCCACGGCGCGCTGCGCGACAAGAAATACGACCGGCTTGAACAACTGCTCCATGAAGGCAAGAAGAACCGCGATGCTCTGGGAAGTTGACATCTACCCCGCCGACGGCCAGCCCGACCTGCTGGCCCAACAGGTCGCCGGCGAAGCGCCCGACGCCGGACTGCCCGCCAACATCGACGTGCGCGCCGCGCGGGGCTACCTCGTGCAGGGCGCGATCGACCGCCCGCACATCGAACGCATCGCCCGCGAACTGCTGGCCGATCCGGTCGTCGAGCGCACCGTGGTGGCCCCGGTGGGCGATCCGGCCCTGATGACCCCGCCCGAGGCCGGCCTGGAGCCGGTCCACGTGCTGCCGAAACCCGGCGTGATGGACCCGGTGGCGCAAAGTGCCCTGAAGGCCATCGCCGATTTCGACATTCCGGCCGACGCCGTCCGCACGCTCAAGAAGTACTGGATTGCCGGCGTGCCCGACGCCGGGCGCGACCGGCTCTACTGGAAGCTGCTGGCCAACGACGCGGTGGAGCAGGTGGTGGCCGGGCCGCTGCCGTTCGACCGGCTCGAGTTCGGTGCGCCGTACCGTTTCGAGCGGGTGACCGTGGCGCTGGCCGGCATGGACGACGCGGCCCTGGAGCGGCTCAGCCGCGAGGGGCAGTTGTTCCTGTCGATCACGGAAATGCAGACCATTCGCGACTATTTCGTCGAGCTGGGCCGCGACCCGACCGACGTCGAACTGGAAACCCTCGCCCAAACCTGGAGCGAGCATTGCAGCCACAAGACGCTGGCCGGGCGCATCCGCTACCGCGACGCCGGCGGCGAGCGGACCTTCGAGAACATGCTGCGCGAGACGATCTTCGCCGCCACGCGCGAAATCCGCCGCAACCTGGCCGGCGACGACTGGTGCGTGAGCGTGTTCGCCGACAACGCCGGCGTCATCCGCTTCGACGACGACTACAACGTGGTGTTCAAGGTCGAAACGCACAATCACCCCTCGGCCCTGGAACCGTACGGCGGCGCGAATACGGGCATCGGCGGCGTGATTCGCGATCCGATGGGCACGGGCATGGGCGCGAAGCCCATTTGCAACACCGATGTCTTCTGCTTCGCCCCGCCCGACACGCCGGCCGACTCGCTCCCGCCCGGCGTGCTGCACCCGCGGCGCGTCATGCGCGGCGTGGTGGCCGGCGTGCGAGACTACGGCAACCGGATGGGCATTCCCACAATCAACGGCGCGCTGTACTTCGACCCCCGCTACCTCGGCAACCCGCTGGTGTACTGCGGCAACGTGGGCATCCTCCCTTGCGACAAATCGTTCAAGAACCCGCAGCCCGACGACCTGATTGTGGCCGTGGGCGGGCGGACCGGCCGCGACGGCATCCACGGCGCCACCTTCAGCTCGGCCGAACTGACCAGCCAGAGCGAGGAACTCTCGGGCGGCGCGGTGCAAATCGGCAACGCCATTACCGAGAAGATGATGCTGGACGTGGTGCTCGAAGCCCGCGACCGCGGCCTGTACAACGCCGTGACCGACTGCGGCGCCGGCGGGTTTTCCAGCGCCGTGGGCGAAATGGGCGAGAAGATCGGCGCCGAAGTGTTCCTCGAACGCGTGCCGCTGAAGTACGAGGGGCTCAGCTACACTGAAATGTGGATTTCCGAGGCCCAGGAACGCATGGTGCTGGCCGTGCCCGAGGAAAAATGGCCCGACCTGAAAGCCCTGTGCGACGCCGAGGACGTCGAGGCGACGGTCATCGGCCGCTACGTGCCCACCGGCCGGCTGAAGCTCAGTTACGAGGGTCACGAGGTGGCCGACCTGGCGATGGAGTTCCTGCACGACGGCCGCCCGCCGGTCGTGCGCGAGGCCGTGTACGCGCCGCGGCCGGCCGCTCCGCTCGCCGAGCCCGAACGCCCGGCGCCCGACTACACCGACGACCTGCTGCGCATCCTTGGGGCGCTGAACGTGTGCAGCAAGCACTGGGTCATTCGGCAGTACGACCACGAGGTGCAGGGGGGCAGCGTGGTGAAGCCGCTGGTGGGCGCGGCCAACGACGGGCCGAGCGATGCGGCGGTCATCCGCCCGCGGCTCGACTCGCGCCGCGGGCTGGTGATCGGCTGCGGCATGAACCCCCGCTACGGCGACCTGGACACGTACTGGATGGCCGCCTCGGCCATCGACGAGGCCGTGCGCAACTGCGTGGCCGTCGGGGCCGACCCGCGGCGCATCGCCATCCTCGACAACTTCTGCTGGGGCAATACCGAGCGGGCCGAAACGCTCGGCTCGCTGGTGCGTGCCGCCCTGGCCTGCTACGACGTAGCCGTCGCGCTCGGCACGCCGTTCATCAGCGGCAAGGACAGCCTCAACAACGAGTTCCGGCCCGACGGCGGGGAGCCCATCAGCATTCCGCCCTCGCTGTTGATCAGCGCCATGGGCCAGGTGGCCGACGTCAGCCGCTGCGTGACGATGGACCTCAAACGCCCGGGCAACTACGTGTACCTGCTGGGCCTCACGCGCGACGAGTTGGGCGGTTCGCATTTCGCGCTGGTGCACGGGCTTAGCGGCGGCCAGGTGCCGAAGGTCGATGCCGAGCGGGCGCGCGGCCTGTTCGAGGTGCTGCACCGGGCCATCGACGCCGGACTGGTGCGGGCGTGCCACGACCTGAGCGAGGGCGGGCTGGCGGCGGCGGCGGCCGAAATGGCGCTGGCCGGCCGCACCGGCTTGCGCGTGTCGCTCAGCCAGGTGCCGCACGACATGGCGAAACCCACCGCAGCTCAACTGCTTTTCAGCGAATCGAACACCCGCTTCCTCGTGGAAGTGGCCCCGGAACACACCGAGGCCTTTGGCGAATTGCTGGCCGACCGGCCGCACGCCCTGGTGGGCGAAGTAATCGAGGAGCCTCGGCTCGAAATCCTCGATTTGCCGCACCCAATGACCGACGTGGAAAACGGAATCGACGAGATGGCCACCATGCCCGCCGTCGAAGCCGAACTCGACACCCTCACCGCCGCCTGGCAGAAGCCGTTGGATTGGTAATAGAACGATGCCCCAGCCTCATGTGATCATTTTGCGTGCCCCGGGCACGAACTGCGACCGGGAAACGGCGTTCGCCTTCGAGCGGGCCGGCGCCCGGGCCGAAATCGTCCACGTCAATCGGCTGCTCGAAGCGCCCGGCCTGCTGGAGCGATTCCAGGTGCTTTGCCTTCCGGGCGGATTCAGCTACGGCGACGACGTGGCCGCCGGCCGCATCCTGGCCATGCAACTCAGCCACCACCTGGCCGAGGCGATCTTCCATTTCCGCGACGCCGGCAAGCTGGTCCTGGGCATTTGCAACGGGTTCCAGGTGCTCATCAAGGCCGGCGCCCTGGCCGCCGGCAACGACGGCGGACCCACCGCCACGCTCACCTGGAACGATTCCGGCCGCTTCGAGGACCGTTGGGTCGACCTGCGGGCCGAGGGCGACCAGTGCGTCTTCCTGCGCGGCATCGAGCGGATGTACCTGCCGGTGGCGCACGCCGAAGGCAAGTTCGTCCCGCGCGACGCGCAGGCGCTCAGCGCCATGGCCGCCGCCGGCGAGCTGGCCCTTCGGTACACGGGCGGCGCCGCGGCCGACGACGACGCCGACAGCGCCGTGCCCTACCCGGCCAATCCGAACGGCTCGGTCGGCGCGGTGGCCGGCGTATGCGACACGACCGGTCGCATTTTCGGGCTCATGCCGCACCCCGAGCGGCACCTCGACCCCACACACCATCCCCGCTGGACCCGCGGCGACGCCGGCGAGGTGGGCGACGGCCTGCCCGTGTTTCTAAACGCCGTCAGCTATTTCGACTGACGGGCGTGTGGGTATCGTGGCGATTCGTCGCCGGCTTTTCTTGTTTTTGGCATTCGCCCGGCAGCGCAACGCGAGCGCTTCGTGTCGGTTCCTTTCTCGGAAAAAGAACCGGCCGGCCTTGGAGCCCGCGCAAAACGCAGGCCCCAACGGCAGGCCGGAAAGAACCTCTTTCGGTTTTCGCCCTTCCAATGGATGCAGAAACCGTCTGTTTCTTCTCCCGCCTTACAGGCCGGAAAGGAAGACCTCGTCGACGGCTTCGACCTGAAGAATCGGATCGGCCGATTCCTCGTCGTCATCCTCGGTCGCTTCCAATGCGTAGAAGTAGGCCGCCGGTGAACCGGTTGCGGCCAGCGGGGCCGCCGGGGCCGCGAAATTACCGACCATGACATGTTCCCACGCGACCGACGAACTCCATCGGCTCCATCGCTCGTTGGTGAAGCCGTCGGCGCCGTTGCTCTTGGCCACCCACCAGTCGCCGCTGTCGGCAACCCGTCCGACGAGGTCGGCCGCGCCATCGCGGTTGAAATCGCCGGTCATGATATTGGTCCAGTCGACTCCGGTACTCCATCGGGTCCATCGCTCGTTGGTGAAGCCGTCGGCGCCGTTGCTCTTGGCCACCCACCAGTC
>CAYPWB010000045.1:3723-15022 GCA_964414315.1 uncultured Planctomycetaceae bacterium | reverse complement strand
TCCATCGCTCGTTGGTGAAGCCGTCGGCGCCGTTGCTCTTGGCCACCCACCAGTCGCCGCTGTCGGCAACCCGTCCGACGAGGTCGGCGCTGCCATCGCGGTTGAAGTCGCCGGTCATGACATTGGCCCAATCGACGCCGGTACTCCATCGGGTCCATCGCTCGTTGGTGAAGCCGTCGACGCCGTTGCTCTTGGCCACCCACCAGTCGCCGCTGCCGGCAACCCGTCCGACAAGATCGGTACTGCCGTCGCCGTTGAAGTCGCCGGTCATGACAGTCGACGTGTCATCAGGATTAGTCCAATCGACGCCGGTACTCCATCGGGTCCATCGCTCGTTGGTGAAGCCGTCGGTGCCGTTGCTCTTGGCCACCCACCAGTCGCCGCTGGACTCAACGCGTCCGACGAGGTCGTCGTTTCCATCGCCGTTGAAATCGCCCACGGTCACATCGAGCCAGTTGACGGTGGCGTTGGCGCTCCACCGGGTCCATCGGCTGTTGGCAAACCACTCGCCTTCCGACTCGGCGATCCACCAGTCGCCGCTGGAATCGACGCGTCCGGCGATATCGGCTTTTCCGTTACCAGTGAAATCGCCCACGGTCACATCGAGCCAGTCGACGCTGGTGCTCCATCGAGCCCAACGCGCATTGTAGAAGGCCCCGTTGCCGCCGTTTTTCGCAACCCACCAGTCCCCGCTAGAGCCGACTCGTCCGGCGATATCGTCGAGGCCGTCGCCAGTGAAGTCGGCTACGGTCACATCAAGCCATTCGACGTTCGGACTCCAGCGGCCCCAACGCTCATTGGTAAACGTTCCGTCGCCGTTGTTCACCGCGACCCACCAGTCGCCGTTGCCGTTTTGACCTCCAACGCGTCCGACGATGTCATCGAGGCCGTTGCCGGTGAAATCGCCGACCATCACGTCATCCCAATCCCAGTCGACCCCCACACTCCAGCGCGAGTAACGTTCGTTGGTGAAGGCGTCGGTCCCGTTGCTCTCGGCCACCCACCAGTCGCCGCTGCTGCCGACGCGTCCGACAATATCGCTCGGCATTTGCGGCACCTCCACCAGGACCAACTCTTCGGTCCAACTTCCCGAAAGCGAGACCGTGGCCCCGTCCACCACGATGGTCTCGCCTTCCCACGAGAAGCTGACTTCCGAGGTATCCAAATCAAAGGTCCCCGTCGCGCCTTCGTAGATGGGACTCACCTCAAACCCGTCGCCGGTGCTATATTCCAACCACTCGGTAATGAGTAGCTCGCCGTCGGTGATCGTCCCCTCGCCGAACCCATCAAAGGTGTAGTTGATGTCGGGCCCTGCGTACTCCGGAAGGCCCGAGGTGCTGCCGCTTCCCCAGGCAATCGCTGAAAAGGTGCCGTTGTTGGGACTGGTAAACGTCGCCGTCCCCTCCAAATTGGACGTTCCGGAGTACGTGAACTCGTCGTTGGGACCCACAATCACGCCGGTGCCATCGTACGGACCGGAAGCGGAAAAATTGTACGTGACCGACAACAGCCGGCGGTCTTCCAGCGGTTCGCAGCGGAGCCGGCGCTGGAAGGTATTCGAGCGGCTGCTCTTCGGTCGTGAACCAGCGCCGCACCGATCGGTGCGGCTTCGCAGGAATCGGAAAATCTGCATCGCTACAACCCTTTCGTAACTGAAGGAAACGAAAAACCAGTTCCTCGTACACTGGGTCGGGATTCGCGACGAGCGCGCGGGCCGGCCATGCCGCATACCGCCCGCCTGAGGCGGTACGCCCATGAGTTTAGTAACCCTTTTCGCATGTTTCAATAGTGTGGGCAAAGAAACACTCCACTGCGGTGGCAGCACATGGGGGGCATATCGAGAACCCATAAGAGCTAGTAATGGAATCCAGCGTCGGCCGCCGGTGCGTCGACGAGGCTCGCGGAGAGGAGTTGTCGCTCGCCCGACGAGGTTGCCACACGCAGGGCGCCCGCGGCGGATACCCCCAGAATGCGCCCCGCAAACGGCGGCTCGTTGGCCGTCTGTACCCCAATGCGCTGCCCGCGATAGGCCAGCACATTCTCCATCGCCTCGACGGTCGGTGGGCGGTCCAGGCAGGCTTCGGCGGCCGATCGGATTCGGAGCCAAAGGTCCACCGGTGAAAGGGCGACGCCCCGCTGTCGGAGCGATCCGGCGGGCACGGTGTGGGCTTCGCGCAAGTGTTCCCGCGGCGGGCTGCTTACGAGGTTCACGCCCAGCCCGAGCATCAACACGCCGCCGCGCTGCTCGCACAGCAGCCCGGCCACTTTCGCACCGTCGAGCACCACGTCGTTAGGCCACTTGACCAGGGCCGGCAGCCCGAGGGTCCTGAGTACCTGCGACACCGCGTAGCCCATCCGCAACGACAGGGCAGGCCCGTCGGCGTCGGCGGGCAGCAGCGGCACGCGCCAGGCGGCGTACAAATTGCCGGGCGGAGAGACCCAGCTTCGGCCGCGTTGGCCGCGACCGGCCCATTGCGAGATCGACAGCACGGAAGCCCCAGGCGGGAAGCCGCCTGCCTGGAGCCAATGCCACGCACAGTCGAGGCAGGACGACGCGGGGCCGGTCACCAGGATCGGCGCGCCGGGAACGTCGTGCTGTGCCCGCCACCCGGCTGCCGCAACCGTCGGCCCCCGCCACTCGGCCGGCGACCATCCTCCCCAGCGTGTGCTGAGTTCGCCCCAGGCGGTGTCGGCGGCTTTCAGTTGCTCCGGCTCGATCGGCTCGGCCAGTCCGGGCTGTCCGTCGCCCCAAAGATACAGTATTCCCATGTGCACAACGGTTTTTTTGGGACGATCGGCAATCGGGTAAAGGCAGCAAAGGTTTCTACATGCACCTTGGACAGAGGGCGAACCGGAATTCCCGGACTGTTGGAGTTCACGCTTCAGCGTGCTGCGGAACGCCCACATCGCGTTCGCACGCTAAAGCGCGAACTCCAACAGTCGCGGGCGACGCCCCCCCCAAAGGGTGCCATGGGTTGACGCTTCGGCAGCCCCGGGTAAACTTGGGGCCGATTGTATCGGAGGACTGGACGAGAAACCAGCGTAACCAGGGAGTTCACTGTGAGCACGAAAAACAAGAAGCTGCTGGCTTGGGTAGCCGAGGTGGAGGCCATGTGCCAGCCCGATCGAGTGGAATGGGTCGACGGCTCGAAGGCCGAGTACGACCGGCTGATGCAGGGCATGGTCGAATCGGGTATGACCACCCGGCTGAACGACGAGCTTCGGCCGAACAGCTTCTTGTTCCGCAGCGATCCGAGCGACGTCGCCCGCGTCGAGAACCGCACCTATATCGCGTCGGTCAAGGAGGAGGATGCCGGGCCGACGAACAACTGGATCGACCCCGGCGAGTTGAAGAAGACTATGCGGGACCTGTACACCGGCTGCATGAAGGGGCGCACGATGTACGTGATCCCCTTTTCGATGGGGCCGATCGGGTCGCCCATCTCGAAAATCGGCATCGAGATTACCGACTCGCCCTACGTCGTAGTGAACATGCACATTATGACCCGCGCGGGCAGCAAGGTGCTCGAGGCGCTGGGCGAGGATGGCGAGTTCATCCCCTGCCTGCACTCGGTCGGGGCCCCGCTGGCCGAGGGCCAGGCCGACGTCCCCTGGCCGTGCGCCCCGATCGAAGAGAAGTACATCGCCCATTTTCCGGAGGAGAACCTCATTTGGTCGTACGGCTCCGGGTACGGGGGCAACGCGCTATTGGGCAAGAAGTGTTTGGCGCTGCGCATCGCGTCGCCCATGGCCCGGCGCGAGGGCTGGATGGCCGAACACATGCTCATCCTGCGGTTCACCAGCCCCGAGGGGCGACGGTTCCACATTGCGGCCGCGTTCCCCTCGGCGTGCGGCAAGACGAACCTGGCCATGCTGCTGCCGACCATTCCCGGCTGGAAGTGCGAGACCATCGGCGACGACATCGCCTGGATGAAAATCGGCCCCGACGGGCGCCTTTACGCCATCAACCCCGAGGCGGGCTTCTTCGGCGTGGCACCGGGCACCAGCATGAGTTCGAATCCCATGGCCATGCGCTCGCTCGACGCAAACTGCATTTTCACCAACTGCGCGCTGACCGACGAGGGCAACGTCTGGTGGGAAGGCATCGAGAAGCCGTGCGAGCACGCGATCGACTGGAAGGGGAACTCGTGGACGCCCGAATCGGGCCGCCTGGCGGCGCATCCGAACGCACGGTTCACCGCCCCGGCGGCCCAGTGCCCGGTCATCTGCGACGATTGGGAGAACCCGGCCGGGGTGCCCATCGACATCTTCATCTTCGGCGGACGTCGGACGCGCACCGTGCCGCTGGTGACGCAAGCGTTCGACTTCGACCACGGCGTGTTCCTGGGCGCGATGGCCGCGTCGGAAACGACGGCCGCCGCGCTCGACGTCGGCCAAACCCTCCGCCGCGACCCCTTCGCCATGCTCCCCTTCTGCGGATACAACATGGCCGACTACTGGGCGCACTGGTACGCCATGGGCGACCGGCTGGGCGAGCATGCCCCCGCCGTGTTCTATGTGAACTGGTTCCGCACCTCGCGCGACGGCCGCTGGCTGTGGCCCGGCTTCGGCGAAAACAGCCGCGTGCTGAAGTGGATGTGTCAGCGCGTCGCCGGCGAAGTGGACGCCAAGGAAACGCCCGTCGGGCTGATGCCGCGGGACGGCGACCTCGACCTGACGGGGCTGGAAATCGACCCCGAAGATATGGCCGAGTTGATGGAGGTGGATCCCGCGGCATTCCATGCCGACCTGGCCGACGCCGAAGCCTACCTGGCGAGGTTCGGCGACAAGGTGCCCGACCGCCTCACGGCTCAGCTCGAGTCGACGAAGAAGCGGCTGGGATAGCATTGGCGGACCCGATGCGCGAAGCGATCAAAAGAATCGAGGGGATCGGCGCCTACTTGGCGCCGGAACCGCTGGTAACCGTGCTCGGCGTGAAGTACCTTCACCTGCGCATGGAGGACGGGTCCGATCTGTACGTAACGGAGCGCGGGCTGCCGTTCACGAAGTGCCTGATGCCCCAGAACCATTGGGCCGACGACCGCTGGATGAAGTTCCACGGCACCCGGCTGCCCGGCACCAGCGCGGTGCATCGCGTTCGCACCAAGACGGTCGACGGCCGGTCGAAGGAGATCGTCATCAAGTGGAACCGGATGGGGCAGGACATTCCGGGCGAGACGAAGGTGATCGACGAGGCTGCGGCCGAGTTCAACAGCCCATTTCTGGAGTTCAGCCTCGTTATCGAACTCCAGAATACGCGGTTTGAAGTGCCCGGCCGGTTCTACACCCACAAGCCGCTGGCCATTTACGTGCCGCGCAAGTACATCAAGGCGGAGCAACTTGGGCGGCGGCGGCACCGGATGGCGGCTATCGAGCGGAGCCACCGCGAAATTCCCATCGATTGGAACCGGAACTACGCGGTCATTTACGAGTGGCTCAAGGGGATCGACGCCGTCGAGGCCCACCGCAAGGGCCTGCTCGACAACGACGCCATGGCGCAGATGATCGCGCGGGCCGAGACCGACCTGAGCGACAAGGGCTTCGTCGTCGGCGATGCCAAGCCGCAACACATCATCGTCCGCCCGAAGCAGAACGGGGCCCTCTCACGCAACCGTTCCGGAAAGCCCTTGTACGGCCTCGTCGATTTCGAACTGCTCCGGCGCACCCCGGCACGTGAGGAACGCATTCGCGCTGAAAAGCGCCAGGAATACCTGGTGCGTCAGGCGCGCCGGTTCGAACCCCACGAGCAGTTCCCCCCCGGCCTCGCGCCGGTGGACATTCTGGGGGTCGATTACGTATACGGTCGGGTGGAGAGCACGGGCGGCGCGCTGTGGGTCGTGGGCCGCGATCCGATGCTGTTCGAATACTTCCTGCCCGAAAAGTGGCGACGCACGCCGCGCACCCGGCTCAGCTCGGCGTACGAAGTGTACGAAACGATCACGCACGACAACGTGCATTTGGTGTGGCGCGTTTCGCGCGTGGGGCAAATCCCCGACGCCGACCCCTTCGTCCGCCGGGAAAAACGCATCCTCGACCACGGTTACAACAGCCCCTTCGAGGAGTTCTCCATCGCCATGGAACTGGCGCACCACGGCATCGAAACGACGTATCCGCGGGCCATTTATATGACCGGCCACCGGTCGACCGTGTCCTCGTCGCTGGTCGACGACAGCCGGTACGAAAGCCACGCCCGATTCGAGACCCCCGAAGGGCAACCGATCCTCAGCCGGCAGCACGAGTACGTGACCATTTGGGGATACTGGAACGGGCCCGACGACGCGCTGGCCGTGAAGGACGAGCCCGTTTACACGGGCATCGACGCCCTGGCGGCCTACCGTGAGGGCCGCCTGAGCCAGCGCGGTTACGTGAAGGTGATGCGCGCCGCGAAGCATCGCCTCGAAGCGATGGGCGTCGAAGACCTTAGCCTGCGCGGCACGCATCTGCTCTTGTCGATCGACCGCGAGGGGCGGCTGGCCGTCGATGAGAAAGGCCTGCCGCTGATGCGCATCTGCAACTTCGAGCTGCTCAAATGCAAGCATACCTCCTGAACACCGGCCGCATCCTCGCGCCGTTCGACCGGCCGGTCGGGCAAGTGGCGGTCCACAACCGCCCGCTCGGCGAACTCCAGGCGGGAATCCTCACTGCCCTGGGCTGCCGCTGCGCGGCGGTCGAATCGTTGGAACAGGTGTGCGAGTTCCCGTGCCTGGTCGTGGCCGACGATCTGTACTTCACCCCGGCCGCCATGCGCACTTTCCTCCGCACCGCCCGCCGACGCGGCGGCAACGTGAGGGCCGCGCTGGCGAAGTCGGAACTGACCGAGCAATTCGCGGCCGCATTCCAAGGCGAGGAGTGCGAAGACGGGACAGGTCCGACTTGCCGGGAGGAAAAGGAGGATAGGACCAATTCGTGCGAAGCCCCCTCCGGCCGGGAAACCGGGACAGGTCCGATTTGCCGGGACGGCCCTTCGGGTGCTGCGCACCAATCGGACCCGTCCCGGTTTCCCGCCTGCCGCGCGTACGACTGCTTCTACCTGGAACAGCGCGATCCGACCCGGCCGCTGGAAGCACAAACCGAGTTGCTGCCCATTCCGCACCGCCGGCTGCGGGTTCGCATGCGGGTCAACCGGTACTTCGAGCCTTCGGGGCGGTTCGTGCTGCCCCTTTCGCCCGTGTTCATGACGCCCGTGCGCCACTGGTCCGCGTTGCTGGCGGCCAATTTTCTGGGCACGTCCGGGCACGTGCTGGAAACGTTGCGCCGCCGCCCGCTGGCCGCGGCGGCGTTGGCACTGAAGGCGCTGTTGCGTTCGGGCAGCCTCCGTCCGTCGCGCTGGCTGGGTAAGCTGTACCTGGCCGGGCGCCGCTGCCAGGTCCATCCCAACGCGCACGTCGAGGCTTCGCTACTGGGGCGCCGCGTACGTATCGGGGCCGGCGCGGTGGTGCGCGGATGCGTCCTGGGCGACTACGTCGAAATCGGCCCCGGCGCGATCTTGGAAGGCTGCACGCTCGGCAACGACGTCGTTGTCAACGGCAACGTGGTGGTGCGATGCTCGACGGCCGATGCGGGCGCCGGGCTGGGCGCGTTCTTCATGCAGTTCTCCGTGCTCGGCGCCGGCGCCGTGCTGTGCCCGGACAGCGGCATCTTCGACTTTCGCTTCCGCGGCGACGTGTACGTAACCGCCGGCGGCGCGTCCGTGCCCTCCGGCTCGCGGCTGCTGGGCGGCTGTCTGGGCGATCGGGCGTTCCTGGGGCCGGGCGTCCGCCTGCTGGCCGGCCAGGAGTTGCCGAACGACTGCGTGCTCGTTCCCAACCCCCGCGCCGGTGTGCGCACCCCGCCCCACAAACTACCCGACGGCGTCGTCCGCCTCCGGCATCGCCCGGAGTAGCGGTCGCTCAAACGCTTCCAAAGAGCGGGCGGTCGACCGGGCGGGATTGCGCCCCCCTGTGTTGGGCATCGTCTTTCCGTGAAAACAGCGCCGATCGGCCGAAACTGGACCGATCCCCGGCCGGCTCGCCGGAAGTTGCAAAACGGTGCAGTCCGGACGCGCCCATTATCGCGATTCTCGCGACGCGTCGGCCGCAGGGCGGAGGGGAGCGTTCCCGGCCGGTTGCCCCGGCGCGCTGGGCAATGTAGGCTCAAAATGGGTCCCCTGGTGGTCACTGCGAGGACGGTATGCCCGATGTATCCGACGAAACCCCCGTCAGCCCGCTGCTGCGACTGGACGCGGTCGACAAGACGTTTACCATGGGCGAAGTCGAGGTTCGGGCTGCGCGCCGGGTGTCGCTCGACGTTCGCGCGGGCGAACTGCTGGTGATGGTCGGGCCCAGCGGGTCGGGCAAGACGACGATTCTGAACCTGGTGGGCGGCCTCGACACGCCCAGCGCCGGCCGGCTGTTCTTCCGCGACCGCGAAATGACCGCCTGGACCCCGCCCGAGCTGACCCGCTATCGCCGCGACTCCGTCGGTTTCATCTTCCAGTTCTACAACCTGGTGCCCAACCTGACGGCGCTGGAAAACGTGATGGTGGCCACGGAACTCAGCCCCGAGCCGATGCAACCACTCGAAGCCCTGAAAAAGGTCGACCTGGCCGACCGCGCCGACCACTTCCCCGCCCAGCTTTCCGGCGGCGAGCAGCAGCGGGTATCCATCGCGCGGGCCATCGCCAAGAGGCCCGAACTGCTGCTGTGCGACGAGCCGACCGGCGCGCTCGACTTCGAGACGGGCAAGCGTGTGCTCCGGCTTCTGGTCGACCTGAAGAACGGGTTGGGCACCACGATTGTCATCATCACGCACAACACGGCCATTGCGGCCGTGGCCGACCGCGTCGTGCATCTGCGAAGCGGCGAGGTGACCAAGGTGGAACGCAACGAGCAACCCATCGCGCCGGAGGAGGTCGTCTGGTGAACGTCCTCAACCGCAAACTGGTTCGTGAGCTGCGAGCGTCGTGGGGCGTGCTCCTGGCCATCGTGAGCATCATCGCGGTGGGCGTGGCGTGCTTCGTGGCGATGGGCTCCTCGTACGGGAACCTTCGCATCGCCATGCACGACTACTACGACCAGTGCCGCATGCCCGACTTCTGGATCGACCTGAAGACGGCGCCGCTGCCGGAACTGGACGCGCTGCGCGAGCTTCCCGGCGTAGCCGCCGTCCGGCCGCGCATCCGGTTCGCCGCGCCGGTGCTGATGGACGACGTCGAGAAGCCGCTCAGCGCCCTGGTGCTGTCGATGCCCGACCGCCGTGAACCCGTGCCCGCCGACATCGTCCTGCGGCAGGGGACGTATTTCACCGACCGGCGTGAGAACGAAGTGATTGTCAACGACGCGTTCGCCCGGCAGCACAACCTGGCGCCGGGCGACTGGATTCACCTGGTGCTGAACCATCGGCGGCAGGCGTTGTTCATCGTCGGTACGGCCATCTCCAGCGAGTTCACCTACCTGTTGGGCCCCGGCGCCATTGTGCCCGACCCGAAGCACTTTGGCGTCTTCTACATCAAGCGGACTTACGCCGAGGGTGTGTTCGACCTCGACGGCGCGGCCAACGAGGTGTTGGGCAAGCTGGCGTACGCCGACGCCGCGCATCGCGAGGAAACCACCGCCCGCGTGCTCCGGGAGGCCGAGCGCCTGTTGGAGCCCTACGGCGTGCTGGCCACCACGCCGCGGGCCGAGCAGGTTTCGCACCAATACCTCGATTTGGAAATCGAGGGGCTCCGCATTTTCGCGTGGTTCATGCCGGCCGTGTTCCTGGCCGTCGCCGCGCTGGTGCTCAACATACTGCTCACGCGGCTGGCCGATCAGCAGCGCACGGTGATCGGCACGCTGAAGGCGCTGGGCTATTCGAACGCGCAGGTGTTCCTGCACTTCCTGAAGTTCGCCGCGGCGGTCGGGGTGATGGGCGGTCTGGCCGGCTGTGCCGGGGGTGCGTGGCTGGCGCACGGCATGACCGGTATCTACCGCGAATTCTACGAATTCCCCGAACTTGCGAGCCACTTCTATCCCCGGCTTCATGCCATCGGCCTGGGCATCAGCGTTGCGTGCGCCGTGGTGGGTAGCCTGCGGGGTACCCGCGCCGTGTTGCAGCTTCAGCCGGCCGCGGCCATGCGTCCGAAACCGCCCCGGCAGGGCGGCGCCGTGCTGCTGGAACGCCTGGGCCGGCTATGGGCCCGGCTTTCCAGCGGATGGCGCATGGTGCTGCGCAGCACCATGCGCAACCACACGCGGACCGCCACCGGCATGTTCGCCGCCGCCATGGGCGCGGCCATTTTGGTAAGTGGGTTTATGATGTCGAAGGCCACGGTGTACCTGGTCGATTTTCAGTTCCGCTGGGTCCAACGCAGCGACATCGATCTGGTGCTGCGCGACGAGCACGGCGCCGACGCACTGGACGAAGCCCGCCGCCTGCCGGCTGTCGACCAGGCCGAACCGATGCTGAACGTCGCCGGCACGTTCCGCCACGGCCACCGCGAGAAGAAGAGCGGCATTACCGGGCTGGCGCCCGGCGCCGGGATGACCGTACCCCGCGACCGGCATGCGCGGCCCGTTCGCATCCCCACCGCGGGGCTTGCCATGAGCCGCACCCTGGCCGACCAGTTGGGCGTCGGGCTGGGAGATCGTATCGCGTTCCGGCCGGCCCAAGGGCTCCGCCGAACCCACCATCTGCCCGTCGTCGAAATTGTCGACGATTACATGGGCACCGCCGTCTACGCCGACATCCACTACCTCAGCCGTCTGGTGAACGAAGAATTCGCCGTCACCGGCGTGCAGCTTGCCGTCGACCCGCGACCCGAGAAGACCGACGCCCTGTACCGCGAACTGCGGGATTTGCCGGACCTGCAGGGCGTTCACTCGCGGCACGACCTGATCGCCAATATCGACGAAACGCTCATCGAACACATGGGCGTGTTCATCGGGTTCCTGGTGCTGTTCGCCGGCGTGGTCTTCTTCGGCAGCATCCTGAATGCTTCGCTGGTGAACCTGGCGGAGCGCCGGCGCGAACTGGCCACGCTCCGGGTGCTCGGCTACGGACCATGGCAACTCGGCAGTCTTATGCTGCGCGAAAGCCTGATCGTGACCCTGGCCGGCACCCTGCTGGGCATGCCGCTGGGCTACCTGCTGACCGTGCTCATGGCCATGGCGTACGAGAGCGAGATGTTCCGCCTGCCGGTCGTCGGCGGGCCCGACGTGTACCTGGCCGCCCTCGCCCTGGGCATCGTCTTCGCACTTGCCGCCCACCTGGTCGTGCAACGCTCCATCCACCGCACCGACTGGCTCGAAGCCTTGCAGGCACAGGAATAGCACAGCCATGA
>CAYPWB010000045.1:0-3623 GCA_964414315.1 uncultured Planctomycetaceae bacterium | reverse complement strand
GCCATGAAAAACCACAAGAAGCTTCTCATCCTCGTTGCCGCCGTGGCGGTTCTCGTTCTGGCCGGGCTCGGGTTCGCGCTGCGGCCGGGCGTGACGGTGCGAACGGTCGAGGTCCACTCGCGAACCATCCGCGAGTTTGTCGACGAGCGGGCCGAGACCCGTCTATCCGATACCTACACAGTGGCCATGCCCTTCGCCGGCCGGCTCGACGGCGAGCCGATCGCCCGGCTGCGCGAAGGAACGCGCGTTGCCCTGGGCGAACCGGTCGCCCGCATCGTGCCCGAGGACCTTGAACTGGCGGTGCGGCAGGCGCAGGCGGCGGTCGGACAACTCGACGCGTCCCTGGCGGAGAATGCCGACGTGCGCGTCGAACGGACCGGCGTGGAGCAGGCGACGAAGCTGGCCGAGGCGATGGGGGAAGCCGTGAAGGCCGCAGCCGCGCGGATCGACGCCAGCCGGACGAACCTCGAATACGCGCAGGCCCACCTCGCCCGCACGCGCGAACTGCGGCGTTCCAACGCCCGAACCGAGGACGAGTGGGAACTGGCCGTCGTGCAGCACTCCGAGGCAACCGCGGCCTTCCGGCAGGATCAACTCGTCTACGCGGCCATGCTTGCCCTGGACGGGGCCGCGAACCTCCTGCCGAACATGATCGGCCAGTACATCGACCGGCGGCTCGAACCATCGGCCGACGTGCTGCGCCGCCGGCGCGACGAGGCCCAGGCCGCGCTCGACCGGGCACTCCGCGATCGGGAACGGGGTGAAATGCGCAGCCCCGTCGACGGTGTCGTCCTGCAACGGTTCGTCGAACAGGAGCGGTTCGTTCCCGCCGGGCAGGAACTGCTCGAAATCGGCCGGCTCGACGACTTGCAGGTCGAGGCCGACCTTCTGACCATCGACGCGGTCGACGTGCCGCCGGGCGCGCCGGTGGAAATTTACGGCCCCGCCGTCGGCGATCCGCCCGCCAAAGGAACCGTGGCGAGGGTCGAGCCGTCCGGGTTCACCAAGCTGAGTGCGTTGGGGGTCGAGCAGCAGCGGGTGAAGGTAGTCGTCGATATCGACCCGGCCGACCGCGCGCGGCTGCTCCGCCAACGGCGCATGGCGGTCGGCTACCGCGTGCGCATTCGCATCACCACGGCGAAGAAGGACGACGCGTTGGTGGTGCCCCGCTCCGCCCTGTTCCGCGATTCGGAGGGCCGGTGGTGTGTGTTCGCCGTCCGCCAGGACATCGCCCGCAAGCAGACGGTCAAACTGGGGCTGGCCAACGACCGGGAGGCGGAGGTCGTCGACGGCCTCGCGCCGGGCGACCTTGTCGTCGACGTGCCCGACAGTGCACTGAGCGACGGCACCCGCGTGACTCCGCGAAAGGATTCGCCCGAATAATCCCGGGCGCTTTTCCGTTTCCCGGTGCAAACCACGGCGAAGTAGCAGGCACGCTCCGTCGTGCCGTCCGCCAAATGGGGCAGAACTCCGTCGTTCGGCCAAGCGGTTTGCACGTGGAAGCGGAAGAGTCCATCCGGGAAGAAGCGTTCCGGCGCCGCCGGCCGACCGCCCCCCGCCGCGACCACCGTTGCCAAGCAGCATGGCCTCGGAGTATGCTTAAGGTAGGTTTCGCGGGCGGGGTTCGTCCGCACCCCCCCTCCCAAGAGGTGCTTCTGCGATGCTGAATCGTCCATGGTTGTCCCCGAGGTCCTGGCTGCTGGCCGCCGTGCTGGCATCGACGGCGGTAAACGCGCCGGCCGGCCCCGACGAGCGGGCTCTTCCACCGCCGTCGGGCGAGCAGGAAGTTGCGAGGCTCATCGAACAGCTTGGCGACCCCGACTACTACGTTCGGGAGCAGGCGCAGGAGTCGTTATCGCGGCTCGGGTTCGAAGCGTACGACGCGCTGACCGAAGCCACTACCCACGACGACCTGGAGGTGGCCGCCCGCGCCCGCTACCTGCTGCGCAGCATGCAGGTGGAATGGACCCGCGACGACGATCCCGCGCCCGTCAAAACGCTCCTGGAAAACTACGGCTGGCTGCAACCGGAAGAGCGTTTGGCGAGGATCGAACAGTTGGCTCGGCTGCCCGACGCCGCCGGAGTGGCGGCTTTGTGCCGGGTGGTCCGGTTCGAGCAGTCGGGCGACCTTTCGAAGCAGGCCGCGCTGGAACTTCTGACCGTTTACGCGGCGGAAGGATCGCCTTCGCCGCAGGTGCTCGACACCGTCCGGGAGTCGCTGCGGGGGATCCGGCGGGCGGGCGGGCGGTGGCTGCTGGCCTGGGCGGAGAACCACGACAACCTGGACGCGCTCGCGGCGCATTTCGGCCGGTTTGCCGACGAAGAACTGGCCGCGCCGACCAGGCCCGGCCCCGCAGAGAATGCCGAAGTGCCGGCCGCCTTGCTGCGTTTCCAGGCGGCCTGGCTGGAGAAACTGGATCGGCCGAATGAGGTGGTCGGGGTCATACGCCGCCTGATCGCCTTGGAGGAAGGCGATGTCGACAACCTCAAGAAACTGCTCCAGTGGCTGATTGTCCAAGAGGCGTGGCCCCTGGTCGACGAGTTGGCCTCGCGCTTCGCCCGGCAAGTGCAAAGCACGCGACCGCTTCTGTACCTGTTGGCCGAGGCGCACGCGCAACAGGGCAACGCCGAGTTGGCGGAGGAAACGGCCCAGCGCGCTTTCGCCTTGCGCCAAGGGAACAACAGCACGTGGCTCGAAGAACGCGCCCGAACGGCCGTCGAACTGTGGCGGCGAAATCGTCCGGAGTGGTCCGAACGCGAGTTCCGCTACGTCATCGACAACGCCGCCCCGACCGATCCGCTCACCGTCGGCACGCGATACCGATTCGCTCAAATATTGCACGAACGAGGCGACACGCTCGAAGCGGCGCGCGTCCTCCAGGAAATCGTCGAACTGCTCGAAAACAACCCGGCGGCGGCCGGCCAGTTGGCGCTGATCGTCCGCATGCCGCGGGCTCGGATGCATTACTACTTCGCCTGCCATTACCACGAGCAGAAGGACTACGCCAAGGAACGGGAACACCTCGACAAGTCGCTGGCCGACGATCCCGAAGAACTCGACGCGATCATTGCCCGATACCACCTGCCCGAGCAGGACGACGACTACCGCCGCGAAACGCTGGATATGATTCACACGACGGCCGAGGCGCTTCGCGAGATGATCGGCAACCAGCCCGACGAGGCGATGTGGTACAACCAGTTCGCCTGGCTCATCGGCAATACCGAAGGCGACTTGGACGAAGCGCTGCGTTACTCGCACAAGTCGCTCGAACTTCGCCCCAACGAGGCCGCCTACTACGACACCTTGGCGCACGTCTACTTCGCCCGGAACGATTACGCCAACGCGGTGAAGTACCAGGCGCGCGCGGTGGAACTCGAGCCGCACTCGAAGATTATCCGCGATCAGCTCGACGAGTTTCGCGCCGCGCTCGAGTCGTCCGAGCGGTGAACGCTCCCAGGGCGTCGCCCTGGCTGTCGAGTGAAGCCCCTTGCGGGGCATTTTGCTCACAAGGCGTCAACCCATCCTGCAGGCTTTTGTGGAAACACGACGGAAAGTCCTGCGGTGACCGTTCACAGGGGACTGTCCCGATTTTCGGGGCACAAAGGGCGATTTGCCCAATCGG
>CAYPWB010000044.1:21697-23856 GCA_964414315.1 uncultured Planctomycetaceae bacterium | reverse complement strand
GGCCCGCGAACGCGAGTACGCGGCCGTCCATCGTTACAAGGAATACCCGGCCGCCGGCGACGATCAGCCCGTCGAACACGGGAGGGGCTTCGAGCGGGTATTCCGCCAGTGTTTCGCCGGTGGTCGTATCGACGGCGTGGAACAGGGCCCCGCGCTGGCCGCGGAGCGCGCGGTCCTGCTCGGCGAGCTGTTTCTGCGTGTCCGGATGGTCGAACGCCTGGAACGCGGCCACCTCGTCGAGCACATCGGGCGGGCCGGCGATCAAGAGCGCCTCGCCCGCGACGGCCATTGCTCGGACCATCATCGGCACTTCGCGGCTCCACAAATGTCCCACCTTTCCCTGCGCGCCTCGCCGTCGGGCCAGCACGGCGGGGTCGGGCTGCTCGAACCGCAACGCGTCGCCCGCCGGGCCGGGTGCCGTCCGGAACTTCGTGCCCGCGCCGTCGCCGTGGTTCTTCGCGGGCGACCGGTCGCGAAGCGCCCCCTTGGTGAATGCGAGGTGGAGGACCTGGCCGGCGCGGGCTTGCGCATCGAGGGTCTCGTCCGGATTTGCCAGCTTCGCGATTTCCTGCGCGGAAAGGGCCCGGTGGAACAACATAACCTCGTCGAGCGCGCCTTGGAAAGGCGTGAGCGGTTCCGGCAGCAGTTGGTCGGTCGGATCGTAGCCCACGCGCATCGGGATGATGGGCGTGCCGCCCAACAGGGGAACGTTCTCGGTGGTGCCGGCGGCCTGCCCGTCGACGTACACGGTCATCCGCCCGTCCTCGCCGAGCACGCCCGCCACGTGGGTCCATTCTTCGCCGATCGGCTTCTTGGCCGCGGCCACGTGCGTCGTGTCCTTGGTACGCAGGAGCATTTGCAGTTTGCGATCGGCAAGGATGAGCGCGAAGCCGTGAACGTTGGCCCCGCGCACCAGGATGGTGCCGTCGGCGGCGGCGGTCCGCACCCAGGCGGCGATCGTCAGGGGTTTACCGGCCGGGTCGAGGCTGGCGGTGTTCTCGAACTCGACGACCATCGGTTCGCCGCGCCGGGCTTGCGGCCGGACGGCCGCGAAGAGGTGATTCTCCAAAACCGACGACCACCGCCAGTAGTCGCTCTTGCGGCCGTAGCCGAACACGGTATCGTCGTTGTGGGCGAGGATGCGGCCGGCAGGCACGGTTTGCCCGTTCCGAAAGCCGCCAATGCCGCCCTGGAACCCGTCGCCGTATACCCAGTACGTTCGGTGGAACCAGGAATCGTCGGTGAAGCCGTACGGGGCGAACAGGTGCGGATGTCCGCTACCGCTGGGCCCCAAAACGAGCCGATTGCCCTCCAGGTCCATCACCTGCGACCGCATATAGAGGTGCTCGCCGTCGCTGGAAAGGATGTCGGGCAGGCCGACGGCCATGTTCAGGCCCTTCACGCGAGCCTGGAGGTTCTCGCCCGTTTCGGGCTCGCGGTCGTCGAACACCTGCTCGCCCAGCAGGCGGCCCGTTTCGACGTCGAGCCGGCACAGCCGCAGGCCGCCGTCGAGGTACATCGAACGCCCGGCCACCGCCGCCGCGACACCGTCCTGCACGAGCACCGACCCGTGAACCGGCCAGCACGACTCGACCTGATCGTAAGCCACCATGCGGCGATCGGCCGTCGCCGCGAGGAACCGCCAGGCGAGCGCGCCGTCAGCTGCCCGGAGGCAATACACGTAGCCGTCGGCGCAGCCGAACAACAGCCGGCCTCGGTCGTACGTGGGCGGCGAGTCGACCCGCCCGCCGGTGGCGAAACTCCAAAGCGGCTCGCCGGAGTCGGCGTCGAGCGCATACACCGCGTGCCGCTCCGGCGCAGCGACGAAAACCTGCCCATCGGCCGCGATGGGCGGGGTCAGTCGCGCACCCAGCACGGTGCTCCATTGCGGGCGGAGGTCGAGCGGTACGGACGACGGCGCCGCTCCGCTGCGAGCTGGGTCGGCTCGGTAAGTAGGCCAGGCATCGCCGCTCGGCTCGACCGAGACGTAACTGCTCACGGGGCGGCGGCGCGGGCTGTCTCCTCCGCTGTACGCGAGGGGGACAGTCCCAATTTCGCGGCGGTAGCGGTTGGCTGATTGGGCAAACTGCCCGCTGTGCCGCGAAAATCGGGACAGTCCCCTGTGAACGGTTACGCCCGCGGCAATCGCTCCGTAGGCC
>CAYPWB010000044.1:0-21687 GCA_964414315.1 uncultured Planctomycetaceae bacterium | reverse complement strand
CCATCGAGCCATCGCTGAAGCGACGGTTGGCTCTCGCCGCTTGGCTTGTCGGCGGCCATCGCATTGTAGGCCGGGCCGCACTCGAGACGTTCTTCCGCCGAAAGCAGTTTCGGCAGTTCTCGCGACTTGGTGGGCGGGGCCAGCCCAACGAGCCCCTTCAGCAGCGCCTCCGAGTAGCACGCGCACGGATGCGGCGGCGCGACCACCAGCCCGTTGGCCGGCATGATGCCGTACAGGCACGCCCCGCGGACCCAGTGGTGGATGGTCCACTCGCCCGTCTGTAAATCGACGAACTCGATGCCGGTGCGCGAGCAAAGAATATAGTCCTCGGTGGCCTTGGCGCGGTAGCAGCGATGGTGGAACCAGTAGGTGTCGAGCGTGGGTGGAAAGTGCTCGCGCCGCTCGCCCGTGCGCAGGTCGTGCCCGGCGTAGTAACCGCCGGCTCCGCCCTTGGCCGTCGAGCCGACCCACACCCTGTCGCGCGCTACCAGAAGGTCCTCGGGCGAGTTGTATCCGCTGTAGGGATGCTCCGCGGTCCACAGCGTTTCACCGGTGTCGCTGGATAGTGCCGTCATGGTGTCCTGCCCAATGTCGTCCGAGCCCCAGCCCATGTACGACATGTGGGTCTTCTCGCCTCCGGCCACCAGCACGCGGCCATCGTGCACGACGAGCGAGGGGGCGAACCACGATTGCAGCCCCTGGCCGTGCAGTCCCTGCCACACGGCGACCGGCTCCGATACCCACCGCCGAGAGCCGTCGGCCAGCCGCAGGGCGACGACCTTTTCGTTGTCGTGGTAATAAGCGTGGTCGGCATCGGCGGCCAGCGTAAGCGGTACGACCCGGCCTTCGATCTTCCAAAGCTGCCGGCCGCTTGCGGCGTCGAAGGCCAGGAGAGCCCGGTCGGCGTGGGTCCACCGGGGCGAGCGGATGCCGGCCCAAATCCGCGCCATCTTGGGCGAGTACGTGGTACGGCTGTCGCGCGAAGCGCCCTCCTCGGGGTCGACCTTCAAATCGGCGTCCACGTCCCGGGGCGTACGGTTGACGAGCACCAGCAGCACGTCGCCTCGGCAGACGATCTCCTCGGCCCCGGCGGTACCGGCGTACTCTCGCAGCGTTCGGCCCGTGGCGGCGTCGAGCGCCGTTACCGGCGCGTCGATGCCCAAGGTGGCGTACACCTCGTCGCCGCAGGCGACCAGCCGGCGGGGCAGGCTGGCCGGCCCGCTCTTGAGCGGCCACAGCGTGCTGTGCCACCGTGCGATGGGGCGCTTCCAGAGCAGGGCGCCGTTGAAGGCGTCGCGGGCGACGAGGTTCCAATCGGGCGGCAGTTGCGGCGATTCGTAGCGCCCCTCGTCGAAGATGCCGAACACCCGTCCCGCGGCCGACACCAGCGCCGAAACGCTCGACATGTGGTCGTGGTGGCGGCTCCACCGCGGGCCGGTTTGGAACTGCAAGTGCCGCGGCGGCGCGATGCGCCGGTCCCGTGCCACCGCGTTGTTCGTCGCGTCGCCCAGGTAGTGGGTCCACTGGCCGAGGTCGTCCGGCCACGGCTTGGCGATCGTCCGCCACCGGTCGCCCTCCCGCAGCAGCGCGGTTCCCAACGGGGCGAGAACCCGGTCGATTTCCGCGTCGTCGACCCCCGCCGAGACCGCCACGACAAGCAGATTGACCGACTCGGCAATGAGCGGCAAACCGGCCGATTTGGCGGGCAACCGGTCGACCGACACCTTCCCGTAGCACCCGAGCCGGGCCACTTCCTCGCGTGCCCGGGCGACCGCTTCCGTATCGGCGTGCAGGCCGAGCACGAGCCGGCCGTCCTGCCGGTGCAAATCGCAAAGTTCGCCGGCCCACTGAGGAGGCGCATAATGCCCCCCGACCCAAACCGTCAAGCCGCCGCGTCCGCCGTTCTCGGCAAGGGGTGGGCGTGCCGGGTCCGGCTCGGCCCAAACACGTCCCAAGCCGGTCGCCGCACAGGCGGCAAGGAAACACGGAAAGATACGAATGGCAAAACCTCGAACGGTTGCCCGAGTCATCGTTCACCTTGGTGAAATGGGTAGCCTTGAGCCGGGGAATTCGCGGCGGCCCCCCAAGAATAGCCCGACCGCCGCCCGACGTCAATCTGCCGTGCTCTTGCGTGCGGAAGCTCGTTCGTGCACTGCAAAGTGGGGTAAGCGTACAAGGGCACTTGTGCTACACTTGCGCAGGTCTTGAAGCACGATATTCCGGAACGAGGTGCTTTCCAATGGAGTGACGCGCATGTGCGGTATTGTTGGTTATGTGGGCGGCGGACGGGCGGCCGAGTTCCTGGTGGAGGGTCTGTACCGGTTGGAATACCGCGGGTACGACAGCGCCGGCGTGGCGACCCTCGACGACCTTGGCGCACTGCGCCTGGTCAAGACGGCCGGACGCATTCGCGACCTGCAGGCCCGCTTGCAGCAGACAGCCGCGCCCGGGGCGGTCGGAATCGGGCACACCCGCTGGGCCACGCACGGTGGGGCAACCGACTTGAACGCCCATCCGCACCTCGGCGGCGACGGCGCGGTGGCCGTGGTCCACAACGGGGTGATCGAAAACCACGCGGCGCTCCGTCAGCGGCTCGTGGCCGACGGCTACCGGTTCCAGTCGCAAACCGACACCGAGGTGATCGGCCACCTGATCGACCAGTGCCTTGGCCGGCTCGGCCCCGACGCCGACGCGGCCTCCGACGGCTTTCGCGATGTGGCGGCAGCCGTGGCCGAAGCCCTGGCCCAACTTCAGGGCACGTTCGGTGTGGCGGTGCTGTTCCGGCGCTGGCCGGGCGTGCTGATCGCCGCCCGGCGCGGCAGCCCGCTCATTGTCGGCGTGGGGCGCGGCGAGCACTTCCTCGCCAGCGACGCCTCGCCGCTGGTGGGCCGTACCGACCGCATCGTGTACCTGGGCGAACACGAGCTGGCCGTGGTTACTCCGGACGACCTCCGCGTCGTGCATCGCGACCAGGGCCACGTGTGCCACCGGGTGGAGCAGATTGCCGTCGAGGCGGGCGAGGTCGAACTCGGCCGCTTCGACCATTACATGCTCAAGGAAATCTTCGAGCAGCCCGACACGATCCGCGCCGCCATGGCCGGGCGGCTCGACCATGACGCAGCCACGGCGAAGTTCGGCGGGCTGAACCTGGCGCCGCACGAGCTGCGCGCGGTGGACCGGTTCCTCATGACCGCATGCGGCACAAGTTGGCACGCGGCCATGGTGGGCGAGTACCAACTCGAAGCCCTGGCCCGCATTCCCGTCGAGGTCGAGTACGCCAGCGAGCTCCGCTACCGCAACCCGCCGCTGTGCGGCCACCCCCTCGTGTTCGCCATCACCCAAAGCGGCGAAACGGCCGACACGCTGGCCGCCCTGCGCGAAATGAAGCGGAAGGGCTACTGCACGCTCGGGCTGTGCAACGTGGTGGGCAGCACGATCGCGCAGGAGTCGGACGGCGGCATTTACCTGCGAGCCGGGGCGGAAATCGGCGTGGCCTCGACCAAGGCGTTTACCTCGCAATGCACCGTGCTGGCCATGCTTGCGCTCTATTTCGGCCGACTGCGGCACCTGAGCTTCGACGCCGGGCTTCAGATCATCGCGCAGTTCGAACAGTTGCCCGAAATGGTCGCCGGGGCCCTCGAAACCAACGACGCGGTGCAGCGCATTGCCGAGAAATACGCCGGGTGCAACAACTTCCTGTACCTGGGCCGGCAGTTCAACTTCCCCACGGCGCTCGAAGGGGCGCTGAAGCTGAAGGAGATCAGCTACATCCACGCCGAAGGCTACCCGGCCGCCGAGATGAAGCACGGGCCCATCGCCCTGGTCGACCCGAACACGCCCAGCGTGTTCCTCATGCCGCAAGGCCCCGTGTACGACAAAGTGATGGCCAACCTTCAGGAGGTGAAGGCCCGCGGCGGCCCGGTCATTGCCATCGTAGGCCGGGGCGATACCGAGGCGGCCGACGTGGCGGACGACGTGGTCGAGGTGCCCAACGTGGACGACTTCCTCCAGCCGATCGTTTCGGTGGTGCCGCTTCAGTTGCTCGCCTACCACGTGGCCCTGCTGCGCGGCTGCGACGTCGACAAGCCGCGCAACCTGGCCAAGAGCGTGACGGTGGAGTAGCCCGGCCGGCCGTGCGGGGCGGACACCGGTGACTGCGGGCAATCAGGGTTCCGGGACGTCGGCCAACTGGAACAGCACGTGCTTTCCCACGGCGGCGGCGTAGCGCGTCATTGTATCGACCGTGAAGTTGACTCGTTCGCCCCGTTCGAGCTTCGAAAGGGCGGAGCGGTCGATTCCCGTCAGTCGCTCCACGTCGGCGAGGCTAAGCCCCTGCGCTTCGCGAATCTTGCGCAGTTCAGCGAACACCTGCCTTGCCTCGTGCAGTTCCTGCAACCGGGCTTTGGCCCGGGCACGCAGGTCCGGCAACTCCTCAACAATCCTTTCCCGGATTTTGCGATACTTGGCCGCCTCTTCCTCAGTCAGATGACGGTCGCGAACGCGCTCGACTACTCTGCGTGCCATATCTTCAGTCTTCCAAAGGATACGCGGTTACCGGGTAGACGGCGTCCTGGTCGATCTGCTCAGCCCAACGAATAGAAGCTCACCGCGTTCTGGGCGAACAGCTTCCGCTGCTCGACCACGGGGCGGGCGGCGACGATCTCGCGCAGCACTTCGACCCAACGGCGCAGCGAGGCGCCGCGCAGGCATACCGGCCAGTCGCCGGCGAACATCACCCGATCCGGCCCGAAGCACTCCAGGCAGTGGTCGACGATCGGCGCCAAGTCGGCGCTGCTCCAGCCTTCGGCGGGCACGCGGGCGATGATGCCCGAGATTTTGCACACCACGCGCTCGCGCTTCGCCAGGGCGGCGAGGTCGCGCCGCCACTGGTCGACCTTCTTCTGCGCCTCGGCGTCGCTGCCCCGCGCGGCGGCCATGAACACGTTGACGTCGGCATTGCCGCAGTGGTCGAGTACGAATCGGGTATCCGGGCAGCGGTCGACCAGCCTGGCGGCGCCGGCAAGCAAATGGGGCGGCAGCACGAGGTCGAACACCATGCCCAACTCGCCCAAAAGGCGTATGCCGTCGACGAACGGCTTTGCCAGGAACACGTCCGGCGAGCCGAGCGCCTGCCGGATGCCCTTCATGTACGGGCTTTCTTCCAGCCGCGTGATGTACTGGCGGAAGCCGGGTTCGGCGGGCCGGCCCCCCAACACGGCGGCGCACGTGAGAAAATCGTCACGGCGGCAAAGCTCGAGCACATACTCGGCCTCCTTCACGTGCTGCTCAGGGGCGACGGCCACTTCCATGTACACGGCCTTCACGACGTTCAGCCCTTCGATAGCTTCCAAATAATGCTTGGGTAGGAAGCTGCGGTTGAGCAACTCGGACCCCCGCAGCCACGGCGGCTGGACCACGTCGAGGTCCCACAGGTGCTGGTGGGTATCGACAATGGGCAACGGGTCGGAGGCGTCGGCCCAGGCGAGGCCCGTCGCGGGCAGCACGCCCGAGGCGGCAGCAAAGCTGCCGGCGGTCTTCAGGAAGTTTCGGCGATGGCATTTCACGGCAGGGATTCTCCAGGCGTTGGGCAAGGAAGCGGCACGGTTCCAGTGTAGGCGACGCAACACCGGCGGGCAAGTATGCTGGCCCCGGCGGGCGGGGGCCGTAAGGCCCCTGTTCCCGCGGCCTGCGGAACCCAATATTCGCGCCTGTTCCGCGAATAGAGAGGTGGAGTCAGCGATTCCTTTCTTGCGCCCGACGGCAAGCTAGAATTGCGGCAGGGTGTGCGCACCCGACATTCCTCCTTAACCCCTCCGACCGAGCAGGAGAGTCCCGTGATGAACCCGAGTGAACGAGCCCGGCTTGTGGCCGCCGTCGCCATGGTGGCGGTAGCCCTATTGGCGGTTCCCTATTTCATCTGGTTCGAGTGCCGGATCGACGTGCCGGCCCGGCACATGGCTGTTCTGATGAAGAAGACGGGAACCGACATTCCCAACCAGGACGAACTGGCCCCCGACGCCCAGCACAAGGGCATCCAGCCCGAGGTGCTCGCCGAGGGACGTTACTTCTACAATCCCTACAACTGGGCCTGGCAAGTGCTTCCGCAAATCGAGATTCCGCAGGGCAAACTCGGCGTGCGGGTGCGTTTGTACGGCGAGAACACGCCGCCGGGTGAGGTGATTGCGTGGGAAACGGGCCAGAAAGGGATCGTACCCGACGTCTTGCGGGCGGGCCGGCATGCGATCAATGCCTGGGTCATCGGGCAACCCATGCCGGCCGGGCGCGATTTCTTCGCCGAGCACATCGAATTGCACGACCCGGTCACCGTGCCCGCCGGGTTCAAAGGCGTGGTGACGAACCTTTCGGCCCCCATGCCCGACGATCCAAATCAGTTGATGGTGGAAGCCGGAAAACGAGGCGTGCAGGAAACGTCGCTCGACCCGGGTACCTATTACGTCAACCCGTACGTGACTCGCATCGACCTGGTCGACTGCCGCAGCCAGCGGTTCAACCTTTCCGAGAGCGGCCGCATGGGCTTCCCGTCGAAGGACGGATTCTTTGTCGCCCTGGACGGCATTATCGAGTTCCGCGTAAAGCCGGAAGAGGCGGCCAGCGTTTTCGTGACGTACAACGACGCTACGAAAGGCGAGGGCATCCACGACGCGATTATCCGGAAGATCATTGTGCCCAACGCGCGGTCATTCTGTCGGCTGCGCGGTTCGAATAATTCGGGGCGCGAGTTCATTTCGGGCGAAACGCGCACGCAATTCCAGATCGATTTTCAGCAAGCCATGGCCGACAAATGCGGTTCGCAGGGCGTTGAGGTCATCCAGGCGCTTATTACCCGAATCCGGCCGCCGCAACAAATCGCCGAGCCGGTGCGCGAGCGCCAGATCGCGCTGCAATTGGAGGAGCAATACCAGCGGCAGATTCTTCAACAGCAGTCGGAGCAGGAATTGGCCGTCGAGAAGGAGATGGTCAACCAAAAGAAAGCGCTTGTCACGGCCGACCAGGAGGTGGTCAAGGTGGTGGTGGACGCACAGCGGGAGCAGGAGGTGGCCCTGATCGAGGCCAACCAGCGGCTCAAGGTGGCCGAGTTCCAACTGCAGGCGGCCGAAGACCAGGCAGCGGCCACGGTGGCCATCGGCAAGGCGGAAGCCGAGGTGATCCAGTTCGACAACGAGGCTGAGGCGGCCGGCTGGCGGCGCTCGGTCGAGGCGTTCGGCGGCGACGGCGACGAGTTCGCCCGTTGGGTCCTGTTGAAGAAGATCGCCCCCGCCTTCCGCAGCATGATGGTCAACACGGCCGACAGTCCGCTGATGGACCTGTTCAACACGTACCAAGACAAACTACAGCCCACGGCGGAAGACCAATAGTCAAACCATGCCTGGAGACTGGCCCGCTTTCGCGGCACCGTTCCCCCGCGTTGAGCAAGCGTCGGGTGAAGGCGCGAAAACGGGACGGTTCCCCTGGTCCAACGCACACTCAGCACAGGCAAAACGGAGACTGATCGATGCGATACGTTCAACTGACCGGTTCGATAATTGTACTCGTGCTGCTGCTCGCCGGTTTGTTCGGCATGTTTCACTGGACGGTGAACCGCGTGTACGTGGAGCCGGGGCACAGCCTGATGCTGCGGTACAAGGGGCCGCTGCTGGGCAGGGCGAAGTATGCCGAGGCGGGCCAATTTGCCGAGGAGGGCGAAGTGGGCGTGCTCGAGCGATTGCGCGGCCCGGGCCGCCACTTCTATTGCCCCGTCTGGTGGGAACGCACCGTCGTGCCCGACCGGGTCGTTCAGCCGGGCCACGTGGCCGTCGTGACCAGCAAGTTGGGCGCGCCCCTGCCACCCGGCGAATTCCTCGTCGATGGCGACCTGGGCGATACCCGGCACAAGGGCATCCTGCGCAAGGTCTACGGCCCCGGCCGATACCGGGTGAATCCGTACGCCTACGAAATGGAGGTCATCGACACCCAGATCCAGACCGTCGGTACCCAGGTGAAGCACTCCGGCTGGGTCGATATTCCCACCGGATTCGTCGGTGTGGTCACCTACCTGGCCGACGACCCGGCGCTGGGCAAGCGGGCGGGCATCCAGGAGGAGGTGCTGCCATCGGGCCTGTATCCGATCAACCCTCGCGAACAGCAGGTCGACATCGTTGAAGTGGGCTACCGTGAATGTTCCATCCAGGTGGACAAGCGCCAAGACGCCAACGGCCAAATTGCAGTCGACGTCGCCGGGGAGCCCTCCCCGATGCCGGAAACTGGCATCAACTTCCCCTCCAACGACGGCTTTGAAATCCAAATGGACTTCTCCGCCATTTGGGGCGTGATGCCGGAAAACGCCGCCGAGGTGGTCCGCAAGTTCGGCAACGTCGACGCGGTCGAGGAGAAGGTCATCATTCCCCAATCGGAAAGCATTTGCCGCAACAACGGTTCCAAGCTTGGCGCCGTGGAACTGCTGATCGGGGAGTCGCGTCAGGAGTTTCAGACCACCGTGTCCGAGGAGATCGAAGAAGTGCTCGACGACAAAGGGGTAACCCTGCTGTACGGGCTGGTGCGGCACATCTACATTCCGCAGGAAGTACGCATTCCAATACAGCAGTCGTTCGTGGCCGACGAGTTGAAGCTTACCCGAGAACAGGAACGCGAAACGGCCCGCACGGAAGCCCAACTGCGCGAGGAGGAGCAGAAGGTGGAACTCGAAGCGGAGAAGATTCGCGTGGAAACCACCAAAATGGTGGCCAACGTGGCGGCCGAGGGCGAGAAGGAAGCCAAGGAGATCGCCGCCGAGACCGAGCAGTTGGTCGCGGCCATCGACAAGCAGGCCGCTGAAATCGACGCCCGGAAGACCGTGCAACTTGGCGAAGCCAAGGCCCAGGCCGAGCAGATGCAGCAGGAAGCCCGGGCCGAAAAGTTCCAACTGGCCGTCGAGGCGTTCGGCACGGGCGACGCCTACACCAAGTGGCAGTTTGCCGAGGGCCTGCCCGCCGAGATCGACCTGAAACTCCTGTACGCCGGCGAAGGCACGCTATGGACCGACCTGAAGGGCATTACGCCCACTCTGCCGCTGCGGGCGGCCGAGCCGGCGAAGGAATAGAGCAGGCTGCACTACGGGGGCTCGTCATCTGCGGGCGATTCCGGGGCGGTCTCTGCCGGGAGTCCGGTGGGCGGCGGCTCCGACGTGCCGGTCAGCAGCCACGCAATAACCGGCAGGCACAGGATCAGCCCGATGATGAAGGCCGGAATCCATTTCCGGTAGTTTTCTCGCTCCATGGCCTCGCTCCCGCGATGGTTGCGGCTACTCACCCTCGTGGTGACGCACGATCTGTCCTTCGGCGATATAGATGACGTCCTCGGCAATGTTCGTGGCGCAATCGGCAATACGTTCGAGGTTGCGGGCGACGGCAATCACCTTCATCAGCGGCTGGGTGTCGTCGGGATTCTGCCGGATCCTCTCTTCCGCGGCCACGCGAATCTCGCGCTTCATGGCGTCGACGGCGTCGTCCCGAGCGCAAACATCGTTCGCCAGCGGTGCGTCGAGGTTCACCAGCGCGTCGAGGCTGTCGTGCAGCATGGCTTCGACCTTTTCCGACATGCCGCCCAGGTCGAACGTGATGGTAAACGTCGCCATTTCCGCCAGCGTCCGAGCCTTCCTGGCAATGTTCACGGCCAGGTCGCCGATGCGTTCGAGGTCGTTGTTGATTTTCAACGCCGCGACGAGCAGCCGCAGGTCGGCGGCCACGGGCTGGTAGAGGGCCAACACCTTCAGACACTCCTCTTCGATCTCGATCTCCCGGTGGTCGACGGTTTCATCGCGGCGTTCCACGGCGCCCGCCAGTTCCTCATCGCGTTCCAACAGCGCCCGGACCGCATCGCGAACCTGCTCCTCCACCAGGGCACACAGGGACAAGAGCGACCGCTTGATGCTCTCAAGCTCCCGGAAAAAATGCACTGTCATACCGCACACTCCGTTGAACCATGGTTAAACGTGGGCGCTCCGTTTCGGATCTACCCGAACCGCCCGGTGATATAGTCTTCCGTCTCTTTCTTGTCCGGATTCGTGAACAGTTGCGTGGTGGGCCCCAACTCGATCAATACTCCCTCGTAGAGGAACGCGGTCCAATCGGACACCCGGGCGGCCTGCTGCATGTTGTGGGTCACGATGATGATGGTATACTCGCCGCGCAATTCCTTGATGAGGTCCTCGATACGGGTGGTCGAGCGGGGGTCGAGCGCGGAGCAGGGCTCGTCCATGAGGATGATTTCCGGGTTGACGGCGATGGCGCGGGCGATGCACAGCCGTTGATGCTGCCCGCCCGATAGTCCCAGGGCCGACTCGTGGAGCCGATCCTTCACCTCCTCCCAAAGCGCCGCCCGCCGCAGGCTCTTCTCCACGACTTCGTCCAGTTCCCCCCGCCGCGCTCTGCCGGCAATTCGCAGCCCGTAGGCGATGTTCTCGTAGATCGATTTCGGGAATGGGTTGGGCTTCTGAAACACCATTCCGACGCGGCGGCGCAATTCGATGACGTCGAGCGTCTTGTCGAACAGTTCCTGGCCGGCGAAGCGGAGGCTTCCTTCGACCCGCACACCGTCGATCAAATCGTTCATCCGGTTGAGGCATCGAAGGAATGTCGACTTCCCGCAGCCGCTGGGACCGATCAGCGCGGTCACCTCTCCGCGGGGAAAGTCCATCGTAATATCCACCAGCGCCTGGGCCTTTCCGTAATAAAGGCTGACATCTCGCGATTCAACGATCGGGTTTTCGATGCGCGGTTGCCCGGAACCGTCCCGGCCCGACTTGCCTTCCGCGTCGGGCCGGTCGGCCATGTGGACTTGCACGCCAACGGTCTCGTTTCGCTGTTGTTCGCTACTCATGCAAAACTTTCGTTTATGGGAACCGTCCACGGGGGGCTGTCCCCTCCGGCCGGTAAGGGGTCGGGGACGTCAAATCGTTCGAACATCGTAACGTCGGCGCATCCGATTCCGTAGTGCAATGGCCACGCTGCTCATTGTAAGCACGAGGAACAGAAGCAGCAAGGTCGTTACGTAGACCATGGGTTTGGTCGCCTCGACGTTGGGCGACTTGCAGCTTATGTCGAGAATGTGGAAGCCCAAGTGCATGAACTGGCCGTCGAGGCGAATGAAGGGAAACTCGCCCTGCACGGGCACCGAAGCCAACTTGACCGCGCCGGTGAGCATCAAGGGGGCCACCTCGCCCGCGGCGCGCGCCATGGCCAAAATGAAGCCGGTCATCATGCCCGGCGAAGCCATCGGGATCAGCAATCGGTAGAGTGTTTGAAACTTCGTGGCGCCAAGGGCGTACGAACCCTCCTTGACGCCGCGGGGGATGGTGCGGAGCGACTCTTCCGTGGCGACAATGACCACGGGAATCGTCAGCAGTCCCAGGGTGAGGCTTGCCCAGAAGATGCAGCCCTGGCCGAACACCGGTTCGCGGGCCTGCACCCGAGCGGGATAGAGCCAGGCATCGAGGGCGCCGCCGCAAATGTAAATAAAGAACCCCAGTCCGAAAATGCCGTACACAATGGACGGAATGCCGGCCAGATTGTTCACCGCGACCCGCACCACGCGCACCAGCGGGCCGTCCTTCGCATATTCGCCCAGGTACACGCCCGCCAGCACGCCCAGGGGAAAGCAGGTGATGGCCATGAGGAATACCAGCAGCACGGTGCCAAAGATCGCCGGGAACAACCCGCCGTCCTGGTTTGCTTCGCGGGGGTCGGTAGAGAGCAGCTCCCACACCTTCGCCAGGTAATGCCAGGCCTGTTGCCCGAAGCCCATCCGGTTGGGCCGATACGCCCGCACGATGTCGACCAGCGCGATCGGGGTCTCCCGGCCGTCGGCTGTGGTGAAGACGGCCACGTTCGCGCGCACTTTGTTCTCTTGCTCGACGCGGCGTCGGGCGATCTCGTCCGATTCCGCAAGGAGTTTCTGCTCGCGGGCCCGCAATTCGTCGAGCCTGGCCGCCAAGGCCCTTGCCGCCGGAGAGTCGCCTTCGCCCTGTTGCTGGAACTGACTCAACTGATACTCGGCCCGGATCATGGCGTACTTGACTTCGCTGCGCAACTCCTCTCCGACGCGGTCCTCTTCGGCCTTCAGCGGGGCGACTTGCCGGCGTAACTGCCGCTGCGCGGCGGCCAGCGCCTCGGCCAGTTGTTCGATGGCCGGGCCGTCGGCCGGCAGGTCGAAGCCCGGGGCCTGAATCCGGTCGAGGAAACCGTAGAAGTTCAGGTTCTCCATGCGTTCCAGCACAACGGCGTGGGGCGGATATTCGGCGCCGCCGATTATATTGACCTCGACCCAGCGGAAGGCCGGGCCGTACTCCCGGTTACCCGTCTTGTACTTCCAACTGGAAACCCCCGTTTCGCGGTTGACTCGTTGCTCGACGTACTGGCCCAAGAGGGTCGTGAATACGCGGCCGTCGTCGGCCACCTCCGTCACCTTTTCGCCGGCGGGAACCGAGGCCAAATCCTCCACCGCTTGGAGCAACGGCACGGTCACGTTCAGCGCTTCGAGAGACAGCGGTTCGGGTACTTCGCCAACGTCGTGGGCCATCAACGGAATGGCGGCCCCGCGTTGGACGGCCAACGCGACGGCCCCCCCGGGGCGGACGCGGGCGCCCGCCGGCAGCAGCACGGTTCCATCCGGCTCGACGCGTGTTCCGTCAGGCAGTTGGACGGCCCCGGCGGCGTCTCGCTGGGTGCCGTCTTTGAACGTGATGGTTCCCTGTCGGTCGATGGTCGCACGCATCTCGGCCAATTGGGGGTCGTCGTGCAGGGCCGCGGCGGCCGCTCGCCGAATGGCCGCCGCGCGCACGGCGGCTTCCACCTGTTCCCCTCCCTCTTTCGCCGCCGCATCGAATTGCTCCGCCTGCTCGCGCTGAGCCGCTTCGAAGCGAGCCGCCGCCCGGTCGACCCGGTCCCGGCGCTCGGCCAACGCCGTCTGGACGCGGTCCATCTCCTGCTCGACTTTGGCGGTGAGGGCTCCGTCGTGATCCACCACGCCGACCAGCCGCTGGACCTCGGCGACCCGGTGTGGCCAGAAGACCGGCAAACCATTGACCAGCACGACGAGCATCAGCGCGAAAGTCAGGGCGATGGTCGTTGCCAGCGCAGCGCCGCTCAGCCAGACGAAGGGCTCGCCCTTCGTCCAGAAGTGCTTCGGCCGGCGGCCCTTCGCTAGTAGCGGCCGAACTTCTTGCGGAGCCGTTGGCGCACCACTTCCGCCACCGTGTTCAGCAGGAACGTCATTCCGAACAGGATCACTGCACATAGGAACAAAAGTCGGTAAAGGGTTTCGCCCCGCGCGGCCTCCGGCATTTCCACGGCGATATTCGCCGAGAGGGTTCGGAAACCGTTGAAGGGGCTCCAATCGAGCACGGGCGTGTTGCCCGTCGCCATGAATACGATCATCGTCTCGCCAACCGCTCGGCCGAATCCGATCATCACCGCGGCGAAGATGCCCGGACTGGCCGAGGGAAGCGTCACCCGCGATACGGTTTGCCAGCGGCTGGCGCCCAGCGCCAGCGAGGCCGCCGTCAACTCATGCGGAATGGCCGAGAGGGAATCCTCCGACATCGAAAAGATGATCGGAATGACCGCGAATCCCAACCCGAAAGCCACCGCCAAACTGTTCAAAGGGTCGTACCGGTTCCCGGTATTGTCGAACAACCACTGCTGGAAACTGCCGCCGAACATGGTTCGGGTGACGAACGGCTCCAGCCAAACGGCGAGCAAGACGCCGACAATGATGACGGGTACGAGGACGATGAACTCGTACCCGTTCTCCACGCGCTTGGCCCAGTCGTAGCTTCGCAGCCCCTGCCACGCGAGCATGAACACCACGAAACACAAAGGCAGGGTGACGAAGCTCACAAACACGGCCACAAGCCAGTTGTCCAGTAAGGGAGCCAGCCACAAAAGGATCAAGAAGCCGATCACCACCGAAGGCACGGCCGCCATGACCTCCACAATGGGTTTGATGGTCCGGCGGAAAGCGGGCGTGGTGAAGTGGCTTACGTACATCGCGCCCAGCAGCCCCAGGGGCACGGCGAACAACATCGCGTAAATGGTCGCCTTCATCGTGCCGAACACAAGGGGCACCAGGCTGAACTTCGGCTCGTCGGTGCCGCTCGACTGCCAGATGTATTTCGGCTCCTCGTGGTTGTCGTACCAGACTTTTCCGAACAGCGTTCTCCAACTGACCTCGGGATGCCCGGGGTCGATCTGCCAAACGTGGAGGCGATCCTCGTCATCGAGTGCGGCCAGGGCGTTTCCCCGTTCGGCATAGCCGGCTCGTTGCAGTGGAACGTCGCTGCCGAGTTGCAACAAATGCTTCTCGCTGGTGACGTAGTCGAGGTGGATTTCTCCGTTTTCCCCGAGGCTCATCAGGGTCTGATCGCGTTGGGAAGGAAGAATGGCGGTAATAGGGCCCCGATGCCCAGTCAACTCGTGAATACGGGTGAGCCTGCGGGCACCGTCGGCACGTACTTCCGACCAGGTCGACAGCCGTCCCTCCGCAGTGCCCACCGCCAACGAAACATCGCCGTACACCATCGCCAGCCCCGTGATCTTGCACGGGTCATCGCACGCCGACACGGTTTCCCGCGAGTCGATTCGGCCCTGATCGTCCATTCGAACCACCAGGAGGCGGCCGTTCTCGGTGCCGGCGTACAGCGCATCGCCGGCCCGGTTCAGGGCCAGGGCGGTGACGGCGCCGGGAATGTCCTCGTCGATCCAGAGTTGCTTCAGCTCCGTCGAGGAGCCGCCGAGAAGGCCTTGGGAAACCACCACGTTGCGCACCACGGAAATGCGGTTGTCGGCCGTAACGCGGGCGCAGGTGAAGCTGCCGTCGGCGCCGGCGCGCATCTGCGCCATCGTAACGCGGCCTTCTGCCAACGGCTCTGCTTCGGCGCGGACTTCCAGACGATGCTCGACGCGCCGGGTGCCCTGCTCGTCGAAACGGCCCACGAGGACGGCTTCGACCAGCGATACGGCTCCATCGTCCCACAGCAGCGTATAGCGGGAGCCGCCCGCGGCATGAACGGCCGCCACCCGCGCGTCCGGTGTGCCGCCGGGGGAAACGACGGTTTCCACTCCCAGGGTGCGCGCCGTCCCCATTCGCCCGTCGGACGTGCCGGCTTCCTCCGACGCAACGTCGGCGAACTCCAGGAACGTGAACGTGCCGTCCTCGGCAACGAGATAGCCGCTCAACGCGTCTTCGCGCCGAGTCTCGCCGAGGACGACCAGATCGACCCCAACGGCAAGGACCTCGGCGTCGGAGCCGGGGCGCGGCATGGGTATGTCGATGCGGGCCGTGGAACTCGCTCCCAGGAACAGCGGGATCGTCACCCAGACGATCAGCGCCACAATCAGAATGACGCTGGCGATGATGGTAATGCCGCCGAATGTAATCACGGCCCGCGCAAGCAGGTCCTGAAACTTTACCGCGGCAAGTCGTGTCCGGTCGATGGAAACCATGGGAGCAACGATGGGAGGATAGGGGGGACATGAGCATCCCCCGCGTACGAGTCAAAAGGACCCTGCCCGCCGCAGGGTCGCCGCGGCGGGCAGGGCAACAAAGGCTACACCTGTACGGGCGCTTTTGTAGCAGGACTACTTCATCTTGGCAAGTTCCGCCTCGACGGCGCTGGCCGGCAGCGGTCCGTACCCGTCCTTGATGACAATTTCCTGACCCTCGCGCGAGAGCACGAACTTGATGAACTCCTGAACGTGGAGCGGGGCCGGCTCGTTCGGCTTCTTTGCCACATAGATCATGAGCGTACGGCCGAGCGGGTACTTGCCCGACATCGCATTCTCGAAGGAGGGCTCCGCCAGCGGGTCGGTGTGCGACTTGCTCAGCGGAATCGCCCGGACGTCGGCCGTCTTGTAGCCGATGCCCGAGTAGCCGATGCCCGCCCGATCGTTCGCCACGCCGTTGACCACGGCCGCCGAACCCGGCTGTTCCTTCACCGTGTCTTTGTAGTCGCCCTTCAGCAGCGCGTTCTCCTTGAAGAACGCATACGTGCCGCTCACCGAGTTTCGGCCGTACATGCTGATCGGCAGGTTTTCCCATTGGCCCGTCAGCCCAACCTGGCCCCAGGTGGTGATGCTCCGGAATCCGCTGCGTTGGGTCTGCGAGAAGATGCAATCGACCTGCGGAATGGTGAGCCCCTTGATCGGGTTGTCCTTGTGGACGTACACGGCCACGCAGTCGACGGCCACGTTCAACAAGGTAGGCTGGAAGCCGTACTTCTTCTCGAAGGCGTCCGTTTCACTGTCCTTCATCAGCCGCGACATGGGACCCAACTGGGCCGTGCCCTCGATCAGGGCCGGCGGGGCCGTGCTGGAGCCTTCGCCTTTGATGGAGTAGGTGACGTTCGGATAAGTCTTCTGGAACGCTTCGAGCCACATCGTCATCAGGTTATTGAGCGTATCGGAACCGATACTGTTGAGGTTCCCAGACACCCCGGACACCGGCTCGTAGGCCGGTACCTTCGGATCGACCGTCACCTGCTGCGCCGCCACCACGCCGGCGGTTGCGGCAAACACGAGAACAAGACACACAAGTTGACAAAGACGCTTCATGATTCTCTCCTTTTTGTTGACACTTCAATGCGCGGGCCTCCTCGGCCCGCAAGCTTCATGGACTGACTCAAGACGCTCGGTCTTCACTGCAGGGTTCGTTCTGCTATCGGCCGACCTCCTTTCTCCGTGTTGGGCGGAAATTTCGAGTGGACTCGTATGCGGAGCCACCGCGTTGCGTTCGCCAGTCGCTACGGTAATGGTAGCTGTCGAATGTTAGGCGAGTTCGCAGGCAATGTTAGCCGCATGTAAAAAACCGGCGCACCAGGGTCGACCAGGGCCTCCTGCCTTACCCAGCTTGCCTCCGGCAGGCCGAAACGTTACTTTTCCAGAGGGCCTTCACCTACCCTCGCGGAATCGGTAGCCCACGCCTCGGACCGTCTCAATGTAGCGGCCCGCTTCCCCCAGTTTCTTCCGGAGACCGACAATCTGAACGTCGATCGCCCGATCGGTGATGGCGTAGTTGTTCCCGTGCACGCCGTCGAGAATCTGTTGCCGGGTGTACACCCAGCCCGGTTTCGCCGCCAAGAATGCCAGCACGCGGAACTCGGTCGACGTCAGGTCGATCGTCCGGTTGCGAAACATGGCCTGATGCCGGCCCGGGTGGATGACCAAGTCGTGAACCTGGAACGAGTGTTCCGGAATGCCCTCAGTCGACACGGCTGTCTCCATGGCGTTCGATCGCCGCAAGACGGCGCGGGTCCGCGCGACAAGCACCCGTGGGCTGAACGGCTTGGTCAGGTAATCGTCGGCGCCCAAGTTCAAGCCGGTCACCACATCGGCTTCCTCGCCTCGGGCAGACACCACGAGGATCGGCAGGGCCTGCGTTCGCGCGTCGCCCCGAAGGCGTCGGCAGACGTTCAAACCGTCCATGCCGGGCAACATCAGGTCGAGGACCACCAGGTCGGGTATCTGCCGGCCGACGACTTCCAAGGCCTCTTCGCCCGACCCGACGGCGATCACCTGGTATCCCTCTTTCAGCAGGTTGTATTGCATCAATTCGCGAATGTCGTCCTCGTCCTCGACCAGCAAGACGGTCGGTCGCGTTGGGGTCAGCGCCAGCGGTGAGGCGCCGGGCTGATCCTGAACTCGTTCGCTGGTAATTCCGCGCGTGTAAACCATGCGGGCTCACCGGGGGATGGGGCCGATTCGCGTAAGCATTCATCGGAAACTGTCCCCTTCGACCGGTACGGGGACCAGTCCGTGGACGGTTGCCGATTCACGTTCCCCGCGAATCTACCAGACAATTGTTAGGCGACGGTTAGCATTGTGTAAAAACTGTGTTCAGCCCAATAAGCTCTCTCTCCCGGGCCGCCGGCCGCCCCCGAAGCGGCGGCCCCTGGCCAACCCGCATGCATTTCTTGCGCAAATCTAACAGAACGCTAACACCGGTCTTACCTTCGCTGTGCATAATTTGTCGATAGGGATCGGCCGCCGGCCTCATCCACGCGTTTCCGGTGTCCGGCCCGAGCCGATGCTTCCCCGCAACCCCACGGAGTCAAGTCGCGATGGATGCCCTGTATGAGTCGAAGGCCGACCTGCACGTTCACAGTAAGTACTCCGACCGGCCGAGCGAATGGTTCCTGCGCCGCATCGGGGCGCCCGAATGCTTCGTCGAGCCGCTGACGGTGTACGCGCGGGCGCGCGATCGGGGCATGGCGTTCGTCACGATCACCGACCACAATTGCATCCGCGGCGCGCTCGAAATCGCCCACCTGCCCGGCACGTTCATTTCGAGCGAAATCACCACGTACTTCCCCGAGGACGGGTGCAAGATTCACGTGCTGGTGTACGGCATCGACGAGGCGCAGTTTCGGACGATCCAGGAGTTGCGTGCAAACATCTACGAATTGCACCGCTACTTGGCCGAGGAGGAGATTCTTTGCTCGGTGGCGCACCCGCTGTACCGAATCAACAATCGGCTCACGATCGACCACGTCGAGAAGCTAATCTTGATGTTCAAGCGATTCGAGGCCATCAACGGGGCGCGGCATCCGCGCGCGGCCGAGATCGTCGACGCCGTATTCCGCAGTCTAACCCCCGCGGTACTCGACGAGATGGCGAATCGGCAGGACATGGCGCCCACCGGCCCGGAGCCGTGGGAGAAGCACTTCACCGCCGGCAGCGACGACCATAGCGGCGTGTACACGGCCTGGGCGCACACCGTCGCCCCCTATGCGGCCGACGCGACCGAGTTCCTTGCCCAGCTTCGCCGGGGCGAGCACTGGCCGGCGGGCGGCTCGGGCAGCAGCGTGATGATGGGCCACAGCCTGTACCACATCGCCTACGGCTACTACAAGGCCCGTTTCGTCAAAGGCAACGGCAAGCCGACGCTCATGGGGCAGGTGTTCGAGAAGCTGCTCGAGCGCGCCGAGGCCGAGCGTCGGCCGGCCGGGTTCGGCCAGTGGTTGCGCGACACGGCCGCCGGATTCGTCTGGGCTCGAAAGAAGGCCCGCCTCAGCGAAGTCGAGCGGCTGCTGGTCGACGAGTTCGCAGTGCTCTTCTCCAGCGAGCCGCAGCGCGACACGGCTTCGCCGCCGCTGGACCATCGTCGCACGTTCGAAATCGCATGCCAGATTTGTCACACCTTGGGCTACAGCTTTCTGAGGCGATTCGAGAAGTATGCGCGCGAGGGGCGGCTGATGGAGAGCCTCCAGACCGTCGCGTCGCTCGGGCCCGTGGCCCTGAGCATCGCGCCCTACCTGGCGTCGTTCTCCGCGCAGCACAACGACGACAAGTTCCTGAGCGATTTGGCAAGCCATTTCCCCGCGGCCCGCCACCTGCAGCAAAAGGGCCGCCGAAGGGCCTGGGTGACCGACACCTTTTCCGACGTGAATGGAGTGGCCCGCACCATCCGGGCAGTGGCCGGCGAGGCCCACAAGCACGGTATGCCCGTCACGGTCATCACCTGCCTTGAGGAGGCACCGCAAACGCGAATGGACGTGAAGAACTTCGCGCCGATCGGAACGTTCGGCATTCCGGAGTACGAGTCGCAGCGGTTGAGCTTCCCGCCGTTCCTGGAAGTCATTGAGTACCTGGAAAAGCAGCGTTTCAGCGAGGTGGTCATTTCCACGCCCGGCCCGCTGGGCTTGGCCGCACTGGCCGGCGCGCGGCTACTGAACCTGCGGACCACGGGCATCTACCACACCGACTTCCCGCAGTACGTCCGCCGCTTGACGCAAGACGACGCGCTCGAAGACGTTACCTGGAAGGCGATGCAATGGTTCTATGAGCAGATGGACCGAATCCTGGCGCCGAGCGAGTATTACCGCAAGCACCTGGCACATCACGGATTCGACCCGACCAAGCTCGGGGTGCTCATGCGCGGCGTCGATACGACCGAGTTCCACCCCTCCAAACGCGAGCCGCAGTTCTACCAGCGTCGCGGGCTGGGCGAGGGCCCGGTATTCGTGTACGTGGGCCGGGTATCCGGCGAGAAGAATCTGCCGCAACTTGCCGAAGCGTTCCGCGAACTGCTCGCACGCGGCCGGAAGGCCAACCTGGCCATCGTGGGCGACGGTCCCGATTTGGCGGCGCTCAGGGAGCAGTGTCGCGACCTGCCCGTCGCATTTACCGGATTTCTCGACGGCGAGGAACTTGCCGCGGCCTACGCCAGTGCCGATTGCATGGTGTTCCCCTCGACGAGCGACACGTTCGGCAACGCCGTGCTGGAAGCGCAAGCTTCCGGGCTTCCGGCCATTGTGGGCGACCGCGGCGGCCCGCCCGACATCGTGCGCACCCACGATTCCGGTTTGGTGGTCGACGTGCATCGGCCCGGCGCGTTGGCCGATGCCATGGAGCGGTTCTGCGCCGAGCCGGAATGGCGCGACTCGCTGGGGCGGCGGGCGCTGCGAAACGCGGCCGAACGCACTTGGGAACTGGTTCTGAAGCAGCTATGGAACGGGCCGGAAGCGTCTCAGCCTCCGGTCGGAGTCACGCCGACGCGAACGAAACGGCCCGAGGACGCGGCGGTGACGGCCTCGTTGATCTGCGAGAGCGAGAAGCTTGTCCCGGCCAGTTCCGCGTAAGGATACTGCGCGGCATGCCGGTCGAGAAACTCGACGGCCCGGCCGAGGTGCCGGGGCTGGTAATTGTGGATGCCCGTGAGCGTCAGGCATTTTCGCGTAAGCAAATTGCCGTCGAGGCCAAGATCGCTGCCCGGAGCGACGAGCCCAGCCACGAGATACCGGCCGCCAATGCGGAGCGAGGCCACCCCGTCGCCAATCGCCTGCGGCGCGCCGCACACTTCCATCGCCACGTCGACTCCAACGCCGCCCGTGTGCTCCACAACATGCTCGCCGATGGGCCCGACTCCGGCATCCGTGGTATTCCAGCATGCATCGGCCCCGAAGCGCCGAGCCAGTTCGAGCCGCTGGGGGTTGGCGTCGGTCACGAAGACCTTCTCCGCGCCCATCTCCCGGCACAGAGCCACCAGGTTCAAACCCAGTAGTCCGGCCCCCTGGATCAACACCGTCTCGCCGCGGCGCAGGCCGATTGCTTCGACGGCGTTGACCATCGTCGCCAGCGCGCAGTTGGCCGGTGCGGCCACATCATCGGCAAGCCCATCGGGTACCCGAAAAATGGCCGTTCCCGGGAAAAGGTAAATGTGCTCGGCGTAGCCGCCGGTCAGGTGTGGCGGCTCGTTGCAGCAAGTGTGGCCGTATTTGCGCAGCTTGACGCACTTCTGCGGCAGGTCCAGGTTGCAGTAGACGCACGCGTCGCACGAGGCCATGATGGACCAGGAGACGCGGTCGCCCACGCGCAGCCGATTGCCGAACCCGTCGCGGTCGAGCCCGGCCCCCAGGGCGACCACCTCCCCGACGATCTCGTGGCCGAGGATGAGCGGCGCCGGCTCGCAGCGGCGCCCGAAGATCGTGTGCAGGTCGGAGCCGCAAATGGTGCTCATGCGCACGCGGCACAGCGCCGCGCGAGGCTCGATCCGTTCGGGCAGGTCGAACGACCGAATTTCGAGCGGTTTACCCACTTCGGTGAATACAGCGGCGTGCGATACGGCCATGGCAATTCGGGTGAGGGAAAACGGGACAGGTCCGATTTGCCGGAACGGCCCGAAGGGTGCTTCGCACAA
>CAYPWB010000043.1:15315-24314 GCA_964414315.1 uncultured Planctomycetaceae bacterium | reverse complement strand
TGGCCCTCGGCGTCGGTGAAAATACCGCCCACCGACCGGCCGCGGTCGACGTCGAGCACTTGGCCGAACGTGGGCGCCGCTGCGGTCAGTGCCAAACCGGTCAGCGCGAAGGCAACCACAACGCCGCGCAACGCGCGACCCGCTCGCAACTCTTCTTGTTTTCGCATCGGTTCCGACCCTTTTCTTCTGACGAGCGGCGGCGCCCAGCCGGTTGGGTGATCGTCGCGCGTCGTTGATTGATAATTTGAGTGATTCGACTGCCTGAGTACGACCCCAGCCGGCGGATGAGTTTGACACGCTGGAAGCTTGTCCTACGTACCAGTATGACAAGGCGGCACAACGCTGTCAAGTTACTCGCGTCGGATTCTACGGGTGCAAAGGGCGGGCCAAACACCGGCAAAACCGGCGGTGCCTTGGCGGCGGCGGCGCGCGCCGTCCAGGCGGGGCGAACTGCCCGGCTGCCTCAGGGCACGTGCAGTTGCCCCGCCAGAGAGTGTGCTGTTTCGCCGCACTGGTTGCGAAATGGCGTATCGAAACGCAACACTTGCGCTGCGGCTGCCGCACGGCCGATAGCAAAACGGCCCACCCGGCGAGACGCCGGATGGGCCGTGAGGCAGCTTGGGTTCAGAGAAGTTCGGTTGCCGGCCGGCTTAGCGGGCGATCCAATCGCGTACCGTGGCGGTGCCCTGTTCCGTCCAACCGGTGCCGGCCACGATTGTCACGAGACGTTCGGGCACGGTGGACACATCGTCCAAGACGCCGAGCAATTGCGAACCGAAACTGCGGACCGAATGCGTCGAGGCGGTCAACAGGGCTTCGATCACCTCGGCGTCGCTCTCCGATGCAGCCGGTTCCGACCGGACACTTCGCGGCGGCAACTCGGTGATGATCAGCGAAACGTCCTCGATCCATTCCGGCGACAGGTGGTTGAAATGCTGCTCGAGCATTTCCACCCCCTCGTCCATGCCCAACTCTCCGTGCTCGACCATGCGGTAAGTGGCCAGAATTGCGGCAACGCCGGGCAGATCGTCCTCGAGCATGAGGGACTGGTGGTCGAAGGCCTCCTCGAACCTGGCGACAAACTCGACGGCGTCGAGCCCCAAACCCTCGATGTACTCGTTCAGCACGACTTCTCGCACGTCGCGCGGCTCCTCGTACAAGACATTCAACGTACGGAGCAGTTCCTTGTCGGCCGTTTGCAGCAGATCGCGCGGCAGCCAGGTGAACGGATCGAGGTCGTCCATGTACCAGCCGCGTTCGGTCGAGGCCGTGTCGTACGACGGTTCGGCAGTTTCCGATTCCGTTGCGTCGTCGTAGTCGTACTCGTCGCCGTACTCGCAGTAATCGTAGTCGTACTCATCGCCGTAGTCGTACTCGTATTCGTACTCGTACTGGTCGGCGTCGTTGTCCGACTCGGCGCCGGTGTCGTACGGGTACTCTTCGCCGTACTCGTCGCCGTAGCCGTACTCGTAGTCGTAGTACGATTCGTAGGCGTCGTAGGACTCGGCGTCCTCGTAGGTCTCGGCGTCCTCTTGGGCCTCGGCGTCCTCTTGGGTCTCGGCCGGAGAGTCGGCAAGGGAATCGTCGGCTTCGTTCTCATCGGCAGCGCTGTCTTCGGCGTCGAACTCGCGGCTGTACTTGCCGTGTTCCTCGCCGTAGTTGTACTGCTCGTATTCGTCGTAGTAGCCGTCGTACCCATACTCGTCGTAGTAGCCGTACTCGTCGTAGTAGCCGTACTCGTCGCCGTAGTAGCCGTACTCTTCCTCGTACTGCAATTCCGATTCAGGTTGGGCCGGTTCGCTCTCGTCTTGGGCGTCGGCCACTTCGGCCGAGTCCTCGCTCCGGTCCGTTACCTCCTGGGGGCCGGGCGGCAGAGGAAGCTCTTCCTCCGACGTCTCGATCGGTTCGCCCCAGTAGCCGTACTGGTCGACGACGTCGGCGTCTTGGTCCGTCTCGGCGTCGGAGACTTCATCCTCGGCCGGCTCCGCAGGAATGTCCGTCGACGTGCTCTGGGGACTGCCATAGCCGTACTCTTCGTATTCGTCGTAGTAGTCATAGCCGTCGTACTCGTAGCCGTACTCGTCGTAGCCGTACTCGTCGTAGCCGTAGTGGTCGTAGTCTTCGGTGTCCTCGTCGGCCTTGGCATTGTCCGTCGAGTCGGCCGGTTCGTCGGCTTGATCGTCCGTCTCCTGGCCGTCCTCGGTGTTGGCCGTTATCTCGTCGTCTTGCCAGTAGTCGGCCTCGTAGTCGTATTGTTCGTACTCGTCATAGCCGTACTCATCGTAGCCGTACTCGTCGTAGCTGTACTCTTCGAATCCTTCTCGATCGTAGCCGTACTCATCGGAGAGGTCGGATGCGGCGTCGTTCGCCTCGACTTCCGGCTGGTCTTCAGCCTCGGCAACGTTGTTGTCGGCTTCGGTCGTTTCGGGTTCGTATTCCTCGTACGTTTCGTAGTATTCGTCGTACGGGTAGGCCGAGTGGTAGTCGTCGTACCCGTCCGGGTCGTCGTTGGAGTCGGCGTACTCGTCGTCGTACCAGTACTCCGACCCGTATTCGTCGCTCTCCGGATATTCGGACGACGCGTACGGAGGCGTTTCCGGCCCGTGTTCCGCCGCACCTGTCGAGCGACCGCTGGATGGTCCCAGCACAATCAAGGCTCCACTCAGCAGAAACGAAGCGAGTGGGTGAGCAAGTCGTAAACACCTCATGTTCCCAAGTCCTCCTGGGCAAGTAACCCGTGTGAGAGTTAGAAGGATCGCGTTTTCACGAGCCCGTCGCCGCAACCTCGACGGACCCGACCGCTCGGCGTCACCGTAACCGGGCAGCAGCGTTCGATAGTTGTATCGGAGAAGGCAAAATGCGGCCATTAGGCAATCGAAGGGTCCTTGGCGACGATCGACGAATTGGCGGTTTACCTAAACGACACAGCCAAAACGGACTGGATAATCGGGAGTAATCGCTCGTGAATCCTCCGTCCCGTTCGCGAACTGTATTGGCCGAAACAGAGGCTTGTGGTAATATAGGCCGACAACGTAAAGTTCGACGCTCGTGCCGAAGGAAGCGAATACGGCCTACTTGCCGGCCGCCTCCCGCGGAAACTCTCCGAGAAAAAGCCGCACTCCATGTCGCTCCACGCCTGGATCAGTTTGGCCGTTACCCTTGCGGTGTTCGTCGGGCTGCAACAGCGCCGCAACATTCCGGCCGACCTGCTATTCCTGGGCGGCCTGGCGGCCGTGACGCTTTGCGGAGTGCTCACGCCGACGGAAGCCTTGGCCGGATTCGCGAATCCGGCCGTGCTGACCATCGGCGCGTTGTTTGTCGTCGCGGCCGGCCTGCGGTCGACCGGAGTGCTCGATTCGCTGGGCAACGTCCTGCTCGGCACCGCCCATACCGTCGGCGGGGCCATCCGCCGCATCGTATGCGTGGTGCTGGGTATCTCCGCCTTCATCAACAACACGCCGGTCGTGGCCATGTTCGTGCCCGTGGTGCTGGCCTGGTGCCGGCGCCGCGGCATTTCGCCTTCCCGCGTGCTGCTGCCGGTTAGTTACGTTGCCATCATGGGCGGCACATGTTCGCTCATCGGCACGAGCACGAACATCATCGTCAACGGGTTGCTTCGGGAGGAACAGCACCGCGAAACACGACGCGTGGCGGAGACGGGCACGGGGCTCTATTCGCACCTGCCCGGCTTCCAGGACAAGATGGCCGGCATGACGTTGTTCGAGATCGGCCGTGTGGGGTTTCCGGCCGCCGTGCTCGGCTCGGCCTACCTGCTTCTGCTCGGCTATCGCCTTCTGCCGAACCGGGTCGAATTGGTCGAGCAGCTCGACGAGCAGCGCCGCGAGTACATGGTCGAGATGCTCGTCCAGCCGGAGTGCCGGCTTATCGGCAAGACGGTCGAGCAGGCGGGCTTGCGGCACTTGCGGGGGCTGTTCCTCATTGAAATCGACCGCGACGACGACGTGGTAACGCCCGTCACGCCCGACGACGTCATCCGCTCGGGGGACCGGCTGATTTTCACCGGCGTGGTTTCGACCATTCTCGACCTGGTGCAAATTCCCGGCCTGGTACCGGCGGCCGACTTGACCTACGAAATCCACCCCAAACGCCGCATGGGGCGGCACCTGTCGGAGGCGGTGGTGTCGAGTTCCTCGCCGCTGGTGGGCACGACCGTGCGGCGCGCGAACTTCCGCCGGCTGTACAATGCAGCCGTCGTGGCCGTGCATCGCAACGGCGCTCAACTGCGGCGGAAGATCGGCGACATCGTTCTGCGGGCGGGCGATACGCTCCTGCTGCAAACCCGCACCGAGTTCAGCAACGCCTTCCGCAACAGTCGCGACTTTTTCCTCGTTGCCGACGTGGAAGATTCGCAGCCGCGCCGCCACGAGCGGGCGTGGCTGGCCATCGCCCTGGTGGCCGGCCTCATTCTGTGGCTCTCCGCCGCAAGCTGGTTTCAGCCCGAAGGTGCCGCGGCCGGCTTCGGTTCGCCGGCCATCGTCGCGGTGACCATTGCCGGGCTGATGATCGTCGGGCGATGCATTCCGGCGGCCGAAGCCCGAAGCGCCGTCGACTTGCAGGTGTTGGTGACCATTGCCGCGGCACTGGGACTGGGCCGGGCGCTGACCGAAAGCGGCGCCGCCGAGGCCATTGCCGGAACCGTGGTGGGCGGCGCCGGCCGGAATCCCTACGTGCTGTTGGTCGGGTTCTACGCGCTCACCGTGGTATTTACCGAGTTGATTAGCAATGCGGCGGTGGCGGCCATGCTGTTCCCTCTGGCGGTGGCCTTGGCCGCGGCGGGTGGGTTCAGCCCTCGACCGTTCGCCATGGCGTTGGCCATGGGCGCGTCGCTGAGCTTCATTACGCCAATCGGTTACCAGACCAACCTCATGGTGATGGGGCCCGGCGGATACCAGCCGCGCGACTACCTTCGAGCCGGCCTGCCGCTGATGCTGATTGTGGCGGCAGTCGCTCTCCTCCTGATCCCGCGGGTCTGGCCGTTCGCGTTGTGAGGCGGTTCGGGCACGGACCCTGGCCGAAGGCAGGCGTCTGCCGTATACTCTGGGGTTCTGTACCGCCGTTTCCTCCCTATTCGAGGACCTGCCATGCGTTCCGACACCATCAAGAAGGGCGATGCTCGCGCCCCCCATCGGGCACTTCTCCGCGCCAACGGCGTGGGCGAGGACGATTTCCAGAAACCGTTCATTGCCATTTGCAATAGCTTTACCGATATCGTGCCCGGCCACGTGCACCTCGATAAGGTGGGCCAGGTGGTCAAGCAGGCGGTGCGCGACGCCGGCGGCATGCCCTTTGTGTTCAACACCATCGGGGTCGACGACGGCATTGCGATGGGCCACCCCGGCATGAAGTACTCGCTGCCCAGCCGGGAATTGATTGCCGACTGCGTGGAGACCATGATCGAGGCCCACCGCTTCGACGCGATGATCTGCATTCCCAACTGCGACAAGATCATTCCCGGCATGCTCATGGCCGCCGTGCGGTGCAACATTCCGACGCTGTTCGTCAGCGGCGGGCCGATGGAGGCGGGCCGCACGCCCGGCGGACGCTCCGTCGACCTGATCGACGTGTTCATCGGCGCGGCGGCGAAGCAGGCGGGCACCATCGGGGCCGAGGAACTGCTCGAACTGGAGCAATACGGCTGCCCCACCTGCGGCTCCTGCTCCGGCATGTTCACGGCCAACAGCATGAACTGCCTGTGCGAGGCGCTGGGTCTGGCCTTGCCGCTCAATGGCACGCTGCTGGCCACCAGCGTCGAACGTCGTCGGCTGTTTGAGCGGGCCGCCGGGCGCATCGTCGAAATGGCGCTGGAGTTCGACCGCGTGGGCGACGGGCACGGCCTGCTGCCCCGCGAGATCGTTACCGCGGCGTCGATCGACAACTCGATGATCCTCGACATGGCCATGGGCGGCAGCACGAACACCGTGCTGCACATGCTGGCCGTGGCGAACGAGGCGGGCGTCGAGTACGGCCTGGAGCGGATCAACGAGCTGAGCCGTCGTACGCCGCACGTATGCAAGGTGGCCCCGAGCTGCCACTACCACATCGAAGACGTGCACAACTCCGGCGGCATCCATACCATCCTCGGCAGCGTCGAGCGCGGCCGGCCGAAGCTGCTAAACCTCGATTGCCCGACGGTTTCGGGCAAAACGCTGGGCGAGAACATCGCCGCGTTCGACCTGCGCACCGAAACCGTGGCCCAGGAAGCGCTGGAACTGGCCGCCGTCCGCGGGCGCGGGGTGCGCAACAACGAGGGGATGAGCGTCGAACGCACGGCGGAGTCCATTCGCGACCTGTCGCCCGACGACCTCGGCTTCGACCCGCACGATTGCATTCGCGAGGCCGACAATGCGTACAGCCAGGAGGGCGGACTGACCATCCTGTACGGCAATTTGGCTCCCGGCGGGGCCGTGATCAAGACGGCCGGCGTCCATCCGAGCATGCACACCTTCTCCGGACCTGCGGTCATCTTCGAAAGCGAGGTGGAGGCGTACGAGGGGATTGTGGGCGGGAAGGTGCAGGCGGGCGACGTGGTGGTCATCCGCTACGAGGGCCCGCGCGGCGGGCCGGGCATGCAGGAAATGCTGGCGCCCACCACGGCCATCAAGGGGGCCGGGCTGGGCGAGAAGTGCGCGCTGATTACCGACGGCCGTTTCTCCGGCGGCACGGCCGGCGCGTGCATCGGGCACGTCAGCCCGGAGGCGGCTGCCGGCGGGCCCATCGGCCTGATCGAGCCGGGCGACATCGTTGAACTGGACATTCCCGGCCACCAACTCAACGTGAAGCTGACCGAACGTGACCTGGTCGAGCGCCGCAAGGGCTGGGAACCCCGCCCGCCGCGCTACACCACCGGCTGGCTCGCCCGGTACGCCGCCCAGGCCACCAGCGCCGATACCGGCGCGGTGCTCCGCTATGGCGAACCGGCCGGCGAGCGCGGAGCGTAAGGCGCCCGCTCGCCGTCGCCGAGGGCAAAACGGCGAGTCGGCAACGTGTCGATTGCAGCGAAGAAACCGGAAATCCGGCCGTTTTGGACCGGTGCGGTGGCGGAACCTATAATTGGAGGTACGCATCCATTCCGCCTATTCTCACTCGATCGCTCATGTTTGAACCCACGCCTTTTTCGGCAAGTCATTTCTCCGGCCGCGTGCGGCTGTTTCCATTGCCGAACCTGGTGATGTTCCCGCGTGTAATGCAGCCGTTGCATATATTCGAACCGCGGTATCGTTCGCTGATGCAGGATGCGCTGCGTTCCGATCGGTTGATTGCCGTGGCCACGCTGGCGCCCGGCTGGGAGGTCGACTATGAAGGCCGTCCGCCGCTTTACCCGATGGCCTGCCTGGGCCGGGTAGCCTCGTACCATCGGCTGCCGGACGGCACGTACAATGTGCTGCTGTCGGGCTTGCAGCGCGTGCGGCTGGTGCACGAGTTGCCCCCAAGCCGCAAGTTCCGCGAGGCCGAGGTCGAACTATGCGAAGACACGTATCCGGTCGATCCGGCCATCAGCGAGGTTGAACTGAAGACCCGGCTCCGCGAAGCGTTCCTGCGAATCAGCCCCATGGTGCAAGAAGCCCGGGAACAACTCGACCAGTTGTTTTCGAGCGAAATCGCGCTGGGCACTCTGGCCGACGTGATCGGGTATATGCTCGACGTCGACCTTGCGAAGAAGCAGGCTTTGCTGGAGCAACTCGACGTTGTTCGGCGAGCCGAGGCGGTGCTCGAGCACCTGACCGCAGCCGCCCAGAGCTATGCCGGGCCGCTTCAACTCGACGCCGCCCCCTTCCCGCCGCAGTTCAGCGCGAACTAGCGTTCTCTCGACACGCGCAGGCCGTTGGCGTTGCGGTTAGGAGCCGACACGTCACTGCGGCTTCACCGCCTCGACGACCGAGTTCATGGCCGGGTCCTCGACGCGCAACTCAGGCTCGATGAATCCGGCAGCTTGCAAGTCGGCGGCCAACTCGGCGAAGCTGAACGTGCCGCCCGTCTCGGTGTTCACCAGCATGTTGATGGCGAACAGCGCGCCCTCGACCGGTTGCACCTTGTCGGCGTGCATCACTACGTCGCGGATGCCGATGCGTCCGCCCGGCGCCAAGGCGTCGTACACCTTGCCGAACAGCGCGCGGTTGTCCTTTCGCGAGTGCTGATGCACGATAGCGCTGACCCAGGCGTAATCGGCGCCGGCGGGCAGCGGATCGGTGTAGAAATCGCCGGGCACCAGGTCGACCCGGCCGGCGGCGTCGCTCTCGGCAATGCGCCGGCGCGCCTGCTCGACGGCGTCGGGCAGGTCGAATAGGGTCGCTCGGGCGTCCGGCGTGGTACGCAAGAAAGCCAGGGTCCAAGTGCCCGACGCCCCGCCCACGTCGAGCAGGTGGGTGAACCGCGGCGGGCCGAGCCGGGCGACGAGTTCATCGGCCACGGGACCCGACACGCTGTGCATGGCGGCGACGAACACGGCCCGATCGGCGGCCGGGCCCCGAATGCTCCCCTGCTGCGGCGCCGGAATGCCCGCCCGAACCGTCCACGCCAACTGCGCCCAACCACGAAGGATGTTCATGCGGTGGCGCAGCATGGGCAGGAGGGTCTCGGGGCTCTCTTCCAACAGCCACGCCGTCAAGGCGTCGGGCACGGAGTAACGGTCGGCCTGCTTGTCCAAAAGTTCCAGCGCTGCCACGGCGTCCAGCAGCATCGTGATTGCCCGCAGGTCGGCCTTCAAACGCTCGGCCGCCTCTCTTGCCGTAAGCCGCTCGCCGCCGAGGACCGACCAGACGTTCAACTCGGCCGCGGCCCCGACCACGCACGCGGGCATGAATCCGGAAGTCATTTCGAGGATGCGTTGACGTTGGGAAGACGGCTCGGGCATGAGAAAGGTCCTTGGGAATTCCACAGTAGGGCGACTTTCCGAGTCGCCACGTTCCGCTATCACGACTCGGAGAGTCGCGCTACAGTAATTCACGACTCGGAGAGTCGCGCTACAGTGATTCACGACT
>CAYPWB010000043.1:0-15215 GCA_964414315.1 uncultured Planctomycetaceae bacterium | reverse complement strand
AGTCGCGCTACAGTAATTCACGACTCGGAGAGTCGCGCTACAGTGATTCACGACTGACGCGACCAGCGCCTACACGTCGCACAGGGCTACCGCCTGGCGGAGGCTCGCCAGTGCGTCGGGCCGCTTCGGAACGAACTCCTGCCCCACGTAGCCGGTATAGCCGCTTTCGACGATCGCCTGCATGAGCTTCGGGTAATCGAGTTCCTGCGAATCGTCGATTTCGTTCCGACCCGGGTATCCGCCGGTATGGTAGTGGCCCCAGCAATCGTGGTGCTTCCGAATGTCGGCCAGCACGTCTTCCTTCATCATGGCAGCGTGGTAGATATCGTACAGCACCTTGACCCGGGGCGAGCCGACCTGCTCGACCAGTTTCACACACCAGGCGGTCGTATCGGCCATGTAGTCGCGGTGGTTGATCGAGTTGAGGAACTCCAGGCAGATGGTAACCTTCTTCTGCTCGGCGTAGGGGGCGATGCTTTTCAGGGCTTTGACGCAATTGGCCAAACCCTCCTCGTCGTCCATTCCTTCCCGATTGCCCGAGAAGCAAATGACGTTGGGAAAGCCCGCCTCGGCCGTATCGTCGATGCTCTTTCGGATGCGTTCGAGGCACTCCTCGTGGTTCTCCACCCGGTTGAGCCCCTTGGTAATGCCGTGGCTTGGAGTCATGGCGCAGATGAGGCCGTGTTTCTTGAGCGTGGGCCACTGGCCGGGCGAGGTGAGTTCGATGGACTTCAGGCCCATCTTTGCGCATTCGGCGGCGAAGGCGTCGAGATCCATCTCTTCGCGTTTCAGAAAACGGTTGTAGCACCACAGGCACACCGACTGGTTGATGCGGCCTTTCCGTTCGTCTGCGCGAACACTTTGGGCGAGCGGCAGGCAGCTTGCCGCCGCGAGCGAGCCACCCAGGGCGCCCAGCGCGGTGCGGCGGGTCATTCCGGCGGAAAGGGATTCGATGCCTCGTTGGGAAGGTTCCGATGTCATGGATCGTTCTCCTGAAGTCCTAAAGAATGCCAAGATGGCGGAAAGTGTTAGGAATCGCCCGATCGTTCCTGCTAATCATTACCCCGTTCGCGGCCCGAGTCAAGCAAACCAGCCAGGCGAGTGGGCGACCGCGGGATTTTGCCACGGGGCGCGAAGCGGCCGACCTCGCGGCCCGATGTAACTTCCGGCATCGCAGCGCATCCAGACCGGTAGCTTCGATGGGGGTTTTCCCGATTCCTGGAATTTGCAGCAGAAAGGTATTGCCATGCCGCGATTACGTAAGCGTCCCATTTCGTCCATTTTCTACACTGGACTTGCGACGATCGCCGCTATGATGGCGGGTTGCGGTGTGGAAAGCGGCCCTTCGCCTGCTGGCGGCGAACCATCCTCCGGAGGGCCTGCGGCGGGCGTCCCGTCGGATTCAGCCGAGGTCGGTGCCATCCAGCATGCCGACGACTCGAACTTTGCCGACCTGGTGCTGCGGGCGCAGGGGCCGGTGCTGGTCGACTTTTATGCCGACTGGTGTGGACCGTGCAAGGTGCAAGCCCCGATCCTCGAAGATTTCGCCCGGCAGACGCCGGAAGTGTCGGTCGTGAAGGTCGACGTCGACCAAGCCCCGGGCTTGGCCCAGCAGTACGAGATCAGGGCGATTCCCAGTCTTCGGGTTTTCCGCGAGGGCCGGATCGTGGCCGAACACGCGGGCGTCGCGGAGATGGGCGAGTTGAGGTCGCTCGTGGGCATTTGAGCGGGCCACCGCGCAGGGGTCAATAGCCGAGGGCCGGCGTTGCCACCGGGGCAGAAGCGGCATGCACGCCGAGGCGCTGGTGAAGATGGCCGAGGATGGTTTGTTCGACGAGCGGATCGCGCCCCTTGGGAATCCAGCCGCTATGGACCGGCTGGTCGACCATGGGATCGACCACCCGTTCGAGCGATTCGTCGTAACGCAGGGTGGCCGCGCCGGCGGTAGCCCCGGCGGGCCGGCGCAGGTCTTCCAGTTCCTTGTACACGGCCACGTCGACCAGGAATCCTCCCTCTGCCGGAATCACTCGGACCACGGCGAACCGGCGCATCGACTGCAGGGTATTTTCCCACTTTTCGTAGTGGCCCACTCCGTCGCGCCGCCACGGCTCCAGAAGCGTAGGGCTTCCCTGGGGAAATGTTTCCAGCCGGCCCTCGGTGAACACCTCGCCGATCTGCCGCACCGGCTCCTCGTGCTGGAAATCGGGAAAGTAGTCGTCGACCACGTCGGCCATGGTTTCCCAAAGCAGGCGGTGATCGGTCACGGGAAAGTGGGACGGGTTGCTGAACGTGGCCGGGGTCAGGGCAGCGGGCGCGGCGGCCCCCGGCGGAACGGTCCAGGGCTCGGCCGGCGCACAGCCCAACGGGAGCAGTGCCAGCAATGCTATCGTGAGAAGACGCGGCATGAAACGTACTGGAAGTAGGGCATCGGCCGCGGTCTCCGCGACCGGGCCGCGTAGTTTCCCCGAAACCCTCGCTCGAAGCAAGACCAGTCATTCGGGGCACCGCATTGACAGCCTGCATCGCTCCCGCTACACTGAATGGCGTTCGCTTTAGGGGGTGTGTCTGCGGCTGCAAACGGTCGCCGGAGCCGTCATGCGGCGCGGCCGGGCCGAGGGTCAAACGGAAATCGATCGTCATGAGCCAGTTTATCACGGCACTGTTTTCCGACGGCGTGCTGAAACCCGACCAGGAACTCGGGCTCCCGTCGGGTACTCGAGTGCGCCTCTTCTGGGAGTTTGCCGAGGAGGCAAGCGGCCAACAGGAGCAGGCCTGCACCGAATTGGATCGCCTGTGCGATGCCCTGCCGATTGTATCGGACGGGCCGCATCTCACACGAGACCAGCTACATGAACGCCCTTGACAGGAATATCCTGGTCTACCGCTTGGACGGCCGGGAGCCAGTTGAGCAGGCCAGGGCCCGGCAATTGCTTCGGGAAGTAAGTGCTGATCCCACACCGACGGTCTTGTTGTGGCAGGTTCTGGGCGAACTGATGCGGCAGTTGCGCTACTGGCAGGACCAGAGTGTGATTACGCGGGAGGGGGGCGTACGATATGTGGCCGCGGTTCGACGTCTGTTTCCGCTGGCGCTGCCAACTCCCGCAGTGATCGATCACGCACTCGACATTACCAGCCGATTCAGCGTGTCGCACTGGGACGGCATGCTGTTGGGGGCATGCAAAGCGGCGGGCGTTACCACGCTATTCACGGAAGACATGGGAGCGCCAGCAAACATCGCAGGCGTTCAGTTGGTTAATCCATTCAGTTAGTATTGACACCGCCATTGGTGTTGAACGCCGGACGGTCCGCGCCCGGCGTCACGCAAAGCTTCGCGGCGTCGTCCTCCACACTCCGGGCGGGACTCGCCTACCGCCGGGCTTCGCGCACCAGGTGGCCTAACTCGGGCAGGATCAGCTTCTCCAGCGCCAGGTGGACGGCGGCGGGTGAGCCGGGCATCGACAGCACGACCTTCTGGGCCACCACGCCGCCGGCGGCCCGGCTCAGCATGGCCGCGGGCCCGATCTCCTGAAAACTGAGCATGCGGAACAGTTCGCCATAGCCGGGCAAAGGCTTGTCGAACAGGCCGGTGAGCGTCTCGAACGTCTGGTCCCGGCTGCCCAAGCCCGTCCCGCCGGTCAGAAGAACCGCCTCGAGGTCGGCACGTTGGCACAAGGCGTGGAGTAAGCCGGTGAGCCGTTCAGGCTCGTCGGGCACGATTTCGCGGGCAAGTACCCGATGGCCGGCGGACTGGAGCAATTCCACCGCGGTCGCTCCGCCAAGGTCGGTCGACGTCGTTCGGGTGTCGCTCACCGTAACTACGGCACATACAACGGTTTGCGGCGATTGATGTCGGTGTTCCTCGGGCACGGTGCTCACGGTCGGGCCTCTGGAGAACGGCGGCGAGGGGGACGGGCCAAATTGGGTGATTGCTTCCGAGCGAACTGCGAAACTGCGTCGTGGAGCCTCGCGAGTCCGAGGGGAGTGTACCGCGATGGGCAGGGAAGGCAAAGGGGTACTTTGCCTATCTTCGCACGGGCCGATTGAGCTTGACCTCCGTGGCGTCTCTGCGATATCCTCCTCGACCATCGGCAAGGCTGCTCGCGTTCGAGGGGCTTCGCGCGCCGGGGCGCGGTGGGGCCGAAATCTCGCCTACCCTGGTCGGGAAACGCCGCCTGGTGCGGTCCTTCCCACCAGCGCCGATCCGTTCAGGTCGTTTGGCAATCCAGAGCACACCAACGACGGCACAACATGGAGTTCTTTTGGTGGACCGGCTACAGCTTCTTGGTTGTGGTCGCGATGGTGCAGGCGTTCCTGCTGGCGCTCCAAACCTGGGAGCACCGCAGGTACGCGCGTAGCTGCATGCGCCAACTGAATAAGGTCCGTGCGACCGGCCGCGTGGCCGTCTTCGCTCCGTGCAAGGGACTCGACGTCGATCTGGAAGGCAACCTGCAATCGCTCATGGAGCAGGATCACCCCGACTTCGAAGTGACCTTCATTGTCGAAAGCAGCGACGATCCGGCCTGTGGGGTCATTCGGCGCACCATGGCCGACTATCCGCAGGTAGCCGCTCGGCTGGTCGTTGCCGGTCCGGCAATCGAGAGCGGCCAGAAGGTGCATAACCTTCGGGTGGGCACGGCGCAGATTTCGCCCGATATCGATTACCTGGCCTTTCTCGACTCCGATGCCCGGCCGCGCCGCGAGTGGCTCCGCATGCTTGTCGGTTGCCTGGCGTCCCCGAATCTGGGAGCGGTTACGGGGTATCGGTGGTTCGTGCCCTCATCGCCCACGTTGGCGAACCATGCGTTGTACAGCCTGAACTGCGACGTCATGACGCTCTTGGGACGCCGCACGTACTACCTGTTGTGGGGCGGTTCGTGGGCAATTCGGCGCGAGGTGTTCGATCGGCTCGGTTTCCGCACCGCCTGGCGGGGTACGCTCAGCGACGACCTCGTGGCCAGTCGACTGCTGCGCAAGGCCCGGCTGCCGGTGCGCTTCGAACCGGCGGGCGTGGTCGCCTCGCCGGTCGACTATCGGTGGTCGAGCATGCTGTCGTTCGTGCGGCGGCAATACATGGTGGGTCGATATTACGTGCCGCACTGGTGGGTATTCGCGCTGGTGGGCGCAACGCTGACCAATGCCATGTGGCTGGTCCAGGCGGCGACGGCCGTGTGGGGCTTCCGAGGCGGTCCGATTCCGCCCGCAATGCCCGCTGCCGTGTTCGCCGTGCTGCTGGGCATGTACGCGTATCGCGGCTATGTACGTCAGGACCTGGTCTTCACCTATTTCCCCGAACGGGCCGAGCAGCTTCGTGCAGCCCGCCGATTCGACGTCTGGTGCAACCCGATCGGCGGACTGGTGAACTGGCTGGGCGTGGCCACTTCGGTGTTCGGGCGACACATCCGTTGGCGTGGCATCTCGTACCGGGTGCTGGCCGGCGGAAAAGTTCGAACCCTGCGCCGGCTGGAGCCGGATCGGGTAGCCGTTCCGTTCCCGAAACTGGAATCGGACACGCCCGCCGAATCGCCGGTCCTGCCCGGGCTGAAACGGGCGAGTTAGCCTTTTGTCCCATCTCTACGCAGCCGGGAACGTCATGCAAGTTGTCATCTGGGACACCCGAAAGCTCCATGCGTCCAAGGACTTCGCCGGCGGATTCGGCATCGGGTTGTATCCCCGGGGCGGCGGCCCTCGCGCCGCCCTCATTCGCCATTTCTTCACGCGCGACCGCCGGCCCGTCGCCCTCGTTTACGCTTACCTCGCCGCGGCTTTCCAAAGCCTCGGGCACCGCGTGCATTATTGCGAGGATCGGCTTCCGCAAGACCAGGCCGATCTCTACGTATTCTGCCCCTCGCTGATGACGTTGCACCTCGAACGCCGAACGCTGGCCCGGTTGCGGGAGCAGTTTCCCACGGCGCGGGTGCTGGTGGTGGGGCCCGTCGCCTCCGTCCTGCCGGAAATGTTCGCCGACCTGGGCGCGACCGTCGTCCAGGGCGAGGCCGAGCAGTTGTACTGGCGGCTCGACGAGGTGCTCGCCGCGCCTGCCGGAATCGTGCCGGTCGGCTCCGTCGACGACCTGGACACGCTGCCGCTGCCCGACTGGTCGCCGTTCGGACCGAAACGCTTCCGCATCGGCTACGACTTCCACCGGTTTCCAACGGCCCTGATTCAAGCCAGCCGCGGCTGTCCGTTGCGGTGCAACTACTGTCCCTACACCGTCCCTGACAATACCATTCGTTTTCGCGACCCGGAGGCCGTGGTCGACGAAATGCGATACGGCATGGCGCGCTGGGGCTTCCGCTCGTTCAAGTTCCGCGACCCCTTGTTCGGCGCGAGCCGGTCGCGGGTTTACCGGCTGGCGGAGTTGGTCGGGCGCCTCCCGCGTCCCGTCCAATTCTCCATTGAAACTCGAATCGACGTGATGCGGCCGGAAACGCTCCGAGCCCTGAAGCAGGTGGGGCTCAGCAGCATTACCGTGGGCGTTGAAACGCCCGACGAGGAAACGCAGCGCCGGTATCGCCGGGCGCCCATCGAAGCCGACCGGCAGCGGGAGTTCCTCGCCGCCTGCCGCCGGCTGGGCATTCGGACGGTGGCCGGGTTCATGATCGGCTTTCCCGACGACACGGATCCGTCGATCCGCCGCGTGCTCGACTACGCCATCGAGTTGAACCCGACGTTCGCGAACTTCAACGTCGTCACGCCGTACCCGGGCACGCCCTTCTTCCAGCAGGTGCGTTCGCAAATCGCCGACTTCGACTACAGCCGTTACACGGTGTACACGCCGGTGCTTCAGTACGAGCACCTCAGCCGAGAGCGCGTAGCCTGGTGGGTGGCCAAGTGCTTCCGCCGTTTCTATTTTCGGTGGTCGTACCTGGCTGAGAATGCGGCCGTGCTTTGGCCGCGGCTGCGTTACCTGGGCTTGAGCAAGCCGCCGGCCGCCCGATCGGAGCCGCCGCCGGAACCGCCCCACCCGCGGGTGCCCGATCCGATGGGCGCCCGGCTGCCGCTCAGCTCGCTCGAGGAGAAAGGGCTGCGTTGCGACGGCCCCCACCGGCGGCTACGGCTGGCCGACCTTCCGGCGGAGCCCCGTCGCGAGGGGTGAATGCGTCCCACGACTGAGGCTTCGCTTCTGCAACCGCATACGGTATCATAGAAATGCAGAAGACATTGGCAGTTCTCGACACGAACGTTCTCGTATCGGGGCTCTGCCGGTATGAAGGCTCGGCAACTTACGAAATCGTTCGCAGCATCGGGGCACGATGGGATGTGGCGATCACGACGGCGGTATTCCTGGAGTATGAAGACGTACTGTTGCGGCCGGTCATTCGTAAGTGGACGCGACTTTCGCGCCAAGCGACATTGACAGTATTGGATTTCCTTGCGGAACAGGGGTTGCGATCAAGCATCGCCTATACGTGGCGGCCGAATCTCGGCGACGAGGCGGACAATAAGTTCGTCGAATGCGCGATTGCGTCGGGTGCCGAGTTTCTTGTCACCGGCAACACGCGCGACTTCCAACGGGCAGATTTGGGGCCGTTTGCATTCTCAATTGTGAGCCCAAAAGACTTCGTAAGGCGACTTCTCCGAGAGGATTAGGCATGGCGACACTTTCGATTCGGATTCCCGACTGCCTCAAGGAAGAGGTGGCCACCGCCGCGAAACAGCAGGGCGTATCGATGAACAACTATGTTACATCGTGCCTGAGTGCGGCGGTTGCCCAAGAGGCCACCAAGGAGTTCTTCGTTCGTCGCCTCCGCAATGTCGACCAAGCCGCGACTCGCGACGCGTTTGAGGCGATCCTGGCTCAGAGTCGGCCGGGCAAACCGCCCTCTGCGGCGGAAATCAAGGCCCGCATCGAATCGAGTCGTGGTGGACCAACGTGAAGACGGGCTAAGCTGCCCGGGCCAGACGCCGCAGGCCGTCGGCCATCATGATCCAGGCCAGGCCGTTGAAGATCATTTCGATGCCCAGGAACAGGCCGATCACCCAAACGCCGGAACCGGGCCACTGCTTCAGGATCAGCACGCCCAGCAGGGCCGAGATGCACCCGCTCAGCAGGCACCAGCCCCAGTTGTGGAACCGTTCGTTCAGGGCCACGACGATCCGGAACACGCCTGCCACGACGAAGAACGAAGCCAGCAGCAGCGTCAGGGCGACAGCCGTTTCGACCGGATGGTCGATGACAATGTACCCGACCACCAGGTACAGAATGCCCGTAAGCATGTGGACCAGCAGCCCGCGCCAACGCGGCGACCAGAAAGCACTGACCGTCTGGGCGATGCCGGCCACAACCAACAGCACGCCGAAAACGGCCACGCTGGCCATCGAGGCCAGAAAGGCTGCGCTGAGGGCGACCACGCCGATGGCAATCAGGCCGATTCCCAGTGCCAGGAACCAGACCCATTCATTCTTCAGTTCGCGCAGTTCCTCGGCAAATGTTCCCGGGGCGTTCGCTTGCATTGTACCGTTCATCGTACCTCTCCTGATCGAGTGTTTCGGTGCGTGGGAAACCGTGCCCCGAGGCTACAACCGTCGGCAGGCACGCCGTTCCCGGAAAATGTAGCTTATTTCCGGCGGTGGTGCCTGAAAGCTATGCGGCCGCACACCGGGGGGGTTGAGTGACACTGCCAGTTGCTCTGTACTACTAACAAGCAAGATCGTGAACTTCTTCACAAAGCTCCGACCCTGCCTTCGAGCGGAAGCTCGCATTGTTTGGCGGCCCTGTCGCCCTGTGCGACTCCAGCGGTGCGGTAGGGCCGGGGGGCCCCGCGACGGCGTACGACCGACGCTGAACTTGCCCGCAGCCGATTCGTGACCTAAGTTTGTGATGGCCCGCTTGTCCGCCTGGGCTCTTGCATACTTCGCGGCCTCGGGCCGCCGGCCGATCGGCCGCCATCGCTTTCGACGACGCACCGGGACCATTGCCTTCTCATCGTGTCTGCCGATTCCTCCATCCAACTCGACAGCCTCAACGACGTCCGCAGCGCGCTGGGGAGCGTTCGAGGCCTTTGTGGCGAGTACGTCGATTTCTTCTCGGGCGTGTTCTCGCGGCTCGAGTCGGCCTCGGAGGCCGTGGAGGCGCGCGAGCAATCGCGCGAACGGCAGCTTGCCGAGCTTCAGCGGCAGCAGCAACTGTGGGAGCAGGAACGCACCATTCTCGAGCGCGAGTTGGAAGCGGTACGGAACCGGGCGGCCGAATTGAGCGAGGAACTCGCGCAGCAGAAGCGCGACGCCGACGCACAGCAGGCTCAATGGTCGCGAGAACTGAAGAGCATGCGGCGGGCACTTCAGCAGATGAGCCACCGCCTGACGGAACGCGTGGAAGAACCGTCGGCCCCCGTGACCGCAGCCCCCCCGGAAGCGCCCCGAGCCCGTCCCGCCAAGACCACCGGCGCGGCGGACCCCGTTTTGAACTCGGTGATGGCGCAGTTCGAGTTGCTTCAGAGCGATGCGGCCCGGCGGCGCGGGCCGAGCAAGGAATAACCCATGGACCGACAACCACGAGCGTGCAATGCGGAGCCTTGTCGCGGAAGACCATTCTCTTCCGAGTGCCTCGCAACGCCGATCGATTCTGTGAGCCGGCCTCCGTACTGAACTTCAACCCGAGTTGAGCAACCAGCATGTGGCGAGCCCGGAACGCGTGGACCCCCGCGGTAATTTTGCTGCTCTCCTTAGTTTGCCTGGCGCTGGGGCGCGAGGCGGGACCGGTTCCGCTCGGGGGTGGGACGGCCGGTTTGGGCTATCTGCTTTTCTGGGCCGCCTCGCGGCGAAACCGGGGGTGTTCCGGCAGGCCTGCTTCGGAGCCGGCGGCTTCGCCGCGTGCTGCGCGGCCGGCCGTTCGCCCCGCCCCGGACGATCCGACCGATCCCGACGCCTTGGTCGACGAAATGCTGGCCCAAGGACGCCACGCGCTCCTGTTGCGCCCGCAACTGGCCGCGAATCTGTCGCCCTCGCAATTTGGACGCGTCATCGAATCGCTCAGCGACAAAATGGCGCTGGTGCCCGACGGCGAAATCGTCTTGGGTCCGGTGGGAGAACCGCCGGACTGGCAGCAGCGTGCCGACGAGGAGGAGCCGTCGAGCCCGGCGCGCGTGGTGCACGTGGCGTCGGTATTCCTGGACCGGTATCCCGTAACGAACCGCCAGTTCTACGAGTTTGTGGCCGGCGGGGGATACGAGCAGGTGGCCCTTTGGGATCCGGCCGTCTGGACCGCCGTGCTGGCCATGACGGACCGGAGCGGCAAACCGGGCCCGCGGTACTGGCTGGACGGCGTGTACCTGGAGGGCGAGGAAGACCATCCGGTGGTCGGCGTCAGTTGGTACGAGGCGGCGGCGTACGCCCGCTGGTGCGGAAAGCGCCTGCCCAGCGACGCCGAGTGGGTCAAGGCCGGCGCCTGGCCGCTGCCCGGCGGGGCCGCCCACGGCCAGCGCCGCTATCCCTGGGGCGACACGATCGATCGAAGCAAAGCGAACCTTTGGGGTTCCGGGCCGGACCGCATTGTTTCGGTACGGGAGTTCGCCGACGGCGTGAGCGTAGGCGGTGTGTACCAATTGATCGGAAACGTGTGGGAATGGACCGGCGGCAGTTTCCGCGGCCTCGATACGCCCGACGGGCGGCTGGTCCCCACGGAACCGATGAAAAGTTTGCGCGGCGGCGCATTCGACACCTATTTCGACAAGCAGGCAACGTGCCAGTTCCAAAGCGGCGACAGCCCGTTGCGCCGAAAACACAATATCGGATTCCGCTGCGCCGTCGGCGTGTGCGACCTCGTTCTGGCGCACCCCGAAGGGCGAACCGAAAGCACGGGCGCCGGCGCGCAGGAGCCTCAGGCGGCTCGGGCAGCCGAGGCTGCGCCCGGCGCCCTGCTTGAATCGGCCCAGGAGACTTGCTCATGACATTCCCGGTCATCCAGCCCTTGGAGTCGTACCGGTTGGCGCAGTATGCCCTGCCCATCCCTTGTTACGTGTGCGAGACCGACAACACGCTCGACGCGGAAGTGTGCACGCGATGCCTGGCGCCCATGGCGTTGGCGCACCAGGCGGCCACACAGAACGCCGAACCGCGCATGGTGGCCACGATGGGCGCCAGCGGTGCGGGGAAGACGGTGTACCTGGGCATGCTCATGGATCTGCTTTCGCACCAGCCCGACCGGCTCAAGCTGCTGGCCCGCGGCGCGTTCTCCATTACGCTCCAGCAAACGACCATCGCCGCGCTGGCCTCGTGCCGGTTTCCGGAAAAGACGCCGAACGAGCCCGACCGGTGGAACTGGGTCCACTGCCAAATTCGCAGGCCGAAGCAGAAACAGCCGCTGGAACTCATCATGCCCGACATGGCCGGCGAAGCGATGCTCGAAGAGGTCGACCACCCGCACAGCTACCGCATCATCGATGCCTTCCTGAAGAAGTGCCGGGCGGCCCTGATTCTCGTCGACGCGGTTCGCATCAAGGACGGCACGCGGCAGGAAGACTATTTCGCGATGAAACTGCTCAGCTACCTGAGCGAATTGGCCGACGAGACGCGCCGCGGCTGGACGCAACGGCCCATCGCCGTCGTGTTCACCAAGGCCGATCAGTGCGACCAATGCCGCGCGGACCCGGCCGAGTTCGCGCGCTGCCATGCGCCGGGTCTTTGGCAGCAGTGTCAGGAATGTTTTCCGGGCCACCGCTTTTTCGCTTCCGGCGTGGCGGGGGCCTGCGCCACGTTGGACTCGCCCTCCGAAGGCCGCGTGCTGGCGCCGCTTCGCATCGAGCCGCATGGAATCGTCGAGCCGTTTGCGTGGCTTTTGGACCAACTGAAGTAACCGCAAGAAGAAACGTTGCCCATGGCGAATATCGAACAAGCCGTATTCACGTCGGCCCGGACGCATCGCGCGGCCGGCTACCAATTGGCGGGCCGAAGCCGAGGCCTTGCCGAGGACGACGCGCGCCAACTGGCCGCGTGGGGACCATCGCACGATTCGCTTCGCGACGTGGGCCCCGACGCCGCCAGCGTCAACTTCCATCCCCTGCCCAGCGGCGCGTTTTGCGTTTCGCGCACCGTGCCGGCCGGTTTCGAGTACAGCGGCCGCGGTGGACACCGCGTGTACACCCAGTGCCTGATCGTGCCGCCCGACGTGCTGCGCCGCTTCGCCAACAACGCCTTCGCGGTGGTGCGCGCGGCCGTCGCCGGCGGCATGTTTCAAGTATTCGATCCGGTGCCGGAACAGTTGCCGCCGCTGTCGTTGGTGGGCGGGGCGGCGCCGGTCGACCAGAACCTGCTCGCGCGCCTGGCAACCCAGTTCGGCCCCGATCGGATCGCCGCCCTCGTGCAGTCGGCGATGACCGCCGAATGCCTCGCCGTGGCCGGCGGCGAGTGGACCGCCGACCTGATTGCCGGATTGATCAACTGCCTGCCCCCGCACACGCGCCCCGAGCTCTCCTTTGCCACGGGGCTGAAATACTCTTCGCGCCGGCCGCTCCGCGTGCTCGGACTCTCCACCGACCCGGCCGAGCACCGTTGGATCGCCCAGCACGCCCGGGTGACCGTGTTCGATGCGGCGGCGCCTGCGGCCTCTGCCGGGGTTCCGCTGGACGGTTGGCCGAAGTTCGTCGGCCGTGTGCTGGCGACGCATCGCACGGGACTGCTGGCTGCCGAACTGTCGAAGCGGCGGTATGAGTTCACGCCGGGCGACCTCCAAGCGCTGGGTCTGCAACTGCTCGAAGACATCGACGCCTCCGAGTTGTACGGTGGGACCGGGGTTCCGGCCGAATTGCCGGGTGTGCCCTCGGGCGGCGAGGACGCGCCAACGGCCCCGCCATGTGCGGCAACTCCTGAAATCCAGCACGCCCACGCCGCGCACCGGCAGTTCACGAAGAGCGGACAAACGACCGCCGGCACCGTGGCTGCTCCCTCTGCGGCGCCTTCGACCGTGCTCGACCCCGACGCTCCCGAGGTCCTCGAACGGCTGGAACGGCTCGACGACCTGGTGTACGAGGCCATGGGCGGCGAGAGTACGGCCATGGAGTCGCTTCGGGAGTACTGGCCCGCCGTGGCCGAGGAATTGGGCGAGGAACTGCTGAGTGAATCGCGGGAGCAGTACCTTCGCTACGCCATGTCGATTTGGGAAGGCTGCGTCGATTCCGACGGCATCCGCAACCCCGCCCGGGCCGTCCAAGCCCTCGACGTGCTGTGCCTGCTGTTCAACGGCTGACGGGCGACGAAGCTGCCATTCTACTTCTCTGGGCTGGGGTGTATCACGTCCACGACGTGTTGGATTGCGTCCTCTTCGTGCCCCGCGATGGTTTGTGCGCAGCTTGTGTACAACAACAGAGGCGATGCCCAGGGCAGCCGGGGCCGGCACGACGCACGATCAGCCCAGCTTTCACCTTCCTGCGTCCGGACCGCTCCGGCGGCCGTCTGCGAACGATCGCCCGTTGCCTGTCTGTTGGATCGCTGTCATAATGCCGGTAGCCGTTCCCGGGGGACTGCCCCCTCGCATGCCCTCAAGCCAGGACAACACGATGAAGCAAACGATCCCCTTCCTGCTCGTCGCCGCTTGCTCATTCGGCGGAACCGCCTTCGCGAACACCGATGCTGCGCCGCCTGCAGAGAAGATCATGCGGGCTTCCGGCATAAGCGGCGGTATCGCCGTGCATGTCGGGTGCGGCGACGGGACCCTGACCGCTGCCCTTCACAAGGACGAGCGGCTCCTCATTCACGGGCTCGACACCGATGCCGCAAACGTCAAGAAGGCCAAAGCCACCATCGAAGCCTTCGGCATCTATGGCAAGGTATGGGCCGAGCGGTTTGACGGGAAGAACCTCCCTTACGCCGACAACATGGTGAATCTGGTCATCCTCGACAATCAGGGCGGGGCGGGCCAGGTGTCGAGGGATGAACTGCTGCGAGTCTTGGCGCCTCGCGGCGTGCTGCTCTTCAAGGCATCGAACCGGATGAACGCCGCATACGGGACCCTCGACCTGCAAGCCCTGCCGGACTTGGAGGGGTGGTTGAAATACATCAAGCCCGTGCCGGCGGAGATCGATGAATGGACGCACTTTCTCTATGACGCCTCGGGCAACGCGGTTTCCAAGGATAGAAAAGTGCGCCGCCCGCACCACTTGCAGTGGTATGCCGGCCCGCGCCGCGCCCGACATCACGACGCACTGGCAAGCCTTTCGGCCATGACGTCCAGCGGCGGCCGGGTTTTCTATATCTTCGACGAGGGTCCCACGTCGCTCATGCATCGGCCGGCAAGCTGGAAGCTCATCGCCCGCGATGCCTTCAACGGCAAACTCCTCTGGAAGCGCGACATCCCCCGGTGGATGCCGCATCTTCACTACTTCCGCGTCGGGCCGGCGGAACTGCCCCGCAGGCTTGTGTCGATTGGAGATCACGTGTTCGCAACGCTCGGCTTGTGCGCCCCGGTCGCGAAACTCGACGGCGCAAGCGGCAGGACGCTGCTGACCTATGAAGGCTCGGAGAACACCGAGGAAATCGTTTACCACAACGGCATGATACTCGCGGTCGTCGGAGATCCGTCATTTCACCTGAAGCAGAGCTACAATGCTTTCGGCTACTGGGAATTGTCGGTGAAGGAAGAGCCCGCGGCCGACAAGTCCATCGTCGCCTACGACGCAAACTCGGGCAGGAGGCTCTGGACGATTGAAGGCGAAAATCTTCGGCATCTCGTTCCCGTTTCGCTTTGTGCTTTCGGCGACAGGATCTTCTATCTCGACGACGACAACGTGCATTGTGCCGATGCCGCCACGGGGCGTCCTGTGTGGTCGTCGCCGCAGGAGAGCAGGGGGCTCTTCATCCGAGCCTACACCCCCACCGTCGTAGCACAGGCCGACGTGTTAGTGTGTCTGGAGTGGAACCGGATTCGCGGCTACGACACGCGAACCGGAAAGAAGCTGTGGGAGAACCGGGGCTCCATGGGTTTCGGCGCGGCGGCCGATCTGTTCGTGATGGACGGCAAAGCCTGGACCCTTCCCATGCTCAAGTCGACCTGGGAAGGCAGCAGAAGAAATGCCGACGGGATTGTGACAACGGGCATTCCCGTTCCCACGACGAACTTTCTTGAGGAGGGCCGGGGCGCGGTCGCGCTCGATCTGGAAACAGGCGAAATTGTCGATCAAATGCCCTTCCAACGCACCCAGCATCACCACCGCTGCTATCGGAACAAGGCCACGCAGGATTACATCCTGATCGGCCACAGCGGCATCCAAGTGGCCGACCTG
>CAYPWB010000042.1:17507-24345 GCA_964414315.1 uncultured Planctomycetaceae bacterium | reverse complement strand
GCCGCCCCCCTTCTCCGAGGACTTCGCCGCCATCTGCCAAGACGGCCAGTACGGCGCCGAACTGGCCCAAGCGGAAGCCGACGGGGCATGAGCCCGTGGGACAAGCTTCCAGCTTGTCGAGAGAAGACAAGCTGGAAGCTTGTCCCACGGCTGGCGCCGCTCTACCAGCGGAACGGGATGATCTTCCGCCGGATGACCTCGAAGCGGACCTTGCCGGGCCGCTGCGGCGGCTCTTCCGCAACGCCCTGGTCCGATGGGATCTCGGCTTCCTGCTGCCGAGCCCTGCGAACGGCTTGCCGCGCCCTGCGGGCGGCTGCGCGGCTGTCGGCAATCGACAAGAGTCGCAACAGCACGAACGCCAGAAAGACATAGACGGCCACGGCCGCCGCCAGCGCCACGACGCGGTCGAGCCATGGAACGCCGCGAAGCCAACGCAGCCAGACGCCCGCCGCGACGAACACCGCCGCCAGCGCCGCCAAGGCAACCACGCTGCGAAGACGGCCCGGAAATCGGTCAGGTTTGTTCATCGGATTGTTCCAGAGAATTCGGGAAACTTCGGGGATGACTCCCGTCGGCCGGCTTGCGAACGGTGGAAGGCCATGCGTTCATTGGACAACAACCACGCGGAGGTCGCACACGTTGGTATGGGTAGGGCCGGTTCGGATCAGGGCGCCCAGGGGTTCGAAGAAATGGTAGGCGTCGTTGCGCGCCAGGTAGTGGGCCGGGTCGAGGCCCCGCCCGGCGGCGGCGCGGACGACCTCCGCGTCGAGCAGCGCCCCGGCCGCGTCGGTGGGGCCGTCTTCGCCGTCGGTGCCGCCCGATAGCAGGGCGATGCCCCGCGCACCGTCGGCGGCAAGCTGCCGGAGCGCAGCCAGCACAAGCTGCTGGTTCCGTCCGCCCAGCCCGCGGTCGGCCTCGGCGGCAAGCTGCACCACCGGCTCGCCGCCGGTGATGAGGCAGTCGGGTGCGTGCGTCGAGCCGGCGTCGCGGTCGCGCATCGACAGGGCCATGTCGGCCAGGTGCCGGCCCACCTCGTCGGCCAGGCCCTCCGACTCCGTGGCGCTCGTCATGGCGGCGGAATAGCCCAGCCGTTCGGCCTCGCGCCCGGCTGCGTCGACCGCCGTGGCGTTGTTGCCGATAATGAGGTTGCGGATTTGCGGGCAAGCCGTGGGGGCTGCGACCTGCTCGTTCCCTCGGCCGGATGCGTCGGCCCGTTGCCGAAGGTAGTCGAACACGGCCTGCGGTACGCTTTCGCGGGCGCCGAAGCGTTCGAGCACCTCCAGGGCCGCCGCGGGGGTCGACCGGTCGTCGAGCACGGTGGGACCGGAGGCGATCACGTCGAGCGGATCGCCCAACACGTCGGAAATGATCAGCGCCGCGAGCCGCCCGGCGCGGCACGCGCGGGCCAGCCCGCCCCCTTTCAACCGGCTAAGCTGTTTGCGCACCGTGTTCAACTCATTGATCGTCGCGCCGGTCGCGCTGAGCAGTCGGGTGACGGCTAACTTCTCCGCAAGGCTGACGCCTTCGACCGGCGCCGGCATCAGGGCCGAGCCGCCGCCGGAAATCAGGCACAGGCACAGGTCGTCGGTCCCGAGCGATTCGACAATGCGGAGGATTTCGCGCGCGCCCTGTTCGCCCTCGGGTCGAGGCTCGTTCACGCCGGCCGGCCGGGCCGCGTGCAGGTGAATGCGCTGGAGCCGGCGGACACAATCGGCCGGCACGTTGAGCCAGCCGTGCAACCGCTTGTGCTCCATCAGCCGCTGGCCGAGAATGTGTTCGACGGCCGCGGCCATGCCGGCCCCGGCTTTTCCCCCGCCCACGACGGCAATGCGGCCGATGCCGTCCAGGGCCAACGGTTTCTCGCCCAGCCAAAGGGTGTCGGCTTCCACTCGCATGGCGCCCCGTACCAGCCGATCGCTGTGGACCGCCTCGACCCCGGCGTGCCAAATGCGAAGCGCGTCGCGGCGAAGCTCGGCAGGGGAACGCACCATGGCCGGGTAGTATGCGGGGGTTAAATTGCGCAGACGCGAAAGTGACGGATTGGAAAACTGTAGGGCGACTCTCCGAGTCGCCGCTCTCTTCCCGGATTCACGACTCGGAGAGTCGTGCTACAGTGGGCGACTCTCCGAGTCGCCATTTTCCAGGTGTTGTGCTGCGATCGCCTTACGCTCCCTTTACACGCAGGCACGAGGGCCATCCGTCGGGGTTTTCGACCGTTTGCTGGCCGTGGCTGGTCGGCTGCGACGAACGCAGGATCAGGCCGGCCATGAGTGGCTGCCCTTCGATCTTGAACAACCCTGCAACGGTGCTCCACGGCGAGCCCTTACCGCCTTCGCCGGGCAGGCGGCAGTGTTGGAAGACGGTGTGAGCGAACCCCTTAGCGCTCATTTGCGGCGGCCAGCGGCGGACCAGCGGCCGGTGCGTTTCGACCACCTTGGCCAGCCCCGGCAGGATGGCATCGTAGGTATCGGCCAGGTCCGCGTCCGACGGCAGTTCGCGCACTCGGCCCGCGGGGGCCAGCACCACGGCGGCCAGGCGGACGGGCGTATTGTAGAACTCGAGGACCGGGGCCCCGGCCGGCGGTCCCTGGCTCCCCAGGGCCATCACGTCGATCGCCAGGTCGGGCACCTGGGGCGGCCGCTTCCGCTTGCCGGTCAGTACCTTCAGGGCAAGGTACAGCACGATGATGACCACCAGGGCGACAATCACCCATGCGAGCCAATTGTCCGGCAGCCCTCCGGCCGCGTCCTTGAGTTTGTCGACTTGTCCCTCGATGTCGATGCCGTCTTGCATGCGTTGATCCCTCCGCATCGCCCGTTTGACTGGAAAAAAACGACTTTCCGGAAGCGCCCCTAGCGTAGCAGCAGGGCGGGCACCTTGCAAGGGCCTGGGTGTGCCGGAATTCAAGGGTCGTGTTGCGCGGGCGCTGGGTGGGGGGCGTCCGGTTTGGCTCGTTGTTTCCCGGATGGTTGCCCCGGTGAAAACGGGCGGAGAATGTCGCCGCAGCGAAGCATCGCGTGGCCGAAGTACGGATTGGCGATGGTCTCGCCCGCCTGAAGCCACGAGGCCCCCCGGTTGCTGAACGCCATGGGGCAGTGGGCTTCGTACAGGGGTTGTTCGCCGGAATGGCCGAAGGTTCGCACCACATCGAGCATCGCTTCGGAAACCGGCTCGAATTGCGCTCGCATCCGCCCGATGGCCTCGATGTCCGCGCCGGCGTTCACCCGTGCCTCCAACTCGTCTCGGGCGGTGGTCCATGCTTCGTTCAAACGCGGGTCGACGGCGCCGTGCGGGAGTTCTTTCATGGCGGCCTGCACTGCCTGCCAGTACGCATGTGCATCCTCGGCGCGGTCGTCGGCCAGCGCCTCCTGGAGGTTCAGGTACTGGTCGTACAACGGGGCAAGCTGCTTTCGGAAGCTATCGGGCACGTCCAGCGATGCGTCGACCTCGACCGACATCATGCTCGGCTTGGCCTGAATCTGCAGGGCGCTGTCGATTTTGAAGTTGCCCCGGGTTACAACCAACTCGCCCTCCTGCAAGCCACGCCGCACCAGGTAGAAGTCGCCCGCCCGCGGACCGAGCACCACTTCCCGCCCCTCGTACACCGGTTCGCCCTCCACGGTCAGCCGTACGTACACCACCGCCCTCTGCCCGGTGATCAGCGGCGCGGTGGCGGGAATGACCAAGGGGGCCTCCTCGGGTTGCTCCGGTGCGACAAACCCGAGTTCTTCAGCCGGTACGAGGTCCATGCCGCAAATATCGCACTGACCCGGGCCGTCCTTGACGATTTCGGGATGCATGGGCGAAATCCACTTGCCCGCCAGCGACGAATCGAACACCCTGCCGCCCTGCGCCAAGCGGCTGCGGGCCAGGGCGCGTACGAACATGCCGGGCTTCAACTTCCCGTCGGGATTCGGCACGTTCACTCGCACCTGAACCGTGCGCGTTTCCTCGTTGAGCACCGGGTCGATGAACGCAATACGTCCGCGGAACACCTCGCCGGGATAGGTTTCGGTGGTGAACTCGACCTCCTGCCCGAAACGCAGCCAGGGCACGTCGCTCTCGTAGGCGTCCAGGAAGACCCACACCTGGGAAAGGTCGGCGATGGTGTAGATTTTCGTGCCCGTATCGACGTACATTCCTTCGGTGGCGTGCCGTTCTACCACCACGCCGCCGGTGGGCGCGTAGATGGTCAGGTGATCGGACGGCGTGCCGCGTTGCTTGATCTCCTCGATTTGCCGATCGAGCAGGCCGAGGAGCCGCAGCTTCTCTTCGGCCAGCTCCACTTGGGCGGTCGCGCGTTGCGCTTCGCCCCGTTCCTCGTCGCGTTGTGCGGCGCGGTGAGCCAACAGCAACTCCTGCTGGGCCACAATCAGTTCGGGGCTGTACAGAGAAACAAGGTGGTCGCCTTCGCGCACCCGTACGCCGGTGTAGTCGACGTAGAGGCGGTCGAGCCGGCCGGGCACCCAAGAGGTAATCGTGGCCAGACGGGTTTCGTCGTAGTCGATCTTGCCGACCATGCGCACGGGCTTGGCGACGTACTGCCGCCGAACCGGGGTGGTTTGGATGTCGGCCAGGGCGATGGCCGCGTCCGACATTCGCAGTTCGCGCGGTCCCAGCCCGACGTCGTCGTCCTCCAGCGGGATGAGGTCCATGAAGCAGATCGGGCACTGGCCGGGCTCGGGCAATTGCACCTGAGGATGCATCGAGCAGGTCCAGATCGTATGGGCCTCGGGCGTAGGGGTATCGGTCGCGGCGGCATCGGGCCGCCGCCCGGCCAGCCAGTAACCCAACCCGGCTCCGGCGGCCAGCATCGCGGCGCTTCCCACCACCACCGCAAGCACCGTCCACACTTTGAGCCCACCGGGCAGGCCGGAGCGGCGCCTTGGACGGGACGGGCTTTGAGATTCCGAAGGTGTTGTGGGATTGGCCATCAGTTGCTTTCTGATTCTCCCGTTTTTGGGTGCCGAATGCGTGAATTTCGGCGCATGGTTAGGTTTCCAGCAGTCGCAGCAACCTCGATGCACTCACGCGCCAGGCGATTCTGCACCTGGGAAGTGAAAGAGCCAACCTTCTTTGTGTTCTCGTCCCTCGCCGCTGTATTCCACCGACCATATTGCATTCTTCGGACCGCGGACGGGCAGGGCAAGAGCTTCCAGTCCAATGGAGGGTTTGGCTATCCCATCCCTCCGTATTGCTGATTTGCAAGTTCCGGAACTTTTCCACAACGCCCTGGTCCTGCCGTCGAGGGGAAGCTTGTATCGGTCGGCGACCCTGCCGCTCTGCGCAGGCCGGTACAATTCGGGGGCCGAACGACCCGGAATCGCCGCTTTCTCAGCATCACTCCGGCAGACGCAATGCACGACGATTCCCTTATTGATCTTTGGCGAGGGGCACGAAGGCAAGCACGAGTCGCCCGGCCCGCAACGGTTTGCCTCGTGTGGTGCTCCCTACTATACTGGACACCTGAGCCGGCGCGGAAGCGTTCCACGTACTTCTCGCGCTCCGCGTGAAGTTACCGGACCGTATGCTTGCAAGGGCCGGCCGGCGCAATGCCCCGAACGGCCGACCGCGGAGGTGCGGGCTGCGGCGGGCAGGAATTACGCTGCCTTCACGCGGAGCGTGAAGATTAAATGAGGAACCAACATGAGGATATTTCCCCGATTCGCGGCTTGCACCATCTTCGCACTTTTCAGCACGTTCGGGGCCGGATCCCGTGCGATGGCCGAACCGGTGTCTGTCATTCTCGATGCCGATATGGAAAGCGACGTCGACGACGTCGGCGCGCTGGCGCTGCTGCACGCGCTGGCTGATTTGGGCGAAGCAAGGATTTTGGCCGTGATGATTTCGGCCGCCAACCCGCACAGCGCGGCCTGCGCCGATCGTGTTAATACCTACTACGGGCGGGGCGACCTGCCCATCGGCAACGTCAAGGGGGAGCCGGTGGCCCGGCCGTCGTGCCCCGGGCAAGCGGTGCTTCGCAACTCGCGTTATGCACGGCAAGTGGCCGAGGCCTTCCCCGGCACGCTTCGAAGCGGCGACGACGCGCCCGACGCCGCGAGCCTGTACCGGCGCATCCTGGCCGAGCAGCCGGACCGCAGCGTGATCATCGTCACCATCGGCTACAAGAGCAACCTGCGGAACTTGCTGCTGAGCGAGGCCGACCGGCACAGCGATCGGAGCGGAATGGACCTGGTGCAGCAGAAGGTCCGCCGTTGGGTTTGCATGGGCGGCAATTTCCGCAAGCGGCAGACGGAAGCCAACCTGGTTTGGGACGCGCCCGCCTCCACCTACGCCGTCGAGCACTGGCCGACGCCCATCGTCTTCAGCGGCTGGGAGATTGGCGCGGCGATCCACACCGGTTCAACACTGGCCGACGTCCCGGCCGCCAGCCCCGTCCGCCGCGCGTATGAACTGTACCGGGGCCGTGTCGGCGGCACGCGGGAAAGCTGGGATCAGTCGGCCGTGCTGTTCGCGGTGCGCGGCGTCGGCGAGTACTGGTCGCTTTCCCCGCCCGGCCGGGTTCGAGCGGAAGACGGTGTGACCCGTTTCACTCCTGATCCAGACGGGAGGGACAGGTACCTGATCGAAAAGGCCGATCCAAAGACAATAGCCGCCGAGTTGGACCGGCTGATGGCGCGGATGCCGAAGGAGTGATCTTGCGTACTCTTCACGCTCCGCGTGAAGCTCCGCCCGTGTTGGTCGTCCGGCCTCGTGGAGCGTCGCACGGCGGCCGATGACGCGAGGCATTGGACTGCGCGAGATTCGACGCAGAAGGGTCATCGCAACCTCACGCGGAGCGTGAGGAGTACGTACTCTTCACGCTCCGCGTGAAGCT
>CAYPWB010000042.1:0-17407 GCA_964414315.1 uncultured Planctomycetaceae bacterium | reverse complement strand
TCGCAACCTCACGCGGAGCGTGAGGAGTACGTACTCTTCACGCTCCGCGTGAAGCCCCGCCCGTGTTGGTCGTCCGGCCTCGCGGAGCGTCGCACGGCGGCCGATGACGCAAGGCATTGGACTGCGCGAGATTCGACGCGGAAGGGTCAGCGCAACCTCACGCGGAGCGTGAGGAGTACGTACTCTTCACGCTCCGCGTGAAGCCCCGCCCGTGTTGGTCGTCCGGCCTCGCGGAGCGTCGCACGGCGGCCGATGACGCAAGGCATTGGACTGCGCGAGATTCGACGCGGAAGGGTCAGCGCAACCTCACGCGGAGCGTGAGGAGTACGTACTCTTCACGCTCCGCGTGAAGCTCCGCCCGTGTTAGTCGTCCGGCCTCGCGGAGCGTCGCACGGCGGCCGATGACGCGAGGCATTGGACTGCGCGAGATTCGACGCAGAAGGGTCATCGCAACCTCACGCGGAGCGTGAGGAGTACGTACTCTTCACGCCTCGTCCTCTTGTCCCTCCTCTTCACCATCCTTCTCGTCGTCCTCCGGCTTGTCTTCCTCCCGGTCGTGGGGCTGTTCTTCTTCTTTCTCCTCCTGCTTTCCCAGCAACTCGATCGTATCGCAAATGAAGGGCGCTTGCACGGTAATGGCCAGCGCCATGGGCATGTGGGAAACGTGTTCCTCGAACGTCATTTTCGATCGGGACGTTTGCCGCTGCATTCCGGTGACGAGTCCGACGATCCTTACTTCGTCTCCGTACAGAAACGCGACCGGCGCGCCGCTGTCGCCGCCGAAGGTGGCCGCGTTGACGAACATCTTCTGAGCGTTTTCCAAAGGCAGGAGCGGGTGCGTTGCCACGAAGCCCCGGCGCAGAACCGGCCATCCGGCCTCGTTCCCCTCCAGCGTAGCGGGATATCCGGGAATGTACACGTCGCCGCCCACGCGCAGCTTCCGCTCCGACGCCCACGCCGCGTCGGCCACCTGCCGAACACTCAAGGGGCGGGCCGCGGTCTTTTCGGGCAAGTCGACGGGCAATACGGCCACGTCCAACTCGGGGTGGCGCACCCAGCGCGGCTTACCGTCGGCCCGCAGGGCAATTTCCGCCTCCTGCCGTGCGTACGTGTCGGCCTCCTCGACACGGAGGATCAGCTTGCAGGCGGTATCCGGCATCTGCTCCAAGGCGTGAGCCGCCGTCACGAGCACGGTTTGCCCCCGCTCTTGACCCTCGGCCGGTTCCATCGCAACGAGAAACGCCGTGGCCGATGTCTTGCCGTTGGTCATTCGGAACGTGGCCCCAATCACCTGCTCGATGGGAGTCTCTTCCGCCATGGCCGTGGCAACACTGAGCAACGCAACCAGGCCGCACGCCAACAACACTGCGAATCGTGAACGAATCATAACTTCTCCAAATATCGGGTCACTCAAAGACAAATTGCTCAAGACGCACGAAATGCCACTTCTCGGGCGTCGTGTTGACGAGGTACAAATCGTGCACACCGCGAACGGGCCGGCTTAGCGGCGCATGATCAGGCGGGTTGCCTGCGTCGGGGTCGAAGCGAAGCTGGGCGATGGTGGGACCCTCGGGCGAGCCCAGGCGGAACGCCAGGGTGACGGCGAACTCGTTCCGACCGGCGGGCGTGCCCGAGCCGCGAACGCGGAGGCCCGACACGCCATCGCCGAACTCCAGTCCGTCGTAACGCAGCCAGGCCCCCGAAATGCCGAGCCCTCGCTGCCGCAGGCCCGAAGTATAATGCCGCCGGTGCTCCCCCGGGATGTTGGTTGCGTCGAATGTATCGGCTCCGATCGGCTCGGTGGCCGGCCGGCGGGTCTGCTCACTGGGAGCCCGGCCGAACTCGGGGTAAAGGTGTTCTGTGGGAATGCGTCGGCGGTCGAGGCTGGGCGATTCCCAGTTGAGGCTCGCCGCTGGGGCCGGCTGGGTGCTGTAGAAGTCGAGCTGCACATCGTAGCGTCGTCCCGCTTCGAACGGGATTGGAACTGTTTCGCGGCGCTGCGCCCCCTCGTTCCAGCCGAAAACGACTTGTCGCCCGCCGACCCACAATCGCACTCCACCGCGGGCGTATATCGACAGGGTGAAAGGCTCGGTCAATGGGGCCTCGATTTGCCCGGTCCAGCGCACGGCAAACGGTTCGGCCTGCTGCTCGGCTCGGGCGGCGCCGAGCGGCGGAACGCCGCGCGACCAGTCGACCGCCGGCCCGGTCGGAAACCCGTCGATGACTTCGTGGTAAACCGGCCGACCCCGCGGGCTGCCGTGCCACACGCGCGGCTCGACCCGCACGGCCTGCGGCTCGCCGGCGACGGCAAACGAAGCGGCGCGCAGCGACGGTTCGCCGCGCTCGGGTTCGCTCTCGGTGCCCGCGGCTTCGGCCGGGAGGTAGTAGGCGGCGGTCAGGCCGGTGCCCCGGCGTGCTGCATGCGGCGGGGTTCGCTCGATGCTCAGCGTGCCGCTCTGCCGCTGCCAGCCTTCCCACCCGTGGATCTTGTACACGGGAACGCTGTTGCGTCCCTGGGTGAAGAACCAGACGGTGCCCTCGCGGTCCTCGACAATTGCGCCGCCGGTGGCGTTGTCGCTGGTGACGATGGCCTCCGTGCCGTCGGGTGTGCGCCACCAGTAGTAGACGACGTCGGGCAGGCCGTCGTCGACGCGCCCGTCGAGCACGTTGCCCACGTACAGCCCGTCCTTGGTCCACACCTTCCCCATCCATTCAACGCGGTCGGTGAGGACGACGGTGTTACGTACTTCGCCGATAATGGCCGCCGGCACGTGCAGGTAGCCCGGGGGCGTCGTGTGCGGCGATTGTCCGAGCCCGCCGTGGATCGCGTGGCGCCCGACGCGCCATCGCTCGTTGCCGTCGGCATCGACGCGCACGAAGCGGCTCTGGCCACCCCAAAGCGTCGGCCAGGTTTCACCGTGCCGGTCGGCACTCGTGTTGAAATGGGCGTAGTAGTTGCCGGCGCGGTCGCGATAGGCGCCGGCGCCGCGGGTACCGCCCGTGCCGGCGGGGCTGTCGACGGTCAGGTCGGCCACGACGTCGTTCACGCCGGGTTCCTCGCCTATCGGATACACCGGGGCGAATTCGGTCCACCGCGGCCGAGTGCTCGTGATGTGGACGTACGCCCGCCCCTCTTCCTCGCCCGAGGTAATGCCTACCACGTCGAAGTCGTCGGAAACCGAGCGTCCCTCGGGAACCTGTGGCGATGAGGAGAACGTGAACTCGTCGGGCTGGGCCGCACCGTCGCCGTTGCGGTCGATCCAGCGGTACGCCTGCGCTTCGCCCCGATAGCCGGCCCGCTCGGCGGCCTGCCGCACCCGCTCGGGCTGGTTGCTCACCAGGGCGACGGCATTCAGCCCGCCGGGCTCATGCCGGAGCACTTGCGGAACGGTTTCGCTGACCAGGAAGCGGCGGTCGCCCCGGTACAGCACCCGCCAGCGGCCTCGGTGTTCGGTGACCGGCTGAACGAGTCCCTCTCCCAGCCGATCCTGCCGGTAGTTTTCGAGCACGCGCCAGGAATTCCTTGCCGGGTCGATTTCCGCCAGGGTCAGCCAGTTACCGGGGTTGAACCACGCCCGGGTCGGCTCGCGCGGATCGGGTTCGCCCCAGGAGTAGTAGGGCTGTCCGCCGTACCACTCGTCGAGGAGTTTTCCCTCGGGGTCGAAGCGGGCCACGCGGCGCGGTGCGGGAGTTTGTTCAGAGATGATGAAGCCACCCCGGCCGTCGGCGGCGATGGCCGTCACCTGGAGGAAATCGGTCGGCACGTACAGGCCGTCCTGCCGGCCGCCTTCGCGCCCGTGGGTGGCCAGCCGACGGCCGTCGAGCGCGAAGCGGTGTACCTGGTGGCGCTTGCCCCATTCGGCAACCAGCAGGGTGTCGTCGGTCGGATCGTAGGCGAGGCGTACGGGCGCGTCGAGCCCGTCGGCCACCACGGTGCGCCGGATGCCTTCAGGGGTCGCTTCCACCACGCGCGAGCCGCTAATGGCGAACACGGCCCCGTCGGTGCCTACCGTCACGCCGGCAGGCGCGTCGAGGTCGAGCGTTGCGGCGGCCTCGCCGGTCTCGGGGTTCAGCCAAGTGAGCCGCCCTAATTCTCGCCGGCTGAGCACGACCGTATCGCCTCGTGCGGCCAGGTCGGCGGCGGCAATCGTCTGCCCGTGCCGGTAGAATTGGTTGCCTTCCTCGTGGTTGCGCTGCTTGCCCGCGGGAAGCACGTCCCACGTGGCCAGCCGGCGTCCCTCGGCGGCGTCGATCACCTGGAGGTAGCCGTTCTGTTGCAGCATGTAGAGCCGACCGCGGCCGTCGGCGGCCAGTGCCACGCCGCCCTGGAATCGGCCGCGGGTGACGTCGTTGCGTTTGCGCGTCCAATGGCGGGTTCGCCCATCGAGCGACTGTTTTAGCAGGACGGGAGCCGTTTCGGTCACCGTCGCCGCCGCGTACAGGCCGGTGGCGTCGACCGCCACCGAAGCGACGCCCGCATGGTTGCCCACCCAGGTGTCGTACGGCGCCGTTCCCGGCCGAATGCCCAGGCTGGTTACGTACTGGGCGCGGAAGCCGGGCGTGCGCAGGGTTCGCCAGGAGTAGGTTCCCGGGCGTTGGGGGTTACCCTCGCGGTCGAGGCCGTCCCATCGCAGGCGGTGCGTGCCGGCTTCAAGTTGCTCGCCGCGGAGCAGCTCGCGCAGCAGCCGGCCTTGGGCGTCGTACACGGCCGCCGAGACACGGCCCGGCGCGTCGGTGTCAAATGCGAATTCGGCCGCAGGTGCCCACATGGCTGCCGAAAGCACCGTAGCGATACAGCAAGTGAACGCGAATGCTCGCCTCGGTTCCACGGGATCTCCCTCCAGATATCGGGGGTGTTGGCGGATTACGACCCCTATTGTACTTCATCCGCTCGGCAGAAACCGCCCTTGGTCGGGCATTCCGTTCCAGGCGGGGAGGCTATTCCATGGAATTCTTTGACAGGCTGGAAGCCTATCCCACGGGAGGCGATCTCACGGAAGGCTGCGAGACCGGTCAAACCTCGGGTTCGCCGGGCAGATCGCGAGGGTAGGGCAGCGGGGCAGGAGGCGGGAGCGGCTGCCGGTACATTTCGGCCCATTCCTCGCGCTCCTGTTCGGTCGCGTAATGCCGCAGCCACACCTCGGGATCGCCCGTCGGACCGGTGCAATCCCAATGCAGCCACGTGGCCGGCCAATCCATCTTCTTTTCGCGGGCCGGCAAGATGTCGCGAAAAATGAGCGTGTATAGTTGCCGATCGCTCAGGTGGCCGGTGAAGTCCAGCACGATCCGCTTCTGATACAGCTTGTGGATCAGCGCCCCGAGGATGTGCGGCAGGTCGTCGTCGCTGAGCGATTCCGGACGCGGCGGACGAAGCTCGGGGTCGAACCATCGGTAGATGGGCAACACCGGCGCCTGTTCCCAGGCCAGCATGCTGGCCAGGAAGTCGTTCTCGGCGGCGAGCGTCAGGTGCTGGACGTTCACCCGGCTGATCGACTCGTCGAAGTAACGCTCCAATTCGTCGCGCAACTCAGCGTTCCGCAGGAGCAATTCGACTTCTTCGGCTTGTGGACGACGCGAACTCATTCAAGGCGCCTCTGGCTTCTGGCGAACGGCAGAAACGACGTGGAGAAACGGCGAAAACGGGACAGGCACCTTTCGCCGGAACGGCCCTTCGGGTGCTTCGCACAAAAGGAGCCAGCCCCGTTTTCACGCGTACATTGCACGCTGCCTCTGGTTTTCTCGATCCGGGCGGATAGCAACTGCACGGTTTGCCTCCGGCGGAAACGCGCCGCCGCGTTTCTCGGCCGGGTGCCCCGCGCTGATCCCCATCTCTCGACTTTAGCAAGACTCAGCCAAAATGGAAAGCGCTCGCCATGGCCCGGAGGGCACGAAAGTCCCGTTTTCCGAATCGGCCGTCGCTACGACCGCCAACTTCACGCTAAATTGAACAAAAGCGAGGGGTGGTTTCGGTCACTTCTCGTGGCAGTCTTCCGTGTCTTCCTCCAGCTTGTGGATCTTTTCCAGTCGGCGCTCATGCCTGCCGCCCTCAAAGGGGGTGTCGAGCCAGAGCTCGATCATCCGGTCGATGAGGCGTTCGCCCAGGAGGTCGGCGGGCAGGCACAGCACGTTGCTGTCGTTGTGCCGCCGGCTCATCTCGGCCGTGATGTCGTCGTGGCAGGGAGCCGCTCGAACCCCGGGAAACTTGTTGGCCGCAATGCACATGCCCAGACCGGTCCCGCAGATCAGGACGCCGCGCTCCGCGGCGCCGGAACCGACCTTCTCGCTCACCAGGGATGCGATGTCGGGATAGTCGCACGCCTCGGGCGAAAACGTGCCGACGTCGTCGACGGTATGCCCAAGCCGGGCCAGCAGCTCGCTGACTTTCGAGCGGACATGGAATCCACGATGGTCACTACCGATGGCGATGTTCATGGTACGCAGTGGCGAAGGGTAGGGGGCAAAAGGAGAGCCGGATGTTCCGACTACGGGGACGGCTCCCGCGGGGGCAGTTTCAGTTGCTCCAGGCGGGCTTCCAGGTGCCGGCGGATTTCCGCGGCGCAGGCGCGATATCGTTCCAGCGGGCCGCCGATGGGGTCGGAAATGTCGCTGCCGTCGGTGCTGAGCTGGTACGTGCGTTCCGCCGCGCCCGGCCATTCCGACACGATCGCCTCGCGGTGCGACCGGGTCATGGTATAAATGAAATCGGCGTTCCGCACCAGGGGTTCGGTGAGCGGTTGGGTCTCGTGGCCGGTCAGGTCGAGTTGGTAGTCCTTCATCGCCTCGACCGATTCGGGGCTTGCTCGCCCGCCCACCATGGCGGCAATGCCGGCCGACATCACCATGACACCGTGGTCCTCCAACTCGCCCGACGCGATGCCCAGCCGCTCTGCAATCAATTGGCGGCAAAGGCTTTCGGCCATCGGGCTCCGGCACGTATTGCCAGTACAAACAAGTAGAATCATGGTGGAAGCCAATCGTTGAATCGTCTTTTCGGGCACCACGCCCTGGCGAAGCAGTTCGAACCGGTCGCCGTCGACGCGTACGACCGACGACGGCTGGCCGAACCGGCACGCGCCGTCGTCCAGAACGAGGTCGATCCGTTCGCCCACGGCTTCGAGCACCTCCTCCGCCGTCACGGCGTCGGGCTTTCCCGAAAGGTTTGCGCTGGTCAGCGCGAGCGGACCCGCCAACATATGCAGCACGTCGAGGATGGCCGGGTGGCCGGGCACGCGCAGGCCCACGGTTCCTTTGGGCGAGACCCACCGCCGCACCCCGGCCGGAAGCTGGCGCACGAGGCTCTCGGGGTGCGAGTTATCGACCACGAGCGTGATGGGGCCGGGCCAACCCCGCCGGGCCAGGCGTTGGGCCAGGGGGCTCATGTCGGGGGCGTAATCGCGCGCCTCCTCGACCGAACGGATGGCCAGCGCCAGCGGCTGCCCGGCCGGCCGCTGCTTCGTCGCCAGCAGCCGCTCAACCGCCGACTCGTCCAAGGCACTGGCGGCCAAACCGTAGACGGTCTCGGTGGGGAAAGCTGCAACCCCCCCCTCGGCCAGCACCTGGACCGCCCGGTGGATCACATCGCGCCAATCCTCAGCGCGTCTCAGATCAATCACCATCGGTGGCATCAGCCGGCCGACCTCCGCTCAGGGCTCCCGTTTACTGCAATCGATTTCGGGAGATTGTCCCCCTTCGACTTACAATAGACGGCCGGCTTGCTTTGGTCAAGCCGCTCACCTTAAGGAGCGAGGGTAATCGGCAGTGGGTTGGAGGCGGCGCCGTCGCTTCGAACGACGACAATCTCGGCCTGGGTCGGGCCGGCGAGGGCGACATTCGGCAAGTTGAACTGGACGCCCAAGTCGTACCAACCCACAATTTCCCCCTCCATTTCCCGACCCCCAACGTACACAAGCACCTGCCCCGGAACTGGGCCGAGCCCCTCGCCAGCCAGGGTGATCTCGCCGCCGGGCGCTGCCGAACCGGGATCGGCCGCGAACAGCGCCGGATCGACCAATAAGATGTCGTCGGCGGCCAGCGTAGCCCCGTTGTTCTCCTCGTCCAGCTCGTCAATCGTCCGATGCGCGTCGAGGAGAACATGGAGTGTCGCGAAGGGGGCGGGATGCCCCTCGGTGTCTCGGGCCATGGTCATCACGTCGTAAGGAAGGCGGATATCGACGCTCTGGGTGTCGCCGGCCTCCATCGCCGTCACTTCCACCCCTGCCTGTGGCAGCCCCTCGGTCAAAGCGGCGTCGTCGCCGGCCAGCAACACCACGCTGAACGGGTTCGTGATCGGGTCCGCGCTGTTGTTGCGGAACCATACCCGATACCGAGGCCCCAACTGCTCCTGCGGATGCCCCGGGTCGACCATGCGCACCGCGAGCAATTGCAGGTCGTACTGTGCGGCGGGAATCTCGATCGGCGCCACGTCGACCCACGTGCCCGCTGCCACAACCGGCAGCGGACGCCATACCGGCGGTTCCCACCAGACCCACACCGGTGCTGCCGCGTAGACCACCGGGCGGCACCAGACGGGCCGCGGATCGTAATAAGGGTGCGATCGGTAGCGCCACGACCAGGATACCCACGGGTTCCAGCGGGGATAGTACACCGGCCCGGCGTACCAACGGTATCCGGGATATCGATGCACGACCACGTTCACCGTGAACCGAGGGCTGACCCGGCCGTGATAATGCCGCTGCCAGTGCGGGTACTTCGCGTGGTAGTGTGCCGGCCGGGCCCTGCCGGCGTGGGAGCCGTGGTACCCGTCGTGCGAATTGCGAATGGGCGACGTCCGCAAGGCATTTGGACCACCCGGCCTGCCCGGGCCGTGGCGGTCCTCGAAATGGTGGCTCAGTTCGAGTCGGCGGGCAATATCGCCCTTGCTGCGAGCTTCGAATTGCTCCGAGAGGCGCAGGCGTTCGGCGGTGGGCCCCTGGGCAAACCGGTCCAGCGACCCATCGCGGAGCCGGTCGGAGAATCGGGGGTGCGGATAGGCGGTCCTGCCGGAACGCCCGTCGTTTCCGCCCGACGGCCACCGGCCGAAATCGTGCAATCGGTGTGTTCGGCCGGGACGCGTTTCGATGGCACCCCGACCGGGGTCGATTCGGCCGCTTCCGCCACGCATGGAAGCCGGCGGTCCGTCGCGCGACTCGCTCAACCGGCGTCGGAGTTGCTCCCAGTTCGGCGCTTTGCGCAAGGGCGGCGAACCGGACGAGTGCGGCCCGCCCGAGGGCTGCCGTGAGTCGCGAGTGGAACTTGCAATCGGCGGCGTCACCCGGCCTAGGCCGCGGCCGGCGCTCGGCGAACCCCGACGCGTGGAATCGTCCGACCTCGCCCGCTCGCCACTCGGCCCGCCTCGGCCTTCCGGCCGCCCTGGGAAGGAGCGGAAAACCGGACTGCGAGGCGTTTCAGGGGATCCCGACCCCCGCTCCAATGTGGAATTCGGCGCGGAACGCTCGGCCTGGCTGGGTGCGGGGCGAATCATTCGAGGGATGTCGGAGCGACTGCCGGGCGAAGGCCGTACGATCCGAGACGGTTCTGACCGCTCGGTGGGCGTAGGGACGGGGCGGACGATGCGGGGCGTTATGGAACGCTCGGTCACGGAAGGCGAGGGCCGTACAATTCGAGGCATTTCCGACCGCTCGGAACGATTGGGGCTGGGGCGGACGATGCGAGAAAAATCGGGGCGTGCAATAGACGACGGGCCCGACCGCTCATTCCCGCCCATTCTGGTTGGAGGCCCCGACGGGCTGGTAGGACGGGAAATCGCCGGCGGCGTCGGGCGCGCGATGGGCGACCGAGGCTCCGGACGCGGCGGTGCAGAACGCCCGAAGTGAGGGGCGGGCTGGCGCTGCGGGGTCCGCGCCGGCCCGCCACGCGATGCGGAACGCTCCGGCGGCCTCGAACGGGTTGCCCGGCTTGCGGAAACCGACGTACGGCCGCGCGACGCGGGATTCGACGCACGTGCGGCACTGCCGCTGCTTCGGGAACCGCCACCGCGGGCAGAGGCCTCCCGGGCTCCGCGGCCTCGGTTGCTCCGTCCTTGGGCCTCGGCCGGGTGGCTATACGCCGCCAGGACGAGTCCTACCGCGATGATCGCCAAAAACTTCCCGATGGAACCGGATCCGCCCGACGCTTGCATTGCTAAGTTCATATTTGCTTCTCTGCTGGGTTATGGCCGTGACCGCGGCCGTTCCCTGCGGGTTGGGGCGCCGGTCGTGGTTCTACAAATCCTCAACATGCCAATTGCGTACCGCCAAGTCCGCCTGGTTGGCGGCCGTACACTGCATTGTACGCAAACCCTTGCGGCAAAGGAAGTTGGATACAGAACGCCCGAAGCAATCTGCGACCACGCCTACCCGCGCGCATTGCGGAGTGTCATCGAAATGAAACAGGCGACGCGACAGGCGCGAGGGCGAACCACTCCCGTATTTCCAATAGGGCGAATTCGTGAGCTTTTTCACAAGGCCCCGGCCCTGGAAGCTTGTCTTGGTTGGCGACCCTGCCGTCCCGTCAGCCATACAGCCTTTGCGGAGCCCGCCAAAGACCTTATACTTGGGCATTGGACTATTCCTTGCCTCACGGCGGCTTGGGCGGAATGCCCGCCGGACCGTGACAGCCGACCTTTCCTGGATACTGAAGGTATGACAGACCGCGAAAAGGGGGACCATTGGGGCCAGTTGGCTTCCGTGTTGGGGGCCGAGATACATGAGGACGTGCCGGAGGAGGTAAACGAGGAGGCGCCGGGCGACGAGGTGCCGCAAGCCCCGCCCGAGGCTGGAGCGAAGGCGACGGCGGGCGGATTGTCCGACGCGCCGGCGCCGGCCGAACCTCCCGCGAAGCCCGAAAGGCCGTCCCCACCCCGGCCGGCGGCCAACTGGGACGCGCTGGCAACGTCGTTGGGCATTGAACCACTGCCCGAACCCGAGGCGGCGCCGCCGGAAACGACCGCCCCGGAACAGCCGAAGGAAGTGGTGGCCGTCGTGGTGGAACGGGAAGCGTCGCACGCCGGTGCGGCGCCTCCGGCAACCATGTCGACCGAGGCGTTGGCCGAAACGGTGGAGAACCTCTACGACAGCCTGAAGGGCGCGCCGGCCAGTCTGGGGCATGAGCCAACCGTATCGATCACGCACGAAACGGTAACGCTTTTTGCCGATCTGGGCGACGACGCCGTCGAGGAAGCCCGGGAGCCCCGCGAGGCCGAGGAGCGGGGCCGCGAGAGGCCGAAACGCCGCCGGCGTCGGAAGTCGCGGGGAGCCGAGAAGCCGGATGCAGCGGACGAGTCCGTCGCCGCCGCCGAAACCCCTCCGGAAACGGAAGAGGAGGAAACCGTCGAGGCCGAATCGGACGAGAAGCGCCGATCCCGCCGGCGCCGACCGCGGCGCCGTCGCCAGAAGTCGGAGGGAGCCGAGGCCAAAGCCAGTCCCAAGCCCGATGCCGACGCCGAGGATGCCGGCGAAGCCGACGACTTCGACTTCGACAGCGACGAGCAGGAACGCGGCAAGGAGAAGCCCGGCCATCGGAGCATTCCCGCATGGCAGGAGGCCATCGGGTACATCGTCGAGAAGAATCTCGGGTCGCGTACGAAGAAGTCGGGCGGCGGGCAATCGCAGAGGCGAGGAGGCCGTCGGTCGGGCCGGCGCGGCGGGAGCTAGGCGAATAACCTGCCGGGAGCGAGCGACGTGGGGCAGGCTTCCAGCCTGTCTTCTCCGCCGACTTACCTGGAAGCCCGTCCCACGCAATTCGGTGCATTATGGTTTTGCACCACCTTAGGACAACGCGATGGGGAGTACCGTGCTAGCTGCCGGCAATGCGTCTTCGCGCCTGCGGGAACTCATTGGACGGCTCGACCGGCACGGCGGGTTTCGCGAACTGGTTGCGAGCCTGGAGGCGGGGCACGCGGCCACGCTCGACGGCGTGTGGGGGGCCGCCTGCTCGCTCGCCGCGGCGCGGCTGGCCGAGCATTGCCCGGCAACGCTGCTGATGGTCTGCCCCGAGCCGAGCGGGGTCGACCCGCTGACCGACGACCTCGCCCTGTTCACCTCGCTGGAACCCGGACGGTTTCCCGCTTGGGAAGCGGTGGGTGCGCGGCAGGCAATCCACGACGAGGTATTCGGCGAGCGACTGCGCATGCTCAAACGGCTTGCCGGCGGCGATGCGCCCCAAATCCTCGTAGCCGGCATCCAAAGCCTGCTTCAGCCGGTGCCCGACCGCGATCGGCTCCGGCAGCACACGCGCCGGCTGCACGTGGGCGCCGAAACGCCGCCCGACGAGCTGGCCGCGTGGCTGGCCGGCGCCGGACTGCACCACGCGACGGCCGTCGAACTGCCCGGCGAATTCTCGGTGCGCGGCGGCATTGTCGACGTGTTCGCGCCCGACTGGGACGCCCCGGTGCGCATCGAACTGTTCGGCGACGAGATCGAATCGATCCGACGCTTCGACGCGGCCTCGCAGCGCAGCCTTGCCCGGCTCGATACCGTGGACATTACGCTGGTCGATCCGGCCCAGAGCGGCGGCGCCCATCTGGCCGACTATTTGCCCGACGGAAGTTGGGTTGTTCTCGTCGAGCCGGGCGAGGTCGACGAGCAAGGCGCGAACTACCTGGAGCGGGTCGAGGCGGTCGATTCGTGCCACGGCCTGCCCGACGTGCTGCGGACCTTGATGCGGTTCCCCTCGGTCGCGGCCTGGGCCGTGGCTCCGGCCTCGCTGGAGGCCACCTGCCAGTTGCGCATCGAGTCGGTCGAGCGATTCAGCGGAAAGCTGAACCGGGTGCGCGACGAGTTGGACGAGGCCGGGGCGGGGCAGGACGTGTTCGTCGTTTGCCAAACCGAGGCCGAAGTGCACCGGCTTGGCGAACTCTTTGCCGAAACGAAAGCCGCCGGCGAAGGGCGGTTGCATTTTCCCGTCGGTACCTTGTCGAAGGGCTTCCGCCTCGTGCCCGAACAAACCGTCCTGCTCAGCAGTGCCGAGTTGTTCCACCGCGAGGACCTGGTGCGGCCCACGCAGCGGCGGCTGGGCCGGGCGATCGACAGCTTTCTCGACTTGCGCCCGGGGGAACTGGTCGTCCACGTTGCCCACGGAATCGGGCGGTACCGCGGACTGAAGCTCCTGGAGAAGGGCGCCCAGCGCGAGGAACACCTCGAACTCGAGTTCCACGGCGGTACCCGCCTGTACGTTCCGACTTCCAAAATCGGACTGGTGCAGAAGTACGTCGGCGGCAGCAAGGGGCGGCCGACCCTGGCGCGGCTTGGCGGGCAAACGTGGGTAAAGCAGAAAGCCCGGGTGGCGCGGGCGGTCACTGACCTGGCCGCCGACATGCTCGAACTGCAAGCGGCCCGCGCCTCCCGACCGGGCATCGGTTTCCCCCCCGACACCGAATGGCAACGCGAGTTCGACGCATCCTTCCCCTACCAGGAAACGCCCGACCAGCTTGCCGCCATCGGGGCGATCAAGGCCGACATGACCCAACCGCGCCCCATGGACCGGCTCCTGTGCGGCGACGTGGGCTACGGCAAGACCGAGTTGGCCATGCGCGCGGCGTTCAAGGCGGTCGAGGCGGGCTATCAGGTGGCCATCCTCGTGCCCACCACCATCCTGGCCGAGCAACACTACCGAACCTTCACTGCCCGAATGGCCGAGTTCCCGTTCCAAATCGCGTCGCTTTCGCGATTCCTCACCCGCGCGCAGCAGGCCGAGGTCATCAAACGCCTTGCCGAGGGGAGCGTGGACATCGTCATCGGCACGCACCGGCTGGCGCAACGCGACGTGCGGTTCCAGAACCTCGGGCTGGTCATCATCGACGAGGAGCAGCGGTTCGGCGTCGAGGTGAAGGAGCACCTGAAGGCGCTGCGGTCGACCGTCGACGTGCTGACGATGACCGCCACACCCATTCCCCGCACGCTGCACCTGAGCCTGCTGGGTGTTCGCGACATCTCGAACCTGGAAACCCCGCCGGAAGACCGGCTGGCGGTGGAAACCCGCGTTACCCGGTTCCAGCCCGAACTGGTCTGCCACGCCGTCGAACGTGAGCTGAACCGGGGCGGGCAGGTGTTCTTCGTCCACAACCGGGTGGAAGACATCTTCCGGCTCAAACGGAAGCTGGAGGCGATGGTGCCCGAGGCCGCCATCGGCGTCGGGCACGGGCAAATGCGGGAGCACGAGTTGGAGCGGGTGATGCTCGACTTCGTGTCGGGCCGGTGCGATATCCTGCTCGCGACGACAATCGTCGAGAACGGGCTCGACATTCCCAACGCGAACACGATCTTCATCGACGAGGCCGACCGCTACGGCCTGGCCGACCTGCACCAACTTCGGGGCCGGGTGGGGCGCTACAAGCACCGGGCGTACTGCTATCTGCTCATCGACCCCAAGAAGAACCTGACCCCCAACGCGGCCAAACGATTGCGCGCCATCGAGGAGTTCAGCGATATGGGCGCCGGGTTCGCCATCGCCATGCGCGATCTGGAAATACGCGGGGCGGGGAACATCCTGGGTACCGAGCAAAGCGGCCACATTGCCGTGGTGGGCTACGAACTGTATTGCTCGCTGCTGGAGCAGGCCGTCCGAAGCCTCAAACGCCTGCCGCCGGCGACGGCGGTCGAGGTCGACATCGACCTGCCGGTCGAAACCTACCTGCCTCGCAGCTACGTGCCCGACATGCGCGCGAAGATCGACCTGTACCGGCGGCTGGCGAGGATCAGTGAGGCGGCGGAGTTGGCGGACTTCGTCGCGGAGCTGACCGATCGGTTTGGGAGTCCCCCGCCGGTGGTCGAGCGGCTTCTGGAACTTGCCGAGCTACGGATTGCGGCTCGCCGTTGGGGGGTGCATAAAATCTATTGCGAAGATCGATACCTCGTGCTCGGGTACCGCCAAAGCGATCAAATCCGCCGGCTGGCCGGCCGCAGCGGGGGCCGCCTGCGCGTGGTCGACGCCAACACAGCGTATCTGCCGCTTAGCGAAGGAGTTACGGCGAACGACGGCGTCCTCGACATCGCCAAATCGCTGTTGCTTCCAAACTAATCTCGCCGCTATACTCCGCCCCGGCCTACACGCCCGGCCCGCGGGAATGAACTCGCCGTGGATTTCACGGTTCGCTTTGCTGGAGTTGCCGCTTCCGCGTACCGAATAGCATGCATCCCGTGGTTGGCACGCCGAAGCGTGCACGCCGCTCGTCCGAAAACACTCGCGGCTTCTCGGAAACTTGTCACACCTCCGACGGAACGTCTTCGTGCGCAATCTCCCACTTCGATGCCTGACCTGGGCCGCAATCCTGGCTGCGGCGGGATGGGGAAGCGAGCGTGCGCCGGCGCAGTACCCGCCGGACGACCGCTATCCCGCTACCCGCCCGGCTGGGCAATCGCCAGGAACCCAGCCGTGGGCACCGGCGGGGCCGGCCCCACCGGTGGCGGTTTCGCGTCCCGCAAACTGGCCCGGCAGGTACGACGGTCCGGCCGGCGGTTGCCCCGGCGGCGCACCGGAATACGTGGCGCCCTCGTCGCACGCCCCGCCCTCGCCGAACGCGGTACGTTCGGTCTCGCATCAGGTTCCGCACGTTTCTCGGCTGCCCAGCCGCACGCCAAACCCTCGCTCACCGCAGGGGGCCGCATCGCATTCCGAGGTGGCGCACGCGCAGCCGTTCCTCGGCGCCCACGTGGTGGCTCGCGTTGGGAAGGAAGTGGTCACGGTAAGCGACGTGCTGGCGCAGATTCCCACGATTATCGACCGCAATCGGGCCAATCTGCCCGAGGAGGCGCTCGAAGAACAGCGGGAAGCGCTTACGCGCGATCTGAACCGGGCCATTGAGGAGGCCTTCGCGCGGCAGAACGGGCCGCCCGACCGGCTGGTGATCCAATCGGAGCAGCTCCGTGCGCAGATGCTTGGGCAGGTGCTCCAGAGCCGCATCCAGACCCTGCTCGTGTTCCTCGACGCACAGCGCACCATCCCGGAAGAGGGCTTTCCCGAGGTTCGACGGCAAATTGACGAAGGCTTCGAGAAGCAGGTGGTTCCCGACTTGATGAAGCGCGTGGGCGCGGACTCGCGACGGGAATTGGAGGAGGCGCTGCGTTCGCGCGGCACGTCGCTGGAGCGGGAGAAACGTACGTTCTTCCAGCAAACCCTCGCGCAGCAGTGGATCCGCCAGCACGTGGATATGGATGAGGAGATCACGTACGAGCAAATGCTCGATTACTACCGGAAACACTTGGAGGACTTCGACCGGCCGGCGGAAACGGTTTGGGAGCAACTTTGCGTGCAGTTCGTCGATCAGCCCAGCCGCCAGGCGGCGCACGCGGCCATTGCCGCCATGGGCAACCGCGTCGTTGCGGGCGAGCCGTTTGACGAAGTGGCCAAGGAGGCGTCCCAGGGGCCGACGGCTTCCGACGGCGGCCGACGCGTCTTCCCGGATGAACGCCATCTGTCGGAAGAACTCGAACGGGCCATTTCCGGGCTACCGATCGGGCAACTCAGCCCGATCGTTCGCGACTGGCGCGGCCTGCACATCATCCGCGTGGTCGAGCGCACGCCCGCCGGCCGCGTGCCCTTCGAGAAGGCTCAGGAGGAAATCCGCGAAAAGATTCGCGAAGAACGGCTTCAGAAGCAACTCGACGAGTACCTCGAGGAACTCACCCGCCGCACCTCGGTGTGGACCGTGCTCGACGCGGCGCCTTCCGAGCCGCATGCTTCGTCGCCCCGCCCGCGGCGATAGAACGGCCGCGTTACACGTCGACCTGGGCGGTGCCCACGTAAAGCTGAAGCACTTGGCTTTGCACCTTGATGGCGCGGATGAGGGTCCAGACCTGCTCCATGGAGAACTGCTGCGGATGGCTTTGGGCCAGGGCGTCGAGTTCTTCCGTCATGGCGGCATGCTGGTCGGTGGCCGCCTGCAAGCGAACGCCCATCTCCTGCCACACTTGCACCAGGCGCTGGTCGTCGACCAGTTCCTCCATATCGTCCACGTAGTTGGCCAGCAGGAGGCACAGCCGGGCGACGTCGCGCGGGTCGGCTTCCGGCTGGAGCTGTTGGATTCGCGAAGCCAGTTCGTCGCAATGCATGGGCGTCACTCGCTTGGAGTAGGGACCGGCCGAAACCGGAGGACCGGCGCGACCGCTACCACCGGTCGAACCGACCGGCGCCGTGCGCGCACGGCGCTGCCGAAGCAAGTGTAGCCCACATTCTCGATCCTGCACCGCCGAGACCGGGAAGGTTCCTTCGCGGGTTCGGATCGTTTCCGCACCAATGCCGACCCGAAGCCCCCGCGTTTACCGCGGGGGAGTGTAACATCCACCAGCGTTTTCCGCAGCGGGGTTCGCGTGCCACCCGGAACGAGTGACCCGGGCCCGAGAGCGCCGTGCACCTCGATCGCGCAGCCGGCAACCTTGCCGGCCAATGGGTCTCTGTCCATCATCTTCTCTGT
>CAYPWB010000041.1:7489-24723 GCA_964414315.1 uncultured Planctomycetaceae bacterium | reverse complement strand
TAGGCAATATGTCTGCTTCGCCTTCCTTCGCAGCCTTGTCCTCGCCGCGCCTAAACAAGGCCATTTATTCCTTCGCGAGCCCTTAGCGTTCGAGCAGAGCAGGGGGACCGGCCAAGTAAGGCTCGGACGATCTACCCGGAAGGAAGGCCTAACGGCAAGAGGACTTGCGTCAACCTGACACAAGTCCTTTCTTGCAAGAAGACGAAAGAGTGCGGGAAACAGGACTTGAACCTGCACGAGCCGAAGCTCACTAGGCCCTCAACCTAGCGCGTCTGCCAATTCCGCCATTCCCGCTCGAAGCGACGAAAACCGGATTCTACCCGGGGACGTTGGGACGTCAAGTGGGGGTTCGCTGAATGACGAGAAGGGTGCGGTCGTCGGCCGCGACCGGCTCCGAGTGGGGGGCCACCCAATCGCGGACCTCTCGGACAAGTTGGTCGGCGGGCAGGTGAAGTTTCGGCAGCAGGATCTCCGCAATTCTGCCAACGCCGAGGGGGTTCCCCGACGCGTCGGGAGCGTCCAGCAACCCATCGGTGGCCAGAACCAACGCCTCGCCCGGTGCCAGTTCGCAGCCGAAGGGCTCGAACACGGTTTCGGGGCCTTCCCCAAGCCGAGGAGCGGGCTCCTCGACCAGTTCCCATCCGTGGGGACGCAGGAGGACGGCGCCCGGCCGTCCGGCCGACGCGCAACTGATCCGGCCGCTGGCGGTTTCAATAAGCCCGAGAAACAGCGAGGCGTACTGGTCGCCGGCCGAGCCGGTCCAGAGGGTCAGATTGAGCCGGGCCAGGATCTCCTGGGCCTCGCGGTGGTAGGGCGCGTGGGCGCGAAGGGCCGCCTTCAGGGCCGTCGCCGCGAACGCCGCTTCCAGGCCGCGGTCCAGGGCATCGCCGACCGCTACCGCCAGCAACCCGCCGGGCAGGCCGAACCAATCGAAGAAGTCGCCGCCGACCGACTCGGCCTGATGGGTCCAGCCAGCCAGGTCCCAGCCGTCCAGCAGAGGCGAAATGGTCGGCAACTGCCCCCGCTGGATGCGTTGCACCGCGGCGACCTGGCGTTTCAGGCGGGCCCCGTCGACCCCCTCCCGCCAGAGCGATTCGCGGTCCAGGTCGGCGGCAATTCGGCCGGCCACCACTTCGAGCATATTCGTTTCTTGGTCGGAAAATCCCCGCTGCCGGTCGGCAAAGAACCAAAGCGTGCCGAGAATGGTCGTGGGCGAACTGACCGGCACGCAGACGGCGGCGGCAAAGTCCTCCGGCGGATTCCAGTGGCTCACCGCGAGGTCGTCGTCGAGAACGACGGCGTGACCGAGCATGGCCTCCAGGTCGGCAATCGCGCCTTTCAGTCGTCTCGGCGGATCGGTCAGGCGATCGAGCGGGAGTCCCCAGCACGAGCGAAGCTTCAACTGCGTCGTTGCCTCGTCGAGCAGGTACAGTGCGGCTGCCTGACAGCCCACCGCCTCGGCGCCGCCCTGGAGCACCGCCTCCAGTCGCGCGGCCAAATGGCCTTGCTCGTCGGTGTGGGGCACCACAGGCACCCCCGCCGCAAGCTCGGCTTCGCGATGCCAAAGGGCCCGCCGCGTGTGAAGCAATTCGCCCAGCATATCGGAAAGTGAGGCGGCCAAAGCCTGGGCCGACTTCCGGTCGAGCGGCGTTTCAAGGCCTTGGCCCTCCCCGGCGTCGGCCGCAAGCCGGAGCTGTCCGAGAGAGACTCCGACGCCCGGGGTTTCCGGGGCAGACAGCTCCGGCCTGGCGGCTTCAGACGCTTCCGCGGGGAGGTATTCGATTGGCCAGCCGGTCGCTTGCTCAAACGCACGGAGGACGGCCGGCAAACTGCCGACCGCCGGACGCAGCCGCCGTTCTTCGGTGCGGGGGGCCGAAAGGTCGGGGAAGACTCGTAATTGATGCGTGTTCGGTTCGGCCACGGTCATAGCTTCTTGAATGCGGGTTCGTGTGAAAGTGTGCGGCGGAAGCGACGATCGGCAGAACCGCTCCAATCGGCAAATCAGACGTTCTCAGCCCGAATTCCCTCGGTGCCGCACCCTACGTATCGTCCACGATCGTTAGAGTCTAACATCGGCCGTCCACCCGGAAGGGCGTGAGCCGTGCCCGACCGGGTCGGAACATGAGGACCGAAGCGGCAGTGCAAGGCTCGAGGGATTTGCTAAAGCGAATGCCACGGCCGAGGTTGCGACACTGCGGAACCGCAACCGCCCGCTGGTCGGCATCGCGGCTCGCGTTCTTCCCGGAAGATGTGCCTGGCGTGCGCGGTTCGACAAGCCTGGGCGGGCTAGCCGGCCAAGGCTTCTACGGGCCCACCCTCGGGAAGCATGTCGCGCAAGGGGCATGCGTCACATTCCGGGCTGCGTTTTCGGCAGTAGTGCTTGCCCACGTACACCAGCAGCGCGTGGAACTCGTTGAACAGGGCAGGGTTGTCGGGAAGGCGGCTGTGGAAGAAGTCTTGAATCTGGTGGTAATCGGCTTCGGAGTCGATCCACCCGTGCCGCGACAGGATGCGGTACGTGTACGCATCGACCACGAATACCGGCAGCCCGCCCGCGTACAGCAGGATCGAATCGGCCGTTTCCGGGCCGATTCCGTTTAGCGTCAACAGTTCCTCGCGGAGCGTCGACAGGTTGGTGGCGAACATGGCCTCCAGCGAGCCACCGTACCGCTCGGTGAGGAAGGCCAGCAGGCTGCGTAGCCGCCGGGCCTTCACGCGGAAGTAGCCCGCCGGCCGCAGCAACTCCTCCAACTCCTCGACCGGCACGGCATAGAGTGCGACGGGATCGAGCAGATCGGCCTTGCGCAGGTTCCGGATCGCCTTCTCGACGTTCCGCCAGTTGGTGTTCTGGGTGAGTACGGCGCCCACCATCACCTCGAAAGGTGTTTCACCGGGCCACCAATGCTGGGGCCCCAAGGCTTCGAAGAGGCACTGATAGACGTCGTGCATGGGGCGATTGGCGGAAAGCGCGAGGAAAGCGTGAATGGCCACAAGCCCGCCCACTTCGAGGCTATACGGAAAGGCCCGGACCCACTTCCCCTCTCCCAAATGGAGAGCGGGGTTTTCGGACAGACTCTTTAGAACAATCCGATCACGTTCTCATTCTCATCGATATCGATTTGCTGAGCGGCGGGCGTCTTGGGCAGCCCGGGCATGGTCATTACGTCGCCGGTGAACACGACCACGAACCCCGCTCCCGCCGAAACGCGCACGTCGCGCAACGGCACGTCGAACTTCGTGGGCCGGCCCACCAGGCCCGGGTCGGTCGAAAGCGAATATTGCGTCTTCGCCATGCAGATGGGCAGTTCGCCGTAACCGGCGTCTTGCAGTCGCTGGAACTTCGCCCGCAACTGCTTGTCGGCCAACACGTCGGTGGCGCCGTAAATCTCGCGGCAGATGATACCCACCTTCTGCCACAGGGAGCAACTGTCCGGGTAGAGCAACTGGAAGTCGGTCTTTTTGTTTTCGGCCACTTCGACGACCGCGCGGGCGAGTTCCTCGGCCCCCTCGCCACCGCGCGCCCAGTGGTCGGCCTCGACGACCGGCACGGCCAGGTAGGCCACCTTGTCCTTGATGAACTGGATTTCCTCGTCCGTGTCGGCCGAGAATTGGTTCAGGGCGACGACAACCGGCAGGCCGAAGCGGTAAATGTTCTCGATATGTTTTTTGAGGTTCTCGACCCCCTTGTCAAGCGCTTCGACGTTCGGCTTCGCCAGGTCCTTCAGCGGCACGCCGCCGTGCAATTTCAGCGCCCGCACGGTGGCCACGATGACCACGGCATCGGGACGGATGCCGGCCTTGCGGCACTTGATGTTGAGGAACTTTTCGGCGCCCAAGTCGGCACCGAACCCCGCCTCGGTGATGGTGTACTCCGACAGGCGGGTAGCAAGTTTCGTGGCGAGGACGCTATTGCATCCGTGCGCGATGTTGGCGAACGGCCCCCCATGGATGAGCGCCGGGTTGCCTTCGAGCGTTTGAACGAGGTTCGGCTTCAGAGCGTCCTTCAGGAGCACCGTCATGGCGCCGTGGACGCCGAGGTCGGCGGCGGTGAGCGGCTCGCGATTGCGCGTGTAGCCCACGATAACGTGACCGAGTCGTTCTTTCAGATCGGTGAGCGACTCGGCCAGGCAGAAGATGGCCATGACCTCGGAGGCGACCGTAATATCGAAACCCGATTCATGCGGGAAGGCATTGCTCACACCGCCCAGGCCGACGATGGCGTTCCGCAGCGCGCGGTCGTTCATGTCGATCACGCGCTTCCACACGATCCGGCGCGGATCGAAGTGCAACTCGTTCGCGTGGTGGATGTGGTTGTCGAGGCATGCAGCCAGCAGGTTGTGCGCAAGCTCGATGGCGTGAATATCGCCGGTGAAGTGGAGGTTGATGTCCTCCATGGGCACGACCTGGGCATACCCGCCGCCGGCCGCCCCGCCCTTCATGCCGAAACAGGGCCCCATCGACGGCTCCCGCAGACACACGGCGGCCTGTTTGCCGATACGGTTCAGCGCGTCGCACAAGCCGATGCTGGTGGTCGTCTTTCCCTCGCCGGCCGGCGTTGGGTTCACCGCCGTTACCAGCACGAGTTTCCCCGGCCGGCCTTCGCGGTGCTGCCGGTAGAAATCGAGGGAAATCTTGGCCTTATAATTGCCGTACCACTCCAGGGCGTCGCCGGGAATACTCAGCTTCGCGGCAATATCGCCCACCCGATGCATTTTGCAGCGGCGGGCGATTTCGATATCGGGGGGCAAGGTACGCAGGTCGGTCATGGCGGTCATCGACTGGGGGTGGAAAAAACGCGCGGATGGGTCGTTTTCAACGGCGGAAAGGTATCTCCCAAGCCGTGCGTCGGAAGCAACGGCACGCCGGGGGGTGATCGCGGGGAATGGAAGATGTTTCTTATGGCGTTTTGACAAGCTGGCAGCTTATCCCACGTTGTCGTCCGATGCCTTGCTCAGGCATAAAACTCGCGCACGCGCATGAGCACATCGAAACCGCTAAGCTTCAGGACATCGTCCAGGCACTCCATGGCCGGGTGGTCGGGCGCGAGCAACTCGTACTTCCGCTTCACGGAGCCGATGACCATGTCGAGTCCCAAGGGCATGGCTTTCGTCAGGAAGGCGCTTTCCAGCGCGCCCTTGACCGCCATGCCGTCCGGCCGCTTCGACGGAAGCATGACGGTGAAATTGCTAAGCCCCACCGAGTAGTGGCAGCCGTTGAAGTCGGAGTCGGAATGGAACGCTTCCATCGCGCCGATCAAGCGGTGGATGTTGCCCTCCGAGTCGCTGCCGAGCGGGGCGATGCCGGGATCGATGATGCAATCGTCGTTCGTGCCCCCGTACTCGTCGCGGAACTTGTGTACCAAGAACCGTGCCGCCTCGACCGTCTCCTCGACCGTGCGGCACGGGCGCGAATGACCGTCGACCACCTGCTCGGAAACCAGAAGGATGGGTCGGTACGGCTGCACCTCGACCAGGTCGAACATGGCCGCCCGCAGCGCGGTCACCGAGTTCAGGATCGGCTTCGCGCCGCCCGCCGTGCCGGCGTCGTAGGCCTCCAAGCCGGCCCGGGCCAGCAGCGGATCGGGCGAGTCGATCGAAAGCGGCTTCGGCGTGACGCTTTGGACCTTGCGCACCAGATCGGCCATGAAGGCGGGCGAACGGGCGCCCACGTTGACGTCGATGAAGGCCGCGCCCTTTTCCGACTGGAATCGCGCCAGTTCCAACAACCCGTCAATGTCGTTCGCTTCAAACAACTTGTGCGTCGACGGCACCGAGTCGTTGATTGTCTCGCCGATGATCTTGAGGTTTTCAATCGCCATGCTGGTTTCCGTGTTGGGGGTAGTGATTCCGCGGGCGGTGCGAGGACGGAGCGGCCATCCTACAGGACCGCCCCGGGTAGCGGCAAGTGGTTTGGGCCGCTAGGACTCCGCTTGTTCGGGTTTGGGAGCGTCTTGTTCGGGCTTGGGAGCGTGGTGATCGCGGTCCAGGTAAGTATTGGCCCACGCCGAGGTCCCTTGCATGGTGGCATTGTACAAAACGACGGGCCGGTCGAGCATGCTCTCCGATTCGCCGTAGTACTTCAACCGCTCGTAAGCCCGGGCCCACAGGCAGTCCTTGTCGTCCAGCTCGCAGCGTCCGTCGGCGGAGCCGCCGCACGGGCCGTTGCGCGAATGCTTCGAGCAGGAGGCCAGCGGGCACAGGTACCCGGTGTCGGGCAGGCTGCAGTCGCCGCAGTCTTGGCAGCCGTACAGGAGCGACTTCGAGGCGCGCTCCGTGGCATGCACCGATCGCATCGCCAGCCCTTCCGGCTTCTTGTCGAGCCGCCCGAAAAATGCCCTCATCGCGCCCCAAAGCCCCTTGTCGCGGGTGAACGCCAGCGAGTGGACCATGCGCGACAGGCGGTAATTGAAGTTCACTTCCTTCGACTTCGCGGGTTGCTTCAGCGAGCGGAGGTACTCCGGGTTGAACGCCCCCGGCTCGCACAGGCCGGTTTGCGGGTCGTGGTCGAACAGGAAGAACTCATCGGGCTGGGCGAAGCGGATTTCCTTCATGAACTCGCGCCAATCGTCGGCGCCGTAGCTCTCGGCCAGATCGACGATTCCGGCGAACGCTTCGGGCTTGGCCATGCCCCCCAAATACCCCCCGGCGAAACCAAGCCCCTTGAAACAGGCGAGTTGCTTGGCGGCCAGCTCGCGGAAGAACTGCTTTCCCTTATCGGGGCCGGCCGCGTATTTGTTGCATTGCTCGAGCAACTCGTCGCTCACGACACACCCCGCCAGCCGTCCGCTGTTGAACACCTTCGCCACCGTCTTGGTAAGCAGGTACACGTTGCCGACGACGGGAACGTCGATGCCTCGCGAGGCGAGCATGAGCTTCACCTCGTGGAACTTGCGCATGTCGTAGCCGAGCTGCGGAATGACCCACTGAGCCCCGGCCAGGATCTTCAGCACCAGCTTGAAGTACTGCGGCATCAACTCTCGCTCATACCGCTTGAACGGCGAAACGCAACAGCCGACAAAGAAGTTCGTGGCCGGCAGACACTCCGTTTTGCCGCCGCGACCCGGTACCTCCAGGCCGTCGTTCATCGCCTTGAGCATTGCGATGAGGCCGACGGAGTCGAGGTCGAACACCGGCAGCGCCGTGCCGGCGTAGCCGGCGGTCGGGTAATCGCCGGTCAGGGCGAGGATGTTCGGAAACCCGTCGGAGGCGTATCGCCACGCGGCTCCTTCCAGGCCGTTGCGGTTGTGGTCTTTGCAGGACAAATGGACCACGATGCGCGGCCCGTACTCCTGCAGCGAGCTGGCGAGCCAGTCGGGCGGCAGCATGGGCGCGCCGCCCGGGTTGTCGGTGATGGAAATCCAACCAAACCGCGGGTCGGCGAGCAGGCCTTCCACCTCGTCGACGAGTCGGCCGAAACTCTTCGGCAAACCGATTCCGCGCGCAGGAACGGTTTCTACCCCGTATGCGAAACGGTCGGAGCGGAGCAAATCGCCGTAGTTGGCGGCCTCGGCAGGATCGCCCATCGTCGCTGGCCACTTTGTCGGGAGAGGTGCAAACAGTTTGCGGGGAAAAGCGAGAGAGCTCCAATTTCCGGAACGGTGCTTCGCACCAATCGGATCCGTCCCGTCTTTTTCCCCGCGGCGACTACAGCTACTTTGCGCCGACGAGTTTGCGGGCAAGTCCGACGGCGGCGCTGGCGTTGTCGCTGTAGCCGTCGGCGCCGATTTCGTCGGCAAACGCTTGGGTAATGGGGGCACCGCCGATGATCACCTTCGTCTTGGCGCGAAGCCCGGCCTTGTCGAGGCCCTCGATTACGGTCTTCATCATGGTCATGGTGGTAGTGAGGAGGGCAGAGAGGGCGACAATACAGTTTTCCTTCTCTTGGGCCGCCTCGACAAACCGTTCCGCGGGGACATCGACTCCCAGATCGACAACTTCGAACCCGCCGCCTTCGAGCATCGAGGCCACGAGGTTCTTGCCGATGTCGTGCAGGTCGCCCTGAACCGTGCCGATGACCACCCGACCGGTAGGCTGGGCACCCGACGCCGCCAAATGCGGAGTAATGAGTTCCAGGGCGGTCTTCATCGCCCGAGCGGCAATGAGCAGTTCGGGCACGAAATACTCGTTGCACTCGAAGCGGCGGCCGACCTCGTCCATGGCGGGGATCATTTGCTTCTGGACCAACTCGCTCGGATCGGCCTTTGCCTCCAGCGCGGCCTTGGTAATCTCCTCGGCCTTCTTGGCATTGCCTACGAGGATTGCTTCGTAAAGTTCGGCGTTCTCGGCCATGGACCCCTCCAATGGTAGGTGGAATATCTTATTGTGGCTACAGGCATTTCCGAAAAGTCAGCATAGCGGATGGTGCATCCATTTGCCAGCCCCCCGGCACAAGAATCAGGGTCTTTCGTTTCTGGGTGCAAGCCATTCGGCCGAACGTCTGTGTTCAGCCGGCGAAAGGCGACGGCACGACGGAACGGGCCGGCTACTTTGCCGGGCTCTGCACCCGAAAGCGGAAGCCCCAACAATGGCGCCGCCCCTTGTGCTTCTTTGCCGACACTGCTAGCTTAACTGGCTGGGGCGCCGGGAAGGCTACCGCCGAGGAACCGGTTTCCAGGAGCTTTCCGATCCGGAAACCGCAAGGGCAAACAGGCGTCCTCGCCGGCTTCCGAACGATGGTTTTGAGGGAACAGTCGCTTTTCCATGGCTGGACCGTGCGATGTTGGTACTTTCGAGGCAGGTCGGCGAACGCATCCTCATTGGCGACGATATCGCCGTAACCGTGGTTCGCATCGCGCCGGGTACGGTTCGTATCGGCGTCGAGGCCCCCGGTTCCGTTGCCATTGTGCGGGAAGAAATTTCTGACCGGGAAGCCCCGCCAGCCGGAGTGGGTGCTGAACTGAAGGATTTGGCGTAACGAGGTATCGGCTGGAGAGGCCCGGTAGAATCGCGAGGGGGCATTGCCGCCACCGGCCCATAGTATGCGTGGCCGAGGTCGGTGGCGGCAACCCCGCCCTGCTCGAATGTCGCATCGCGGCAGCCGGGGGTCTGCGTCGCGAGTTCCGGGAGCGCCTGGGCTTTCCGTACCGCCCAATCAAGGCAAATCGTCGGGCAGTTCGCGGACGTCCAAATCGAGCGGACCGGTCGGACCGTCGAATGTGCCGACACGCGCCCGATACGCTTTCAGTCGGGCAAGCTTCTGCTGCGCCGAGAGTTCCGAAGGATCCTCGACGCCCGGCGGCAGCCCCCACACAATCTGGCTTCCGCCTTGTGTGAACAGGCTGAAATGGATTTGCTCGCGGCCATCGGGCCCGACGACGCGGAACGGGAGGATTCGGGCCAGGTTCCAAGGTTCCCACACCTTGGCCAACTCGGCGGCGAGGGCTGCGCCGCCGGCCACCCGCACGCTCCCCCAGGGTTCGCCTTGGACCGCCAAAGGCGGGGCCTCGATTCCATCCAATTGCGGCAGGCGTGCGAGTTCCGCCCGGGGCACGTCCTCGGCGGGAAGCAGCACCGTGCGATGGTCGACCAGGAAGAGCCGCTCCCCGACGTGCACCACGCACACCGGCCGTCGATACTCCAGTTCCACCTGCACCCCGGCGGCGGGCAACTTCTTCACCCGAACCACCCGCTCAATCCAGGGATGGCGGGCGAACCCTTCCGCAATGCGAGGGCTGAGATCGTCGTCGAGCAGGTTCATCGGACCGCCCAGCCGTAACGACTGGTACACTTCGGCCGGGACATCGGCGCGAATCCACTCGGGCTGGGGGTTGACTTGAAGGTCGTCAAGTTCCACCAGATACCGTTCCGCACGGGTGACTCGCGGACCCACCTGCTGCCACACCCACCACCATGCCGCGAGGAACGCGGCAATCAGAAGGAGGCCGCCTGCGATCGTGCGTCCTCGGCCGAAAGCCCAGCCGGCCAAGTCCCCCAGCGGCCCAACCGCGCTCTTCGAAGCTCGTTTGGCGGCACTCATGGGCTACCAGACTTCCAGTTCCCGCTCAAGTTCCACGTCGAGCCGGTCGTGAACCTGTCCGCGGATCAAGTCGATCAGCCGGAGAACGTCTTGCGCAGTGCTTTCGGGTTCGGCAATGATGAAATTCGCATGCCGGTCGCTCACGACGGCGCCGCCGATGCGCGTGCCCTTCAGCCCGGCTTCTTCGATCAATTCGGCCGCGCTAATTCCCCGGGGGTTCTTGAACACGCATCCTGCGCACTGGTGGCCCATCGGCTGCGACTGCTTCTTGAGAATCCAGTTCTTTTGCATACGTCGGGCGAGTTCGCCCGGTTCATCCTCTTCCAATTGGAACGCGGCTTCGAGGATCAGAAGGTCGTCGAGACTGCTGGTGCGGTAGCTGAAGTGCATCTCGTCGCGCGTGCGTTCGACAATATCGCCCGTTTGGGAAACGACGGTTGCTCGCGCGGTCCACTGACCGACGTCGCCTGCGTGGGTGCCCGCGTTGCCGTGCAGGGCTCCCCCGAGGGTTCCGGGAATGCCGATGAGCGACTCGAGGCCGGCAAGGCCCTCGTGGCAGGCAGTGGTCACGACTCGCACCAAGGGCGTGCCGCCGCCGGCGGTCAAAGTCAGGCCGCGCACCTCGATGGAGGCAAATTCCGGCGAAGTCAGATGAAGGACCATGCCGGGCACGCCCTCGTCGCGCACCAGGATATTCGAGCCCCCGCCCAATACGCGAACGGGCACGTCTTCCTGAGCACATCGGGCAACCAGCCCGATCAGTTCCTCCCGGTCTCGCGGTTCCGCAAACAATTCCGCCGCCCCGCCCAATTGGAACCAGGTATGCATGGCCAACGGTTCATCGCGGCGAATGATCTTCTCGAATCCACTGAATCTTCCCATATTTCGTAGCTTCCGTGTCCTTCCTGGTCGAAATCGTCCTAATCTACGTTGAGGTCGGGGCTAACGATGCCACTGCGGCGCGAAGAAGTCCGTGGCCTCGTCGAAAGTGGGACGCCGGCGAAAGTCGGCCGGGTCGTAGGCTGGGTTGTTGGGATCGGGGTCGACCCATTTCGGATGCTGCCGGCCGAAGTAGCTACCGTAGAACTGGTAGTTGCTGTCCACCCATCGGCTGAGGACCATACGTTCGATGGGCGTGAGCATTTGGGAATGGTCCTCGGCGACGTTCTTCGGGTGCTCGGGATCGGTCAGTATGGCCATGAGTTTGCTGGCATGGCTGCCGAGTTGCTTGGGCGGCAGATAGGCGCCGTTGAAGTTGCCCTGGTCGCCCCGGCGGAACGAGGTAAACTCGGAAATGATCGGCCCGGCCAACTCCTTGGCGGCAAGCTGCTCGTACGACGTGTTGTAGAACTGCGTTACTTCGCCGGTGAGCCGCAGGTCGCCGGCCGGCTCGTTGGCGCCATGGCACTCGGCGCACCGGGCGTCGAGGATCGGCTGGATGTCGGTCGGGTAGTGGATCACCTGCCCGGCAAGCCCGTCGCCGCCGTGGGCCTCCAGGTCGCATGGTTGCGGCTGCGGCACGCTGGGAGGACGTCTTAGTGCGAGCGGCGCGACGCCTTCGGCAGCCGCCGTCCGGTTCGATTGCCCATGGCATCCGGTACACGAACGCACCTCGCCCGCCGCGTAGTTCACGTAAGTCCGTTCGCGTTGAAGCTCTTGGAAGTCGGCATCCAACGCTTGGAAAAAGATACTGCGATTGGCGGGCACGACGAAGTGGGCGGAGCCGTCGGCTTCGACGGGCACCACGCCCCACTGCACGCGCGGCCACAGGGCGGCTTTCCAACTGGAACTGCTCAGCGACGGGCTCCAGCGCCGACCGGTCGACCAGTAGCGAGGCAGCGCCTCATTCACCCGCAGCCATTTCACCTCGCCCGGCTCGACGCCCTCCATGCCCTGGTGCACGTCGGTCAGGATGCACAGGGCCTGGTTCTCGGCCTTCAGTTCGTCCTTGCGGGGGACCTCCAATCGTGGGGGCACGGGCCGGGCGACGACCGGCGTCGGGTGCCAACACGAAAGATCCGGGTCGGCATGGACGAACCGCCGCGCGCCGTCGGTATCGATCAGGTACAGTGCATAGGCGTTGGGCACTCCCTTGTAATGATCGGAAGGGTTCACCTTGTACGACACCAGGAATTCACGCTCGCTCACCGGGAACGGGTGCGTGAACAGGTGCCCCCGGCGGCCCTCCCGGTCGTGGACGTAGGTGCCGTCGTCGGTCAGGAAATGCCACCCCGGCTCCGTACGGCGCTGGACGAACACCTCGGGGGTGATGTTGACCACGGGATAGCGGGAATCGCCCTGCACGTAATCGGGCTGGTTCGGATCCGGCCCGCGCACGCGCAGTTCCATGCCGAAGTCGACCAGCATGATCGACCCCAGGCAGCCGCCTTGCGGAAAGTGGCACGTGCCCACACACACCAAACGATGGCTGCTGCCGGGAATGGGCTGCGGGTACATGTACACCGTCGTCGTATCGTCGGCCAGGCCGTACAATTCCTGCGTGCGGGAGCCGTCCGGGTTCATCGTCCAAATGGTCTTCGCCACCCGGGCGCCCTTGTCGACGTACTCCCAGCGGTGATACATAACCCGACCGTCGTCGAGCACCACGGGGCAAAACTCGCTGACCGGGCTGCGGGAAAGCTGTTCGATACCGCTGCCGTCGGCGCGCATCCGGTGCAACAGCGGCACCACCAGGGCCGACGAACCGCCGCAAAGGACGGTGTGTTCGGCGCGGGTGGAGGAAAAGATGATGTCTCCGTCGGGCAGATAGCACGGGTGGATGTCGTCGGTGTGCCAACCGGGGCGCCATCGCGCGGCCTTCTCGGCCTCGTCGGCGGGCGGGAACGACACCTGGCGCAGGCCGGTCCCGTCGAGATTCACCTCCCAAATGCGGAAGCCCGCACCGGGATGCTCGCGGAAATCGAACAAAACCTTCTTTGCGTCGAACGACAGGCTGATCTTGCCGATGAAACCCTTGCCGCCGGGCATCTCGGCAGCCGTAACGACCGGCCGCTCGCTCCGGCTGCGAACGTCGAAAATGTAGATGCCGTTGCGCGGATCGAACCGGTCCGGGCTGGTGCCGTTGTTGATGTCGGTGTAGTAATGGTCGGAAGAATACGGCCTGCGCTTGACGAACACGATCTCCTCGAAGCCGAGTTCTTCCGGCCCGACCGGAGCAGCGGTGGCAGCCGCGTCGCGAGCCGGCGCTGCGGGCGCCCCGTCGCCAATGCCTACAAACCCAGCCCCGACGGCCAGCGCAAGGGCCCCGACGGTCAACCCAATCCTTGTCAAACGGCTCATCGCGTTTCCTCTCGAAACGAGGTGATGAAGTGGGGAAAACCGCAATACGGTTGCGGCGTTCCCAGAGCAACCTCCTGATCCGGCAATCTGCTAGTAGTGTACTACGGCGTCCCTTGGCTGTCGATAGGCCTGGACCGGGAGGCTCAAACCCACCGAGCGGTCGCCGGGCGACCGGTTGCGCCGGAGCGCTCCCTCGACGGCGTCAACCTGCTCCCATACCTCTCGGGCGACGATCCGTCTCCGCCTCATGCCCAACTCTACTGGCGTACCGGCCACCGGGCCGCGCTGCGGAAGGCCGACTGGAAACTCGTGCGCAACCTGCGCCGCAGCCGGGCCGACTGGAAACTGTACCACCTGGCCGACGACCTCGGCGAAACCCGCGACCGCGCGGCAACCGAGCCCGACAAACTCCGCGAACTCGTCCGGGCATGGGAACAACTGGACGGTCAAATGGCGGAGTCGCTCTGGTGAGCGAACCGAGTCTTGACAAACCACTCCAATTGAGCAAGAACGAATTGCACAAAACAGCGCCCTAAGCCCCTAAAGTTGGGGTGCCGCTTCGTAGGAGGGCCGCCCCACTCACTCTTCCAGCCGCCTGAGCCCGATGTGGTTCAACCGCATCAGTTCGCCGCCGTGGCTCCGGACCACCTCGGCCTTCAGCACCGCCGGGCCCGGACGAAGGTCTACCGCGCCGGGCGTGTGCGTAACAAAGACATCGGCGGTGGGTGTCCGGTCGGGGGAGAATTCGAGGGCCGGCGGCGCGCTGGTGGCAGGATACCTGCTTTCGACGGTCAGGCGCAGAACCCCGCCCGACTGCCTGCCCGCACAGCCGTAGCTCACCGTCACCTCGTATCGGCCAGGGCGCCGCACGTCCAGTTGCCACGAGGCCGACTCGCCCGCCCGGCGCCAGCCCTCGATCGTGTCCCAGTCGTAGGCGCGGAACACGTACTCGATCGAATCTCCCTCCAGGGTCGCCCAACTCGGTTGAATCTCAACTTCCACTTCGCGGGGATCGCCCACCGGAATGGCCACCGGCGCGTAGTGTTGCCCGTCGGTCACCTCCTCGAACCACCGGAGAAACTCGGTCCGCAGTTCGCGGACGGTATCCGGATACTGCTCGGCCAGGTTGCGGCTTTCGCCCGGGTCGTCGTGCAAGTTGAACAGGGCCGGTTTGCCGCCTTGGCGCAGCAGCTTCCATCGGCCGTCGGAAACGGCCCAGCGGTTGTCCGGGTTCGGCAAGTACCGGTCCCACGTGTGGTAAACGTAGCGTTGTGTCGACTCGCCCCGTCCGCTTTTCAGAAGCGGCACGAGGCTGCGGCCGTCAACAACACGGTTCGCGGGAAGGGAGGCGCCGGCCAACTCGCAAAGGGTGGGCAGCAGGTCGATGTGCGAGGTCTGCGCGTCGACCGTCGCTCCGGCGGGGAACCGTTTCGGCCATCGCACGAACAGGGGCGACCGCACGCCGCCTTCGTATACCGACGCTTTGCCGCCGCGCAATCCGGCTTTGAACGCCCGGCTTACCCCGCCGTTGTCGCTCATGAAGAACACGACCGTGTCGTTCGCCAGGTCGAGTTCCTTCAGCCGGTCCAGCAACCGGCCGAGGTTCCGGTCGATCCGTTCGACCATGCCGTAAATTCTCGCCTCGCGCAGCGGCAACCCCCGCTGTAAGTACTTGGCAATCAGCTTATCGCCCGCCGGCTGGCCGTCGTGCGATGTGTCGAGTACGAACGGCGAGTGGGGGGCGTTGTAGGCCAGGCAGCAGAAGAAGGGTCGGGAGCCGCTCGTTTCGATGAACTCGACGGCCGCGTCGGTGAACAGGTCGGTCACGTATCCGCGCGTTTGCACCGGCCGGCCGTTGTGCACGAGTTGGTCGGCGTATTCGTACCGCTCGATGTGCCCATGGTAGTGGCCCAGAAACTCGTCGAATCCGCGGTCGTTCGGCCGGTAGCCGGCATACCTGCCCAAATGCCACTTGCCGAAAAGGCCCGTCCGATACCCGGCCTCGCGCAGCAGTTCCGCAACGGTCACTTCCTCCTCGCCGAGGGTATCGCCGCCGAACCGGGTGTTGTAGAGACCGGTCCGGAGGTAATGCCGCCCGGTCATGAGGCCCGCGCGTGTCGGTGCGCATACCGCACCGACGTAGAACTGCGTGAATGCGACGCCTTCCGACGCCAACCGGTCCATCGTCGGCGTATCGATCTGCTCGTTGCCCGACCAGCCGGTGTCCCAGTATCCCTGGTCGTCGGTGATCACCAGCAGCAGGTTCGGCCGATCGGCAGCGATCCCACGAGAACCTGCCGCGCCGGCAAGGATAGCGACAAGAACAATCAGGTGGTTTCTCGACATGGCAAACTCCTTCAGTAACCCCAAGACCGGAGGACGCAACCCGGCCGGAAGCCGTCAGGGTGGCAGCCGGCGGAATGCGCGCCGCGCCGGGGCACGGTCGTTCCACCGCGCAGCCTCCTCGGGAAACTGCCCGACCCAACCCTCCCACGCGGCGCGCAGTGCCGCTGCAACCTCCGGACGTTCGGCGGCAAGATCGTCCGATTCGCCGGGATCGGCCTCCAGGTCGTACAGTTCGCCGTTGAGCCATTTCCAGCGGCCCTGACGCACGGCCTTTTCGCGCACGCCATGCCCCTCGCGAATGTACGACCAACACAAGGCTCGGCCGCCGTCGTCTTCGCCACGTTCGAGCAACGGCAGCAGGTTATGCCCGTCAAGCTTCAAATCGGCCGGCTTGGCGATGCCGGCCGCGGCGAGCGTCGTCGGCAGGAGGTCGTGGCCGGCGCCGCAGCCGCGGCGCACCACCCCGGCCGGAATGCGTCCGGGCCACCGGGCCACGGCGGGCACGCGAATCCCGCCTTCCCACATGGTGTGCTTCGTCCCGCGGAACGGTCCGGCATTGCCCGCTTGGCGCGGTTCCGGGCCGTTGTCGGAGGTGAAGAACACGAACGTCCTCTGCGTCAACTCCCGCCGCTGAAGCGTCCCGAGCACCTTGCCGACGGCCTCGTCCATCGCGCTGGCGCAAGCATAATACAGCACGCGAGGTTCGTCAGGCCGGGATTCCAGCTTCGTGGCGTAATGCTCGATCCAGCGCGGCGGCGCGACCATGCGACGATTCATTCCCACACTGCCCATGTCGGTGTGGACGGCCTGGAAGGCGAGGTACAGAAAGAACGGCCCGTCGGCCTCCTTCTCGATGAAGCGGGCGGCGGCGTCGCCCACAAGGTCGGTCACATACGCTTCGTCGCGTTGGATCGGCGCACGGTTTTCCCATAGGTCGTGGATTCCCTGGTCCATGAAGTCGTGCGTGTAGAACCCCAGCCCGCCAAGTAAATTGCCAAAAAAATAGTCGAATCCGCGATCGTTCGGCCGCGCGCCCGGCGTCTCGCCCACGTGCCATTTGCCAACCAGGGCCGTGGCATATCCGGCGTGTTGGAGGAGTTCCGAAACCAAGGTTTCGCCGCGGGCGAGGCAGGTGGCATGGTCGCGGGTTTCGATGACGTTCGTCAGCCCGTTGCGCTGCGGCACCCGACCGGTAAGCAGGGCTGCGCGCGTGGGCGAACAGACCGGGGCATCGACGTAGAAGTCGAGCAATCGGGCGCCTTCGGCGGCCAGACGATCCAGGTTCGGCGTTTCGAGCAGCTCGTGGCCGTAGCATCCGAGGTCGCCCCAGGCCAAGTCGTCGGCAAGGATCCAAACCACGTTCGGCCGCTGCTTGTCCGTCGCAGCCGGCGATGTTTCGGGCTCGGCCGCCTCGGCCGCCCCCTGGCAACCAGCGGCCAGGAGCAAGGCCAACACGGCCGCTCGGGTCAGCGCGCTCGTCCCGAGGATTGCGGGCCCAAACACCGCCCGCTCACCGACCCGACGCGTACCATACTTGTATTCGAAGGGGTTCACCATGCCCCCCAGTTTACCGCGGCCGGCGAGCCGTGCAAGGGGCGCCGCCACCCCGCAAC
>CAYPWB010000041.1:0-7389 GCA_964414315.1 uncultured Planctomycetaceae bacterium | reverse complement strand
GCGTGCTCGTGCAATTCGGCCGAATGCCCGGGTTCGGCATGTTCGTGCAATTCGGCAACGGAATGCTCGTGATCGTGCTCCGACTCTTCGCCGGCGGCATGAACGTGAGGGTGCGAGTGCTCGTGCGAGTGAACGTGTTCGTGGGCATGGGTATGGACCGTTCCGTCCTCATGCCGGTGCTCGTGGGTGTGGCCGTGCGTATGCACGTGCGTGTGGGCGTGCTCGTGCTCGGTTTGGGTCGCCATGATATCATCCTCCGGTTGTGGTAAGGTGCTGCAAACCGATCATGCACCGAATCGGGCGGGATCGGCTTCGAGCCTGTCGGCGGAAGAAACAGGCTGGAAGCCTGTCCCACGTCGCTCGCTCCCGGCAGGTTATCGTCGTTGCACTGCCCAAGACAGGATCGTCTTTCACCCACGATTCTATGCGCCGTACCGGCCTCAGGCAAATGGATATTACCGACCCGCATGCCGTCATATCCGCGGGGAAAACAGGAGAGAACAGAGGCAACGGAAAGATTTTCTCTGTTATCTCAGTTGACTCCTGTTCATGCTTGATTTTCGAGACAGGCCCGATTCGTACAAAGCACCCTTCGGGCTGTTCCGGCAGGTCCGACCCGTCCCGTATTTCTCCCGGTTTTCTCTGCTGTATGCCGGAAAGGAGCCCAACCAATCCAAGCCTCGGCCGGGGTGCCGCCGCTTGCCGTCGCACCGGCCGGCTATTAGACTTTGTCGCTGGGACGCCACCCTGTCCGTAACCCGAAAACCCTTGCCCGCCAACACCGGAGCCCGACTTGTGAGCACCCTCGTCGATGTTGTCCGCTACCTCGAACAGCTTGCCCCGCCGGCGTTGGCGGAGGATTGGGATAACGTCGGGCTGCTCGTCGGCGACCGCCGACGCCCCGTTTCCCAGGCGATGACCTGCCTGACGCTCACGCCTCCCACCGTCGCCGAGGCGGTGGAGCACAAGGCCGACCTCGTCGTGGTCCATCACCCCTTACCCTTCCGCCCGGTCGGGCAGATTACGACCGACACGACGGTCGGGTCGATGCTTCTTGAACTGATTGCCGCGGGCGTGGCGGTGTACAGCGCGCACACGGCGTTCGACTCCGCGGCCGAGGGAATCAACCAGCGCCTGGCCCGCGGTCTCGGCCTGCGCGGCGTCGATCCGCTGGTACCCGGCGAGGGCGGGTTGGGAACCGGGCGCGTCGGCTGGCTGGAAACACCGGCGCCGCTGGCGGAGATGGCCGACCGGGTCAAGCAGTTCCTCGGCATCGAACGGCTGGCCATGGTCGGTGAACCGCAGCATAAGGTCAGGCTCGTAGGCGTCGCCTGCGGCGCGGCCGACGACCTGCTCCGACCGGCCGTCGAGGCCGGCTGCGACTGCCTCCTGTTGGGCGAGGCCCGCTTCCACACTTGCCTGGAGGCCGAGGCCGCCGGCGTGGGACTGCTGCTGCCCGGCCATTTCGCCAGCGAGCGCTTTGCCATGGAAGCCCTGGCCGACATGCTGCGCGAGCAGTTCCCCGACGTGAACATTTGGCCCGCCCGCCGCGAGCGCGACCCGCTGCGTTGGGCGTAGACCGTAGGTCCCGCGAACTGAGTGGGACTCCGTTGCGCGGCGCCCGGGTACATGGGCGGTTGGCCGGACATGACTGCTCCGGCAGCAGGTTTACTATACCGACTAACTGCGAAGGAGATCGAAACATGAATGACGCAATCGCAATGAGGTTCCCCCTGGTCGTTCTCAGCACGCTGTGCCTCTTCTCGCCGGCCGCGCGCTCGGCCGAGCCTCCGTGGACCAGCCTGTTTGACGGAAAGACCCTGGCCGGATGGCACGTCAAGGGCGTGGCCGACCGGGACAAGACGTTCTGGACCGTCGAGGACGGCGCCATCCTGTGCGACTCGATGCACAGCACCGGCCACGATTACGTGTGGCTGATGACCGACCGGGAATACGACGACTTCGAATTGCGCATGAAGGTACGGTCCTATGCCGACTCGTCCGGCAATTCGGGCATTCAGGTCCGTTCCCGCTACGACGACGAGGCCCAGTGGCTCGACGGCCCGCAGGTCGACATCCACCCGCCCGCCGGCTGGCGGTCCGGGCTGATTTACGACGAGACGCGCGGCTACAAGCGTTGGATTTTCCCGTCGCTCGAAAGCTCGCGAATCCGGCCCGACCAAGGGCCCAAGCAGTGGAAATGGAACCGCGACGGCTGGAACGACGTGACCATCCGATGCCAAGGCACGCGCATTCTCACGAAGATTAACGGCCTGGTCATTGCCGACTACGACGGCTCGGGCGTGCTCGACGACGAGCGGCATGAGAAGCATAACGTCGGCATGAAGGGTTTCATCGCGCTGCAATTGCACCGAAACGACCGCCTGCGCATCGCGTTCAAAGACATCGAACTCCGATTGCTCCGGTCAGATTGAAGTGGCAACCACGAAACCGGCAACTCTTGCGTAAAGCACCCGAGAGGTCGTTCCGAAAAGAGCTACCTGTCCCGTTTCCGCCGCCGAGGCCCCGGCCGGCTGCTGACTGGGTGCGTGGGCGGCGATTGGGAAGGCTTCGAGCCGGACGATGTAGCCGGCGGCTCGTCGTCGGGCGGGCGAATCCGCCTGTTCCCCCAACGCCTCCGTGGCCATGACTCTCGGCGAAACGCGTCGGCAAAGAAAAGGTAAAGCGTCGAGCCGACGGCAATTGCCGCGTAAGCACCGAACGCGAAGGCGCACATGAGGAAGACCGCTCCGGGGTTCAACACAAGCCATGCGACAATCGCAAGTAGCAGGGTAACCAAGGCGCCGACAGCAATCGAAAATCCTCGCTTTGTACCGACCACCGACCGATAGGCGGTGCGAAGCAGACGTACATCAAAGACATTGCGAAAGCCTCGCAAGGTATCTCGAAAGGCGAAAAGCAAGGAAAACAACAGAATCAGCCCGAACGAAACGGCCGCCGCCAGCATTGCCACGCGATTGAAGCTGAACATCTCCCGCTTCTCCCTGAGAGGCTCTACCGGCTATTCGTCATGCGCAGTCGTTTCTTGAGTGATGCGAGGATGTTGGACGAGCGCCCCCACGGGTCTCAAAGCCCTCCGCACACCGGGCAGCCGGGGCGGCGCTGCACTTGGCGGGCCATGATGTTCATGGAGGCGAGGTCCATCAGGATCATACGGCCTTCGAGCGGCTGACCCACGCCGCCGAGAATCTTGATCGCCTCGACCGCGGCCAGGCAGGCGGCCGCGCCGGAAACGGCGCCGAACACCGGAAACTCGCGTTTCCACGCGGGCGGCACCTCCGGGTAAAGGCACGCCAGGCAAGCGGTGCGGCCGGGCAGCACGGTCATCACCTGGGCGGTCATGTCGTACATCGCGGCGTCGACCAGCGGTTTGCCCTGCCGCACCGCTTCGCGATTCATCAGCAGCCGCTCCTCGAACAACGGCGCGCAACTGGCCACCAGGTCGACGCGCGACACCAAATCGGCCGCGTTGCCCTCCGCGATGTTCTCGGCCACCGGCTCCAGGACGACGTGGGGGTTCAGTTCCGTCAGCCGCCGCACGGCCGACTCCACCCGCGGGCCGCCCAGGGCGCCGGTGGTCATCAGCAGTTGCCGGTTCAGGTCGCTCGGCTTGATATTGCCCGCGTGCGCCAGCACGAGGCGGCCCACCCCCGCGGCCGCCAGTTCGTAGGCCACCACGCTTCCGACCCCGCCCACACGCGAAACCAGCACGCGGGCTCCCTTCAGGCGCTGCTGCCCGGCTTCGCCGAAGCCGGGCGTCCACATTTGCCATTCGTACCGGGCACGCTCGTCGTCGGTCAGCGTTGCGGGCGGATCGAAGCGGGGCGTGATTCTTCCTTCGGAGTTCTCCGCGCCGCTTTACGGACGGACGTCCTCGACACCATGGATCCTACTGTAGCCCGGTCGGACGTGCATCTCAAGACCATCGCCCTTGCCTCCCTGCAAATCCTCGCTAAACTGGTGGGCAGCCCTCGGGCCGTGCGCCGCCGACGCGGGCCGGCCACACCGAAGTTTCCTGCCAAAACACTTGGGAGCACAGTCATGGACATGATTCTTGTCGGTCCGGCCAGTTGGCTGTTCACCCTGCTGCTGGGCGGCGGGCTGGGGTTGCCTGTAGGCGTGCCCCCGGGCCCGGAGGATCCGCTGCTGGCCAACACGGCCCCGGAAACGTGCGTCTTCTACACGAGTTGGGCGGCCACGGTGGCGCCCGACCCGGCCGGGTCGAACCGCACCGAACAACTTCTGGCCGAGCCGGAAGTCCAACAGGCAATGTCGGCTATTGAACAGGCCCTCACCAATGCCTTGCGCCGCATGGGCGATCGGCCCGGTCCGCAATCCGCCCTGCTCAGCGACGATGCGCTCGAATTGGGCAAACGACTGCTGGCGCGGCCCGGCGCGGTGTTTCTTTCCAAACTGGAGATGCAACCCGGCGGCCCCCCCGACGTGCGCGGCGCGGCGGTCCTCCGCGTCGGCAAGGAGGACGGCCCAAGACTTAAGGCAATGCTCGAACAGCAGCAAGCGACCTTCCTGCGCGACGGCGTCGAGCAGGTCGAAATCGGCGGCGACACGTGGTACCGCATCCGGCTCGACCCCACCGCGCCGACAATCACCTGGGGGCTTCGAGGCAGCTACCTGGTCGTCGGGCTCGGCGAAGGATCGGTCGAAGGCGTGCTCCAGCGCGCCGGCAGCGGACCGCCGAAGTGGCTTGCCGACCTGCGCGCCGCACTGCCGGTCGAACGCCTCGCCACGTGTACCTACCTGAACATCAAGGCGATTACCGACCTGGCCGCCGAGGAGGGCGACCCCGAAGTGGCCGAGATGGTTCGCACCCTCGGCCTGGACAACGTGCGGTATGCCGCCGCCGTGACCGGGCTCGACGGCGATGCTTTTCTTACACGCACCCTGGTCGGAATCGACGGCGAGCCCGAGGGTGTGCTCGGGTTGCTGGCCGCCGAGCCGCTCACCGCCGCCGACCTCGCTCCGATTCCCGCAGACGCAACCTTCGCCGGGGCCATGCGCCTCGATTTGCAGAAGGCTTTCGATTTGCTGATCGCATCGGCCGAGCAAGCGGGCGACATGCACCTCGTGCACAGCATCGATCGCCTCGAACAGGCCATGGACGTCGACCTGCGGCGCGACGTTTTCGGCCCACTGGGCGACCGGTGGCGAATCTACGGTTCGCCGAGCGAGACGGGCGTCGTGCCGCTTGGGGTGGTGGCTGTCGCCGTCGTCGACGATCACGCCGCGCTGGCCGCCGCGCACGCGAAGCTGCTGGCCTTTGCGAAATCGCAGTTGCCTCCCGATCCGGAGTCCTCCCGTCGTCCAAGCCCCCGGATCGAACAGTTCGAGCACGCCGGCCACACGGTCTACTTCTTCAACGCCCGGACGAGCGAACTGCCCTTTGCCCCGGCATGGTGCCTTACGGAAGAAGAGCTGATCGTGTCGCCCTTTCCCCAGGGCATCAAAGCGTACCTTTCCCGCCCGGCCGATGCGGCATCGCTCGCACAATCGCCCGAGATGGAAGCCGCGATGGGTTCCCCGATCGGGCCGACGGGCCTGTTCTACCTCGACTCGAAGCGAGTGTTCGAACTCGTTTATCCGGCCGTTCCCATGCTCGCGCAGTCGGTACTCAGCGAGGCGGCTCGAATGGGCGTCGACCTCGACGTGTCGATCGTTCCCTCGGCCCCGGCTATCGGGCGGCACCTGCGGCCGAGCGTGACCACGCTGCGGCGAACCCCCGAGGGAATCGAGCTGGCAAGCCGACAGACATTGCCGGGCGGGAGCCTTGCCCCGGTTGTGCCGATGGCCGCCTTCCTTGCGCTGCCCGCTGTTCCGGCGGCCCGCCAGTCGGCCCGGCAGGTGCAATCGATGAACAATCTGAAGCAGATCGGGCTGGCGATGCACACGTATCATGCCGAGCACGGGAGGTTTCCCCCGGCCTACGTGGCCGACGACGACGGCAAGCCCCTGCTGAGTTGGCGGGTACTGATGCTGCCGTACCTTGAGGGAAACGGTCTTAACGACCAGTTCAAGCTCGATGAACCGTGGGACAGCGAGCACAACAAGAAGCTGATCGAATCGATGCCGCAGATCTACCGCAGCCCGGCCGGCACCGCCGCCCCCGGCATGACCAATTACCTGACCGTTCGGGGCGAGAAAGCTGCGTTTCCCGGTGAAGAAGGATTGCGCCTCAACGAGTTTCGCGATGGGACGTCGAACACGATCCTGCTGGTCGAAGCGGACGACGCGCGGGCCGTGCCGTGGACGAAGCCGGACGACTTCGCCTACAACGAAGAGCAACCGACGGCCGGCCTGGGCGGGCTATGGCCCGATGGCTTCCTGGCCCTCTTCGGCGATGGATCGGTGCACAAAATCCGAAAGAGCATCGCGGCCCGCACGCTCAACGCCCTGTTCACCCGAGCCGGGGGTGAGATGGTCAATCGTAGCGAGTTCTGACGGAGCAAATGCCCCCTCTCCCCCCGGGGAGAGGGTGAGGGTGAGGGCTACGATCTATCGCCCCCCCGCGAGACCCTTTGGGCGATCACGACCAACGGATCCCATACCACAAGAGGCCGGATCACTGGTAGCGATCGCCTACTTCCCAACAGGAGAACTGTGCCATGCTTGGTATTCTTCTCGGTGCCGGCGTGCTTGGGCTGATCGTAGCGACGATGGAAGAAGGCGACTTCCCCGGCTGGGGCGCGATGAGCGTGTGCGTGCTCGCCGCCGTCATCCCGGCAGCCATCATCAACGCCTTCCTGCACCCGGCTCTTTCCTTCATCGGACTGACCGTGGGCGCGGTTTGCGCAGGCTTCGCCATTTCCGCCACGTGCGGCATGAGCGTCAAACGCGCGATCATCGCCGCCGCCATCTTCCTGGTAACCCAAACCCTCATCTCATTGGCAATTTACGCGCTGAGCCGCTGAGGTGTGCTCGGCACGATTGCGATCGGGCACTGCAAAATCCCCGTGGTTCACCTAAGCCCGCCGGCGTCGCCGCCAACTCAGCAGGACGGCGGCCGACACCAGCCGGTCGGTTTTCGGCTGACGCGTGGCGCGCGGGTTGACGTCGGGGAAGAGGCTCGGTTGCCTGGGCTGGGGTGCGGTCGGTTGGGTCGTTCGGCTGCGCACGGTGCAGGAACGGGCTCGCGACTAAACGGGCATTCCGCTTCCGGATATAGAGCCCCACAAAGTAGCAGGCACGCTCCGTCGTGCCGTCCGCCCAAAGTAGCAGGCACGCTCCGTCGTGCCGTCCGCTTCGTCAGGCAGAACGCAGCCGTTCGGCCGATGGCTTGCGCCCCGTAGTAGGTCCGGCACCCCGTGCCTGACAACCCGGGATGTTCACGATATGCCTCGGGCATGTCTGACT
>CAYPWB010000040.1:946-24936 GCA_964414315.1 uncultured Planctomycetaceae bacterium | reverse complement strand
ACGACGCGCGCCCGATAGTCGTGCACGGCCATCAGGCCGACCGGCGGCTTCAGGCGGCGCAGCCATTGTTCGAGCGGGCGGACCCGCTGCCGCCAGGACGCTCGGGGGTTGCGCACGCGGGCGGCTTGCAGGACGTCGCACGGCACACCGGCTCTTTCTGCAACGTACTGGAACCCTCGGGCCCGAAGCGTCGAGTAGGCAACGCCTTGGATGCCGTAGTAGGCCAGCCGCGGAAATCCCCTTTCGAGCAGGTGCTCGGCTGCCAATCGGCCGACGGCGTAGTGATCGGTCATCACGCGCGGCACGGTGCTCTTCGGCAGCGCGCCGCCGAAATTGACTACCGGAATGGGCAGTTCGGCGGCGGCCCGGGCCTCGGCCCGGTTCCCCAAAGCCGCAATGGCGCCGTCGCCCTGCCAGTCGCGCAGGCTGAACACGCTGAGCGCAAGCTCTTCGGCCCCGCTGAGGGTGGGAGGGCTGGTCAGCAGCGTCCAGCCGCCGTGCCGCGCGGCGTAGTCGGTTACCCCTTGGGTGAACTGGGCCATCCATGGAACCGCCACTGGGTACAGCAACGCCACGTGCCGCAGCTTCGACTTCCGAGAACGTCGGTTCGTCATTGGGCTCGACCGCGAGATTGCAGCAATGGTATTCAGATTCGGGCATGCTCCCGCTTACTCACGGGAAGTACATCGTCTGTTTTAGCACGCAGACACGCGAACTCCAACGTCCACAGCCCGGGGAACCACTCACCGCAGCCATTCGTCGGCGAATGTTTCGATTTTCGCGGCACCTGGAGCGATTTTGCCCATTGCCCAATCGCCCTGCTGCTGCAGGCCGGGAAAATGCGACCGTCCTCCTCCCGTACAGCCGCGAAAACAGCCCGCGGCGCCGACCTATGAACGCTTGCCCACCCACTGTCCCCCCCTTGCGAACACGTCGACGGGCGGGTTCCAGAAGGTTGCCCGCAACGGTATGATTGAAACATGCTCACAAGGACGAAACCACACGAACGGGTGGCGCGGTTAACCGAAAGACCCACCTACCATGGGTCGCTCGACGCCCATCAGATCGGGTTATTGCGAGAAGCGCAGCGGGTGCTCGACGGGGAGCGGCCTGCCGATGATGCGTCGCGCCGGGAACTGGCGACCCGGCTCGAACGCTTGCGGTACGAGCAGTTGCGACGGGGGGTGCCGTCCGAGGACGCTGCAGCCCGGGCATGGCTCGATGCTCTGGACCTCGCCGCCGGGGCGCTGGCCAATCGGCCGGAACGACAGCCCCGAGCCCTTCAGGCGGCCTTGGCCTCGCGGCGTTGCGCCCCGGCCGACCGGTTCGCCGAGTGCCTCGATCGCCGCCGGAGTGTCGCCGACCTGGAGCAGCGTGCGGCCGATCTGACTGCGCGGCATTTCACCCACCCAGTGAACGGCCGTCGTCGGGTGTTGCTGTACGCGCCGCTGTATCTGTCGAGTCATTGCGTAAACTACTGCGAATACTGCGGCTTTCGTTATCCGAACGCGATGGCGCGGCGGCACCTGACGCACGACGAGGCCCTGGAGCAGGTGGAATTGCTCCGCCGGGAGAGGTTGCGGCACGTGCTGCTGGTCGGCGGCGACTTTCCCGCCCTGACGACCGTGGAGTACTACGCGCGCGTGATTGCCTCGCTCGTGGAGCGGGGTGTTGAGGTGCCGGTGGAGATTGCCCCGCAGTCCACGGCGGCGTACGAAGTGCTGGCAGCGGCCGGCGCGTGTGGGGTCACTCTGTACCAGGAAACCTACGACCGCGGGCTGTACGCCCGGTATCATCCGCGCGGCACGAAGATCGACTATGACTGGCGGCTCGAGGGCTTGGAGCGGGCAGCGGAAGCGGGCCTGCGTCGGCTAGGGTTGGGGGTGCTCCTTGGGCTGGCCGACCCCCGGGCCGACCTGCCTGCAATGATCCGGCACGCCGAGTATCTGCGCGAGCGGTTTCCACAATCAACGATCGCCGTCAGCCTGCCGCGCATTCACGAGGCGCCGCAGTCGTTTCAGGGGCCTTATCCGGTCGATGACGAGACGCTCGTCCGCCTCTACTGTGCGTTGCGAATCGCCATGCCCGAGGTGGAACTGGTGCTCTCCACCCGCGAAGCCCCGGCACTGCGCAACCGCTTGGCCGGAAGCTGCATTACACAACTCAGCGCCGGAAGCAGCACCGTGCCCGGCGGTTACCGCGCCGAGGGTGCACAGCATGGCGGCGGCGAGCAGTTTCCCGTGAGCGACCACCGAACCCCGGCCGAAGTGGCAGCGTGGCTCGACGGGGCGGGGGTTGCCGTCCGATGGAACCACGCGTGAGGCCGTCCGAAGGAAGCTGCGACCTCCGGCCGTGGCCTGAGGGGTTAAAGCACCTTCGTCATGCCGGGAATGGCGCACGGGTAGATGCCGTCGGGGCCGGGCTTCGGGCCCGGGGCGGCGTCCCACGACAGGTCGCGCGGCACAAGTTCCACGTTCGAGGCCAGAGCGTCGTCCCACTTGACGATCTTGCCGGAGTACGTGGCCATCCGGCCGAGAATGGCTGTCATGGTGCTGGTGGCGCCATAATCGCCCTCGTTGTGCGGTTCGCCCGCGGCGAGCGCTCGGAACAGCACGTCCATTTCGATCTGGTGTCCGTCCGGACCGCGTTCCCAACGGGTTCGTTCACCGTCGGCGAGGATCATTTCCGCGGCCCCGTGCCCCTCGATGCTCACATGCCCTTGCGTTCCGTGGGCATGCTCGGAGAAGCTGTTCCAGCAGCCGGGCTGGTGCCGGCACTGGCTGAGCATGCGCAGGCCGTCCGGGTAGGTAAACTCGACAAAGTGGTGATCGAAGATTTCGCCGTAGTCTTTCCCGACTCGCACCTGCCGACCGCCCATGCCGTTCGCCTCAACCGGTAGCGCATCGGCCATCCAATTGCACACGTCGAGGTCGTGCACGTGCTGCTCGACAATATGATCGCCGCTGAGCCAAGTGAAGTAATACCAGTTGCGGGTCTGGTACTGCATTTCCGTCTGATCGGGCTGCCGGGGGCGCACCCAAACGCCGCTCGAGTTGAAGTACGCGCGCATGTAGCACAAATCGCCCATCGCGCCGTCGTGGATCCTCGCGATGGCCTCTTGATGCTTCACTTCGTGCCGAAGGTGGTGCCCCACGGCCACCGCCAACTTCTTCTGCTTGGCCAGGCTGTTGGCAGCCATTACACGGCGGACGCCGGGAGCGTCGGTGGCCACCGGCTTTTCCATGAACACGTGCTTGCCCGCCTCGACGGCGGCTTCGAACTGCATGGGACGGAAGCCTGGAGGGCTGCAAAGCAGTATCACGTCAAGGTCGGTGCCCAAGGCGAGGGCCTTCGCGTAGCAGTCGAGGCCCGTAAACCGCCGTTCCGGGGGCACGTCGACCTTTTCGGGAAAACGCTTGGTTAGCGCTTTCTCGGCAAAGTCGACCCGGTCTTGGAAGGCGTCGGCCAGGGCGACCAGCTTGACGTTGCCGTGCGAGGCGTTCGCCAACGCGTTGGCCGCGGCGCCCAATCCCCGTCCTCCGCAACCGACCAGCGCGATTCGAACCTGGTCGTCCCCCGCGGCGTGCGCGGTACGGGCAGCGCTCAGGCCGCCCGCCAAAGCTGCGCCGGTTGCAGCAGCACTGGTGCGTTTGAGAAACTCGCGACGCGAGGGCACCGAAGATGGTGAGGGTTGTACCATGCTAAAACTCTCCAGGGTATCGGGGGGAACATTAACCAGAAACACCGGTTGACGTCGGAGTGTTGGAGTTCACGCTTCAGCGTGCGCGAAAAAGCCGTGCTCTCCCTTGGCACGCTGAAGCGTGAACTCCAACATTCCGGGGCGTAAACTCCAATACTTGGCTCAGTCGAGTGAGGGTTCGACGGGCTCGCCTCGCTGTTGGGCCTCGGGTTGCTCGTACGCGCCCAGGAACTCGCTGTTGCAGTCGAGCCAAAGGTTAATGCGAGCGAGGTCCTCCGGCGGCATGTCGACGCCGTAGTGGTCTTTGTGAAGATACTTCCGAAGCGGCGCGCCCAGGGACCCGAACTCGCCGGCAATCGTGCGTGAACCGCCGTGCGGGCACGACTTGATTGAGCCGTTCGACGACTCGAAGTAGAATCCGTACTCCTTGGCCAGGTTGTTGTACGAGGCGGTGAATGCCCCTGCCGGCGCGCCGCTCAGGTCGATCGCCTTTTCCTTCCGGTGGCAATCGACACAGTGCCTGTCGAGCACCGGCTGGACAAGTTGGGCGTAATTGAACGGGCTGCTGCCTTCGGGACCGGGCTCGATTTTCGAAGGCGACCGGCGCATCGCCAGCGGCATGGTGGGCAACGGCGGGGTCTGGCGTTGCTTTGGTTCGTGGCATCCCTGGCAACTGAGGTGCTCACCCGGGTGCAGATACGTGCCGCTGCGCATCGATTGCACGGCCCGGCCCTGCCCGTCAAGCGCCTGAAAGTAAATCTGCATGCTGTGCGGCGCCTCGAAGTACACACTTCCGTCGGGCTCGACGGGCACGGTGCCCAGCACCCGGCGGGCATTGGTCTGGTTGGCCACACCCACTCGGGGACGGTTGGGCGACGGCGTCGTCTTCGGCAGCACCTGAATCACCCGTAACGCCTCGATCTGCGTTCCTTCGGGCCACGCAAAGCCGCTGTCGTACACGTTCACCACCGAAACGGTCGAGGGAGGAATCTCCCCACCCGCCGCCTCGATGGCCCTCGCCGTTTGCACCGTGCGGTCAGGAATGACGGGCGGGCACGGTCGCGGGCGGAAGGGGATGGGGCTCAGGGCGTTGATTTCCGGGTCGCGATAGATCAACTCCCGGTTCCCGTTCGCGTCGATCCAGTAAACGCCGCGGTTGGTCAGGTTGGCGTCGTACACGCACAGGTGGTCCATCTCGGAAAGCGCCCACGGCGTGCCGAACGCCTTCGCCCGCTGGTAGGGAACCTCGGCTTCCGGGAAGGGCACATCGGGCGTCAGCCGCGTAAGCTGGCTCGTCGCGCCGTCGTCGGGCAGCCGCACGTCGATGAGCAGCAGCGAACCGAACGCGTGCCCGTGGTGCGCTCCGGCCACGGCCACGTACTTGTGCGAGCCCGGAATCGGCCGGATGCTCTGTTCCATCCACGGCCGGGCGTTTCGGTCCCGATCGGCCGGATAGTTGCCGTGATACGCGCGCGGGTCGCGCCCGTCGGGGTAGCTGTGCCAAATGTGGTGCGCGACGTTCGTATCGCGGTCGACGTAGTCCCACCGCGTGTACACCAGCATGCCATTGTTGTCGATCGTCGGGTGCCACTCGTGCGTTTCGTGGAAGCTCAGGCAAATGATATCGCTTCCATCCGGCTCCATCGAATGCAGCGTGTAGGTGGGGCAGTGCCGGCCGCAACGCAGGTAACCGCCGCGCCGCATCGACGTGAACACGATTCGGCCGCCCGGCATCTCGTAGGGGTCGAAGTCGTCGTAGTCGCCGTCGGTAAGCTGCACCAGGTTGCTCCCATCGGCGTTGCAACGGAAAATGTTGTAGCTTGTTTCCGGGCTCCACGTGTAGTTCGTCCCGCCCTTGTGCTTCGGCCATGCGCCGCACTCGCTATAGGCGAAGTAAATGGTTTTCCCGTCGTAACTGAGCGACGGCGAAAGGAACGAGCCGCCTTCCAACTTCTTCCCCTTCAGCCTGCCCGACTCGACCACCGAGTTCTCCAGCAAATTCAGCAGCTTCGGGCCTTCGCTGAAGGGGTTTTCCAGTACGTACAGGCCGCCGCCCGGCACGGCATTGCAACCATAATACTGGTCGCACATGTGGATCACGCCGCGCGGATCGTGCCGCTTGATGAACAGCAGGCGGTCGATGTCGGCCAACAGCGGGTTCGACATGGCGATGCGGCGCAACAGCCGCCGGGCGTCGAGGTAAAGCTCCTTGCGGTCGTTCTCGGGCACGTCGCCCGCCTCGACCCGCTTTGCCAGCCGGGCGGCCAACTTGTCCAACTCCGTCCGTGAATCTTGCAGAAGTCCGCGGTCGGCCGCGGCCCGGATCCTTCCGATCAGTTCTTCCGCCCGGTCGAGGACCTGTTCGGTGTGCCCGAGGGCAAAGGGGCCGATCGTCGACCCGCCCGAAGAGGCTGCGCCACCCGGCGACGGTCCGCCGTGGAAAAGCTTCGCATACCGGGCCACGCCAAGTTCATACGGAATGGTGCCCGGGTAGGAATGCGGGCTGGTGCTGATCTGATCGGCCGGCTTGTTCAACGCGATGTTCTCATCCGGTTCGTCGACGGCGTACACCTCAACCTCGTCCAGCGCGAACGATACGTTGCCGGGCACCTGCAGACGCACGACCTGGGCCGAAATGTTCTGGTCGGAAAGATTCACCACCAGCGGCGCGTTGCGGGCGATGCCGTACCAGGAATTACCGTCGTGCCGGTACACCTCGGTGAACTCGGCGCAGCGTGGGTCGCCGTCGCCGCCGGCCACGAGCACACGGATGTCCGGATGGCCGCTCTGGCCCCCTTCGCTCCGAGCGAACACCACCACGCGATCGATCCGGTGCGGCTTCTGCAGGTCGACCTGCCACCAGGGGTCCTTCTCGCCACTGCGGACATGGAAGCCCCAGCGGCCATTTTTGACGCCGTCGACGGCTCCCGCCGCGTCGGCCTGCGTGGTCACGTTCTCCGGCCAGGCCGGCCGCTGCTCGGCCAGCGTGGAGGCCGCGCCGTCGGAATTGGGCAGGGTGGGCGGAACCGCGCGGAGCGACCGGTCGGGGTGCCAGCGACGATCCTGGTCGATCCAGTCGGCCTCAACCAACTCTTGCAGTTCGGCGGCCAAACTCGGCGTCCCGCTCGCTGTAGCGAGCGGGGCCCGGCTCACGGATGCACCCAGGAAGACGGCGCATGCAATCACGCACCCAAGCAATCCTTCGAAACGTTTCACGGCTGGAATCTCCTTGTCCGGGGTCGGAGGAGCGCGGTCGGAAGGAAAATGCGGCTCGTAAGAGGCAGTGGCCACCTCGTCACTGTGTGGCGGTTGGGGGCCGCTGTCGACAGGGGCGTTGTTCGCCCCCCAACAGTCATGCTATTGTAACACATCGCCGTGGCGGAAAACAGGCCGCATTCAGCAGGCAACAACCCGAACTTCCTAGCCGAACGCGGCGCCGGCACCGCTGGTCTCCATGGGTTCAAGCCTGATGGGGTATTGTCCGTAGGTACGGATCGTGTTCCACATAGCCAGGTAGTTCTCGGGCTTCACCTTCGAGTGGATACTGTTGCTCGACGAGCAAATATACCCCCCGCCCGGGGCCCCGGCGGCGATCGCCTGCTTCGTCTCCTCGACCACTTGCGGCATGGTGCCGAAGGTGAGCGTGTGGGCACAGTCGACATTCCCCTTTAGAGCGAACCGATTGCCGTACTTCTCTTTCATTCCCGCCAGGGTGATGCCGGCAACCGGTTCGATGGGGTCGAGGCAGTGCGGCTCGGCGTCGACGATCATGTCCAACAGCGGCGTAAGGTTGCCGTCGCTGTGCTTGACGGTCAGCAGCCCGGTTTCCTTGAAGGCGGCGAACACCCGCTTCAGCCCCGGCGCGAGCAGGTCGCGGAACGTTTTGGGCGACATCAGCGGCGCCTCGCGCGAAGCGTAGTCATCGCCGGTGAAGACAAAATCGGCGCCCAGCCGGGCGCACTCCCTCGCGTACTCGGCGTTCAGTTCGACCGACATCGCGACCAGCCCGCGCACCAGATCCGGCTCGGCTGCCAGGGTCATCAGCCAGTTCTGGAAGCCCATCAGGTTGCGAGGCAGCGAGAACACGTCGTTCACGTGAACGCCGATGGCCAGCTTCCCCTTGTATGCGGCCACCAGCTTCTTGAGGCTTTCGAATCGCCATGGCGCGTGGGGATCGGGCGGCTCGTAGTGGTTCAGGTCGTCTAGCGTCTTAATCGGCCCGTCAACCGCAATCATGTGCTCCTCTTCGGTGCGTTCGAGGACGATGCCGTATTCCGTCCGATAGCGGCCCGGGGCGATTTCCTCGCGGCGGATATCGGGCTGGGTGAGGACGGCGTCGAGCCCCATGCGCAGCGTGAACTCCTCCATGGAGCAACCGGGCAGGATCGCCTCGCGCACGTGCCGATCAAGAATCCACTCAAAATGCGGTACGCGGTCCGGCTCCTCGTTGCGAAGTGCCGTCATAACCCGCTCGTACGATGTCATCTCAGCCATAGTGTTCTCCGAAACATGCAGGCGAAGGGGCGTTCTCGCGCTCGCCTTGGCCGGTGGAACCCGTGGGGCGGCAACCGTGAACCGGCCGCCCGGGAACGGTTGCCTTATAGTTTGCCCGCGTCGTACTTGGCCCAGAACTCGGCCGGCGCCATGGGCGGGCGGGCCCGCGGATCGGAGAATTCCAGGCCGATCTCGCGGAGCGTACTCATGTTGCGCGCGTGTTCCATCCCCTTTTCGATGCGGTTGGGCGTGAAGATGAGCCGGGTAAGCTGCATGCTCCTCAGCGGGGTCAGGTCGGTAACCGGCGTCTTGCCAATGTGCAGCCGAAGCAAAGGATGACCTTCCAGGGGGGAAAGGTCGTCCACTTCGGTGTCTTCCAGCGTCAGACTCACCAGGGAGCGAACCCGCGCCAGCGGCGCGACGTCGTCGACCGGACAGCCGGTCAGCCAAAGCAACTCAAGCCGCGGCAACCCGGCCAGCGGCGACAGGTCGCTCACCTGTGCGCCGACAAGATTCAACTCCTTCAGTTGCGTCGCTTTTCGAAGCGGGTCGAGGTCGTCTACTTTCGTATTGCTCAGGTACAGCTTTTCCAGAGGCATTCCTTCCAGCGACTCAATGTCATCCACCGGCGTGTCTTCGAGGTACAATTCCCGCAGGGGCATGCCTTGCAGCGGTGTCAGGTCCTCGACCCCGGATCGGGCAAGATCGAGGCCCAGGAGCGGCAGGCCGGCCAGGGGGCTGATGTCCGTCAGGTTTCGGTCGTGCGTCTCCACGGCCAAGATGGCACGTCCATCGCCGGCAACGCCGACTTCCCCAGTCAGTTCGGGATTTGCCCGCCTGAGCGCGGCTCGGAGCCCCTCTTCCGTGAGCGGGGCGGACTCGGGCTCTTCCGGCACGGCGGCCGGCCTGGGGGCCTCAATAGACTCTTCAGAAGGGCTTTGATCGGTCGGCCGTGCGTTCGAGTTTTCGGGCGCTTCCGCAAGTTCCGATCCGCACCCCGCCAGCACCACGGCAATCCAAATCGGGCTCCGGGAAAACTCTGCGATGTTCATGGTAATTCCTCCCGCGATAGCATGGGCAAACAGGTTAGCGTAACGGGGATTGGCCTCGGCGTACAGGCAGCCCCCCCTTGCCACTGCCTGGCGGCAAACGTATACAGAGGCACTTTCGCAACCGGTTTCTCACACCCTTCCGACCGCATGGACCTGCAACTTAAGAACCAAGTCGCCCTGGTAACGGGCGGCTCGCGAGGGTTGGGCCGCGCCATCTGTCTCGGACTGGCCGCCGAGGGCGCCCGCGTGGCCGTCAACTACTACCGCGACCTCGCCCGGGGAATCGACCTGGTCGACGAGGCGACCGCCCTGGCTCGCGAAATCCGGGAACGCCACGGTGCCGAAGCCCTGCCCGTACCGGCCGATATGGGCAAAGCGGCGGATATCGAACAAATGTTCCGCCTGACGGAAACCGCGTTCGGCCCGCCTGACGTGCTTGTGAACAATGCCGGCGTCTGGCCGACCGGTTATGTGAAAGATACGAGCGAGGAGCAGTGGAACTCGGTCCAGCAGGTGAACCTGACCGGGCCGTTTGTGGCCAGTCGCGAGGCGGTCCGCCGATGGATCGACGCCGGCCGGGGGGGGCGAATCGTCAACATCACTTCGCAGGCGGCGTTCCACGGTTCCACCACCGGTCACGCCCATTACGCGGCGTCGAAGGCCGGGCTGGTGGCGCTGACCGTATCGCTCGCCCGCGAGGTCGCCCAGTATGGCATCCACGTCAATGCCGTAGCTCCCGGTTTCATGCTCACCGACATGGCCCGCGACGCCATCGAACAGCGCAAGGACCAATACCTGGAGCGCATACCACTCCGGCGTATTGCCGACCCGGCCGAGGTGGCCAACGTGGTCGTCTTCCTGGCTTCCGACGCCGCCAGCTACATGACCGGGGCGACGGTCGACGCCACCGGTGGCATGCTCATGCGATGACCGTCAGCCGGGAAATCGATCGCCCGGCGCCTTACCTCAACCAACTAGTAATCCTCAACGATATTTCAGCATGCTAACGACACTTCGCGAACTACTCGTTCCTGCGCGGGAGAAAGGCTACGCGGTCCCCGGGTTCGACTGCGTGGCCGACGTCATGGTCCGGGCTGTTCTGGAAACCGCCCAGGAACTCCGCTCGCCCGTGGCCATTATGTGTCTCGAAGGCGACTTGCAGGGAAACGGCTGGCACTACATTCCCGGACTGGTCCGCGCGGCGGCGGCCTGCCACGACATTCCCATCGCCCTGCACCTCGATCACGCAACCAACCTCGACTTGATCCGCCGCGCGGTCGACGCCGGCTTCACCTCGGTGATGATCGACGGCTCCTCACTCCCGTTCGAGGAGAACGTGGCGCTTACCAAGGCGGCCGCCGACCTGGCCAAGCCGCACGGCCTGAGCCTGGAGGGCGAGTTGGGGCACGTCGGCGGGGCCGATCTGGAAGCTACCGGCCACCACGATTCCGTGTTCACCGAGCCGGAAGAGGTGCTCCGGTTCGTCGAGCAAACCGGGGTCGACGCCCTGGCCGTGTCCATCGGCACCGCGCACGGGGTGTACGAGGCCGAACCGCAACTGAATATTGCGCGACTGAAGGAACTCAACGCCATCAGCCCGATCCCACTCGTGCTGCACGGCGGATCGGGAACCCCGGACGAGCAACTTCGCGACGCCATCCGTCACGGCATCTGCAAGCTGAACATTTTTGCCGACTCGCGCATCGCTATGGCTCGCGGGCTGAAGCGATCGGCTGAAAGCCTGACCCGACCCGACCCGCTGCCGACCCAGCTTTTTGGTCCGATCAAGGAGGAAGTCGCACAGGTGGCCGCCTCGAAGATTGCCCTGTTCGGGAGCGCCAACCGCGTCTAGTCATGAAACCGACCATTCACGGGGACTGTCCCAATTTTCGCGACACACCGGGTACGTTGCCCCGTCGCACAGCCTCACCGGTGCGAAAATGGGACTGTCCCCTTTGCCTGCCAACCCCCGTGACCACTCGCCCATGAAACTACTTGCCATCAGCGATACGTACATTCCCACCGCGTTCATGCGAGACGGCTTTGCTTCCCTGGCGGAGGTGGGGGTCGAGGTCGAGGTCCGCTCGTGGGAGCACCCGACGCTCCTCGAATTGCAGGAGGCCAACCTGGCGATCGAGCAGGGGGGCCCGGAGGCAGTTACCCTGCCCGACGAGTTGTTTCAAGGACTGGACGCCTTCGACTTCCTGTGCGTGCAGTTCTGCCCCGTGCCCCGCGGGATGATCGAGGCGGCCGACACCCTGAAGGCCATCGGGGTGCTGCGCGGCGGGACGGAGAATGTCGACGTCGACCTGGCCACCGGCCGCGGCATCGCCGTGCTGAACACGCCGGGTCGGAATGCCCGGGCCGTGGCCGAGTGTACCCTCGGCTTGATGCTTTCCGAAGTGCGCAACATCGCCCGATCGCACGCCCTGTTGAAGCAAGGCGTGTGGAGCCGCGACTACCCGAACAAAGCGGCCATCCCCGAACTGTGCGAGAAGACCGTGGGCCTGGTGGGCTACGGGTCGGTGGCGCAACTGGTAGCGGGCTACCTGACGGCGCTGGGCAGTCGGGTAATCGCCTTCGATCCGTTCTTTCAGGGCAATGCGGCGTCCACCGAGTTGGTCGACCTCGAAACGCTGCTGCGCGAGTCCGACGTCGTCTCGCTCCATGCCCGGCTCACCGAGGAAAGCCGGCATCTGATCGGCCCGGACCAGTTGCGGATCATGAAGCCGACGGCCGTGCTGGTGAATACGGCCCGGAGCGGGCTGGTCGACGAGGCGGCGCTCGTTGAGGCGTTGCAGGAGCGGCGGATCATGGGGGCGGCGCTCGACGTGTTCGACACGGAGCCCCTGCCGCCCGACCATCCGCTCATCGCGCTCGATAACGTCACCATCGTGCCGCACATTGCCGGAAGCACGATCGATGCGTTTCGAAACAGTCCGAAAATGATGGCCGGCCACCTCCGCCGTCTGATCGAGGGCGGCCGGCCGCTCCCCATTGTCAATAATACCGAACCGAAAGCTTTTCCGGGCCGCCAGGCCCCGGGCCCCCAGATGCAAGGAGAACCCCGATGAAGACCGTTTTGCTCGCGCCGCACAAGTACGTTCAAGGACGCGGCGTCCTTTCGGAAATTGGCGGCTACACCAAACTTCTCGGCCAAAAGGCCATGGTGCTGTGGGATTCGGTGGTCAAGGGCCTGGTCGGCGAAACCGTCCTGACCGGCCTCGCATCGGCCGGACTGGAGGTTGTCGATGTCGATTTCCAGGGTGAATCGAGCAAGGAAGAAGTGGACCGGGTCGCCGGCATTGCCCGTGAGCAGGGCGTGCAGGTGATGATCGGCGTCGGCGGGGGCAAGACGCTCGATACGGCCAAGGCCGCTGCCGTCGAGGTGGGCCTGAAGATGATGACCGTTCCCACCATCGCTTCGAACGACTCGCCCACCAGCGCGGCCACGGTCTGGTACGACGCCGAAGGCAACTGCACCGGCTTCGAGTGCTGGCCGTTCAACCCCGACATCGTCCTGGTCGACAGCCAGGTGGTGGCGAACGGGCCGGTCCGGGCCTTCGTGGCCGGCATGGGCGACGCTTTGGCCACGTGGGTCGAGGCCGAGGCCGCCTACAAGACGCGAGCCCAAAACCTCGGCGGCGGCGTTTCGACCATGGCCGCAATGACGCTGGCACGGCTCTGTTACGATACGCTGCTGGACTTCGGCATCGAAGCCCGACGGGCCGTCGAGCAGAACTGCGTGACGCCGGCGGTCGAGAAGGTCATCGAGGCCAACGTGCTGCTTTCCGGACTCGGTTTCGAGAGCGGGGGCCTGGCCACTGCGCACATGATTGCCAACACGCTGCCGTCCTTCCCGGAATGCAAAAGCCTCATGCACGGCGAGAAGGTCGGTTTCGGCATCGTCAGCCAGCTTTGCCTTGACGATGAGACCGACGTGGATGAGATGATCCACGTGGTCGATTTCGAGATCGCAATCGGCCTGCCGGTCACCTTCGCCGACCTGAATATCGAGGGCATCGGCCGCGACCGCCTGAAGCAAATCGGCGACGCGTGCGCCGGTGAGGGCTCTCTGTGCGCCAGCCATCCGTTCGAAGTCACCTCCGACGGAATCGTCGACGCCATGATTGCCGCCGACGCCCTGGGCCGCGCACGCAAGGAAGCCTTGGGAATGTAGAACGACCCGGATGCAGGAACGCGCCCGTTGTGAGAGCACGCTTCAGCGCACTGTTGGAGTTCACGCTTTAGCGTGCAAACCAATTATCCACGTGATCCGGCACGCTGAAGCGTGAACTCCAACAGGCGCGAAAGGGTGAACTGCAAGGCGCGTTCCTGCACCAACGACCAACCGGCCCGTTCCACTGGTGATGACCGTCGCGCATTTCCTGTTGTCGGTCTATGCGTTCGTAGGCGCGGCCTACTGGCTGTGGACGCTCATTGGCGTAATTCGGGTCGTCCGCCGTGTGCCGATCCTGACCGACGAGAATCCGCCCACGCCGGAGCGCTGGCCCTCGCTTGCGGTGGTGATCGCCGCGCGCGATGAGGCCGACACCCTCGAACCCGCGCTGCGCAGCCTTCTCGGACAAGACTACCCGGACCTTCGGGTCGTGCTGGTCGACGACCGATCGACCGACGGTACAGGCGAGATGGCCGATGCACTGGCAGCAACGAACCCCCGGCTTGAGGTGGTCCACATCCGGGAACTGCCCGAAGGATGGCTTGGAAAGGTGTATGCGCTGGCCCAGGGCACGGAGCGGGCAGATAGCGACTGGCTGCTGTTCACCGACGCCGACATTCACTTCGCGCCCGGCGCCCTGCGAAAGGCCGTGGCCTTCGCCGAGGCCCGGCCCGTCGACCACCTGGCCGCCGCGCCCGACCTGCTCGCACCCAACGCCCTGATGGACGCCATGATCCAGGCGTTCCTCCGGGCGTTCTCGGTGGGCCTGCGCCTTTGGTCCGTCGAGGACCCAAAGTCGCGCGCCTTTGCCGGGGTCGGGGCGTTCAATCTGGTCCGGCGAAGCACGCTGGAGCAGACGCCCGGGTTCGAATGGCTCAGGCTCGAAGTGGCCGACGACGTGGGCCTGGGCCTCATGATCAAACGGCACGGCGGCCGGAGCGCACTGGCAAACGCCCGTGGCCTGATTCGCGTGGCCTGGTACCCGAGCTTCACCGCGGCCGCTCGCGGGGCCGAGAAAGGCTTCGCATCGGTCGGCCACTGCAGCGTGCCTCGCATGCTGTTGGTTTCGGCCGTCGGACCGCTGTTGGAGTTGGCGCCCGTACTGCTGCCGATTGCGGCGTGGCTTCCCGTACCGTATGGGGTTCCCGGGCTGCAGCCTGCCGCGGTGGTGGTGCTCGCCGCCGCGGTCATGTCGATGACCGTCGTAAGCCGCTGGAGCCGGCGCCGGTTCCTGTCCGCGCTGCTCCTGCCGGCGGCGATCCTGCTTGGCGTGTGGCTGCTGCTGCGCACCACCTGGCTTGGCTGGCGGCGCGGCGGCATCGTGTGGCGCAACACCCTCTACCCAAGTGGTCTGCTGCGGGGTAAGCTACGAGTGCGTATTCCATAATCTCCGGAGGCATTGTCTTGCAACAAACCCTCGTACTTCTCAAACCCGACTGCCTGGAACGGCGCCTGGCCGGACGGATCATCGCGCGTCTCGAGGACAAGGGCCTGTTGATTGTTGCCCTGAAACTCATGCGGGTAACACCGGAGTTGGCACGGCGCCACTATGCTGAACACGTCGATAAGCCTTTCTATCCCGGGCTGGAGGCCTTCATCACGAGCGGCCCGCTGGTGGCCATGGTGGTCGAAGGGCCGGAGGCCGTCGCCGTGGTCCGAAAGCTGGCCGGCGCGACGAACGGCCGCGATGCCGAGCCGGGCACTATCCGCGGCGACTTCAGTTGCAGCAAGCGGTTGAACCTGGTCCACGCCTCCGACGGCCCCGAATCGGCGGTGCGCGAAATCGGCACCTTCTTCGCGCCGGAGGAAGTCCTTCCGCACACGCCCACCATCTTTCCTTGGCTGTGTCCGGCGGACGAATAACACGCCCGGAACCCAGCCTGCCGGCGCGACGATCGCGGGTTCGGAACCCCGTGCGATCGGCATGTGGGCGGTTGGCATGCCGTGGGGCTTGGCGACCGCCGCCCCGAAATGGTATCCTTTGCTCCCGATGGTTCCGATACCGGGTCGGCGCCGCGAACTGAACCTCCACCGGACACTGTCTGCCACAGAAAACCTCGCACGTGCCTCGCGGCGTGCCTTACCGGCATTTCCGCTTTTACGCCAACCCCCATCTGGAGTGCCTTCATGCCAGAAAAGGTCATTGTCATCGGTAGCGGCCCCGCCGCGTGGACTGCCGCTATCTACGCCGCCCGGGCCGAATTGAAGCCCCTGGTGTTTGAGGGGGCCATTACCCAGGAAAACCAGGACAACGGCACCTTGCCCCTCGGCCAGCTTGCCCTGACTACCGAGGTGGAAAACTTTCCCGGCTTTCCGGCCGGCGATCTGGAAGCCTACCTCGACAGTGCGATGGCCCCGCCGCAACGAGCCGGCATGCCGCCGCACAAAAAGGAAGGCGTCAGTGGCCCGGAACTGATGGAACTGATGCGTCAGCAGGCGAAGAACTTCGGCACGCGCATTGTGACCGACGATATTGTCGATGTGGATTTCGACCGCCGCCCCTTCACGCTGACGGCTTCGGATGGTTCCGAACACCAGGCCCGGGCGGTCATTGTGGCCACCGGTGCCCGGGCGAACTACTTGGGGCTTCCGTCCGAGCAGAAGTTCAAAAACCGGGGTGTCAGCGCCTGCGCCGTGTGCGACGGGGCCCTGCCGCGGTTCCGCGACAAGCCGCTGGTGGTCGTGGGCGGAGGTGATTCGGCGGTCGAAGAGGCCGATTACCTGGCCAAGTTCGCCAGCAAAGTTTACCTGGTCCACCGCCGCGACGAGTTGAGGGCATCGAAAATCATGGCCACGCGGGCGATGGAGCATCCGAAAATCGAAATCCTATGGAGCCGCGTCGTCGACGAGGTGCTGGGCAACGACCAGGACGGGGTGACCGGCTGCCGGTTGCAGAGCACCAAGGAAGAACCCGACCTGGAGGTGGAAATTACCGGCTTCTTCCTTGCCATCGGACACACACCGAACACGGCCTTTCTCCGGGGCAAACTGGCCATGAACGACGCCGGGTACATTCAGTGGACGACGCCCCAGCGCACCTACACCAGCGTGGAGGGGGTGTTTGCCGCCGGCGACGTGGCGGACGACTACTACCGCCAAGCCATTACGGCGGCCGGCACCGGTTGCATGGCCGCGTTGGACGCCGAACGCTGGCTGGCAGCGCAGGGTGAGTAGCTGGAAGGCATGGTTCGAGGGCAAACGCCGCCCCGGCAATTGACATCGTGCCGTCGAAGGATTAGACTCGCACCAACACCCGTTTTGCCACCCCCCCTTTCGGCCGGCAACCGTATCCAAAACTAAGAGGACGCAAGACCATGGCTTCCGAGGTGAAATCCGAGGTGAAACAAGAACAGAACATTTCACAGAACCCCAAGATCGAGCGGGACCGGCAGCTCATCCGCGACGCGCGCGCGAAGGGGAAGCCCGCTCTGTTCGGAGCCTTCGTGCGGCTGTCCGGCCCCGGCTGGCTGCAAAGCGCCATTACGCTGGGCGGCGGGTCGCTCGCTTCGAGCCTCTACCTGGGCGTGCTGGGCGGGTTCATGTTCATGTGGCTGCAACCGGTGGCCATGATCGCGGGCATCATTATGCTAAGCGCGATTGCGTACGTCACGCTGTCGACGGGCAAACGCCCTCTGCGGGCTATCAACGAGCACATCAACCCGGTGCTGGGCTGGGGCTGGCTCTTGGCCTCGATGATGGCCAACCTAGTGTGGTCGATGCCCCAGTTCGCCTTGGCCACGGCCGCGCTCCGCCAGAACCTGCTGCCCGGCGTGTTCAGGGAAGGGGCCATGCCCAACGTGTGGGGCCCTGAGGGTTTGCCCAACGTTTGGGGACAGGTTTTCGTTACCGCCATCGTTCTAGCCATCGCCGTAACGGCGTCGATGCTGTATACGGTCGGCGGGAAGGGCATGAAGGTTTTCGAGGTCGTCGTGAAGTGCATGGTCGGAACCACGGTGCTGTGCTTTGTTGGAGTGGTCGCACGGTTGACCGTCCTAGGGCAGTTGCCGTGGGACAATATCTTTGCCGGCTTCGTGCCGGACTTGCGGTTGCTGTTCGAGCCCACCCCGCACCTGACTGCCTTGATCAGCGACGTGGCCACCGAGTACCAGTCCTTCTGGGCAAATGAGATTGTCGGCCAGCAGCGTCACGTGATGATCAGTGCGGCGGCGACGGCCGTCGGCATCAACATGACCTTCCTGTTCCCGTACTCGATGCTCCGGAAGGGTTGGGACCGCGATTTCCGCGGGCTGGCCATTTTCGACCTGTCGACCGGCCTGTTCTTCCCGTTCCTGCTGGCCACAAGTTGCGTGGTCATCGCGTCGGCGTCGCAGTTCCACGCCCAGCCCGGGACCGGACTGATCGTTGTCGAGGACGAGGACGAAACGATCGAGAAAATCGTTCCCGCGCCCAACCTGGTGCGCGGTTACGAGGGTCTGCTGCGCAACCGGCTCGCGAGGGAGATCGGCCGGGAGTCGATGAGCGCCGAAGGCATCCAGACTCTGATCGACCATTTGTCGACAAAAGCCCACCGCGGGTTCCAGGAACGGCTCGATGCGGTGGTCGCGGAAGCGCTCACCCCCGAAGAGCGTAAGGTCTGGATGGACAACGAAAGCCTGAAGGCGGAGGCGGAACGCCGGCACGAGGAATCTCTGGATCCTGAAGCCACTGGGGTGGTTCCTGCCGAAGAGATAGGGGCGCACATCGACGGGCTGAGGGAAGATTTGCGAAGTCGCGTGGAGGCAGAACTGGATGGCGCGGCCATGAGCGTCGAGGGAATTCGTGCCCGCATCGACCGTCTCGTGGAGGAGGAGCGGAAGCGTTTCCAACGGCAACTGCGGCTGACCGGCGACACCGTCTTGAGTGCGCAAGACATCTGGGAACACGTCGCCGACCTGCCGGAGGCGAGGCAGGAACGAGTGCAAAGGATCCTGGGCGCCGAAGCCGTCGCGGCCTACAGCGCGCGGGAACTCCAGGCCCGCTTCGAGGCGATGGACGTGGCCGACCGCCGCATGGCCGCCGTGCTCGCGCGGCGCGACGCCTTCAACCTGTCCGACGCCCTTTCGCCGCTGGTGGGCCGGGAGTTTTCGCACTACGTGTTCGGGCTGGGCGTGCTGGGAATGGCCATGGGGGCCGCCACCATGCTCATGCTCATCAACGGGCTCTGCTTCTGCGAATTGCTCAACCGGCCGGCCAAGGGCTGGACCCAACGCGCCGGCTCGCTGATGGTGTGCGTGGGCGTGCTCGGACCATTCTTCTGGACTGACGCCCAAATGTGGTTGGCCATCCCCACTTCGGTGTTCGCCATGACACTGCTGCCTTTCGCCTACTTCAGCTTCTATCTGCTGATGAACCAGAAGACGCTGTTGGGCGCCGACATGCCGCGTGGCCTGAAACGGCTGTGGTGGAATACGATCATGGCAATTGCCGCCGGCCTTGCCGCTGGGGCCAGCCTCTACTCGCTATGGTCCACGCTCGGCTGGTACGGCTTCGGCTTGGTGGGCCTCGTGCTGCTGCTGATGGCCGTGGTCCACGTCGTGCGGAAGGGGAACCGAACAGCCTAGCCCATGGCGTTTCCTCCCACCGAAAACTGCCGGTTCCTCACCGGTCCGACCGGATCGGGCAAGACCGGCGCAGGCGTGGAACTGGCGCAGCGCGCCGGCTTGACACCACCCTATGCGCCGCGTACATTGGATTGAGCAGAATAGGATCGCAGAGGCGCGCGGGATTTGTAGCAAGACGAGGGTGGGCCCATGCCGGAGATCAGCCGCTTCCTCGGCATCGTCATCACGATGCACTACAAGGAGCACCTGCCTCCGCACTTCCACGCCAAGTACGGGGAACACCGCGCGGAGATTACCATAGCGGACCTGCGTCTGCTCGCGGGACGTTTGCCGAGGAGAGTGTTATCGCTCGTTCTTGAGTGGGCCTTCGAGCACCGGGATGAACTCCAGCGAAACTGGGAGCACGCCCAGAATCGTGAAGAGCTTACGAGAATCGAAGGGCTTGTGTGAGGAGATATGCCATGCACTACGTTACAGCAGCAACGCATCTGGGCGGCTATCGATTGTGGCTGCGATTCGAAGACCGTACCGAGAAGACGGTCGATTTGCAGCCCCACCTCGACGGCGGCATTTTTGAACCGTTGCAGGATGCAGCGTACTTCGCCAAAGTCCGGTTTTGCCCAGACATCGACACGGTCGTGTGGCCGAATGGCGCAGATTTCTCTCCCGACTTCCTCTACAAGATCGGCGTCGACGCCGGGATCTGCCGCCTCCCTGCCGATTGAAGCGGAGAGCCTGAGTGCGGTGAGCCCGAGAACGTTGCCCATGTCGTTTCCTCCCATCGAAAACTGCCGGTTCCTGACCGGTCCGACCGGATCGGGCAAGACCGGCGCCGGTGTGGAACTGGCGCAGAAGACCGGCGCCGAAATCATCTCGATGGACTCGATGGCCCTATACCGGGGCATGGACATCGGCACGGCCAAACCGACCGTGGTCGAGCGGGCGGCCGTGCCGCATCATCTCATCGACGTCATTGGGCCGCATGAAGAATACAGCCTCGCGCAGTACGTGGCTGCCGCGCACGAGAAAGTGCGGGAAATCCGCGAGCGGGGCCGCAAGGTGCTGTTTGTGGGCGGCACGCCCCTGTACCTGAAGGGCCTGCTGCGCGGCCTGTTCAAGGGCCCGCCCGCCGATCCGGAGTTCCGCCGGCAACTTCAGCAAGAAGCCCGACGGGACGGACCGGCCCGGCTCCACGCACGGCTTGCGAAAGTCGACCCCGCGGCGGCCCGCCGGCTGCATCCGAACGATTCGCGACGGATCATTCGCGCATTGGAGGTGTACGAGAAAACCGGCGAGCCGATGAGCGAATGGCAGCAGCAGTTCAACCGCCTGCCGGAGGAAACCGGCAACACGGTGTACGTGCTCGACTGGCCGCGGCACGAGTTGTACGAGCGGATCGACCGGCGGGTCGACGCCATGTTCGCCGCCGGCCTGGTCGATGAAGTTCGGGGGCTGATGGCCCTCGACCCGCCGCTGAGCAAGACGGCCCGGCAGGCCGTCGGCTACCGCGAGGTGATCGAACATCTCGAAGGCGCCCGCAGCCTCGACGAAACCATTGCCCTGGTCAAGCAGCACACGCGCCAGCTTGCGAAGCGGCAAGGAACCTGGTTCCGCAGCCTGCCCGAATGCCGCTATGTTGCCATGGGCGGGTTGCTGGCGGGCGGCAGTATCCCGTTGGAATGGTGAGGCTCGGCGGAACGCATTTGCTGTGGCGCCGTGTTGGAGTTCATGCTTCAGCGCGAAGCCAGGATGCGCGATCGTTTGCACGCTGAAGCGTGAATTCCAAGTGTGCAGAGGCGTTGCCGTCATTCGTCCTTGCCCAGGGCGAGGGCGTACGCGACGGCGTGGGTGCGGCAGTGGGAGATGCTCACGAGCAGTTGGCCGATTCCGGCCTGCTCGACGGCCTCGCGGGCGCCGCCCCGCACGGCGACGGCGGGCCGCCCGCCCGGCTCCATGCGGATTTCCAGGTCGTGCCAGGCGATGCCCGGCCGCCAGCCGGTACCCAGGGCTTTCAACACGGCTTCCTTGGCGACCCATCGCCCGGCGAAATGCTGCGTGGCCTGCTTGCGGCTGTTGCAGTATTGGATTTCGCCGGAAGTGTAGACACGGCGCAGGAACGCCTCACCGTATCGCTCGACCATCCGCGCGATGCGCAGACACTCAATAATGTCGGTGCCGATGCCGACGATGTTCCCCATGGAGTTCACACCTTCACGCCGCATGCCAACTGTGCCCGAAGCAAGACCTCGGCAGCTTTTCGGCGAGCCCGGGCCGCGCCGTCGCCGAGGATTTCGCGAATGCGTTCCGGCCGGGCTTCAAGTTCGCGGCGGCGCTCGCGCGCCTCGGCGAAGAAGCCCTCGGCCAGGGCCGCCAGTTCCTTCTTGACCTGCCCGTAGCCGAACCCGCCGCGCCGATAAGTGGCGGCCATCACTTCGCGCGCCGCCTCGTCGGCAAGGAGGGCAAAGAGCTGGTACAGATGGTCGGTTTCCGGCTCTTTGGGCTCCTCGACGGGGCGCGAGTCGGTCACAATGCGCATGATGCGCTTGCGCTGTGCCTTCGGATCCTCGAACACCTCGAGCGTGTTGCCGTAGCTCTTCGACATTTTCTCGCCGTCGGTGCCCGGCACGCGGGCGGCGTGGGTAAGCACCTTCGCCTTCGGCAGCACGAACACCTGCCCGAATTGATGGTTGAAACTCGCGGCCAAATCGCGGCACACCTCGATGTGCTGGACCTGGTCCTCGCCGACGGGCACCGTGTCGGAATCGTAGGCCAGTATGTCGGCCGCCTGAAGCACGGGATAGGTGAACAATCCGGCGTCGGCCGAGATGCCGCGCGCCTTTTTGTCTTTGTAGGCGTGGCACCGTTCCAGCAGGCCCATCGGGGCGCCGGTCATCAGTAGCCAGCACAACTCGCTCACCTCGGGCACGTCGGATTGCACGAAGAGGGTGGCCTTATCGGGGTTCAGCCCCAGGGCCACCAGGTCGATGGCGGCGTCGAGCGTGAGGCGCCGCAGCTCGTCGCCGTTACGCACGGTCGTGAGCGCGTGCAGGTTGGCGATAAAATAGAACGCCTCCTCGGCCTCGTGCTGCAAGTCGATGTACTGACGAATCGCGCCGAAATAGTTGCCCCAGTGAAATCGGCCCGTCGGTTGGATGCCGGAAAGGACGCGCATGGTCGGATCGGTTACTCCTCAGAGGTGGAATCGGGGTCATCGGCCAATTCACCGGCCACATCGCCGATCAATTCGCCGGTTAACTCGCACAGCGCGTTCCGGGCAGCCCGCTGTTCGGCTTCCTTCTTGTTGCATCCCCAGGCGGCCGGATAGCGAGCACTGCCGATTTGCGCGGCGATCATAAAGCACTTACTATGGTCGGGCCCCTTCTCATCGAGCAACTGGTAGGTTGGCGTGGTGCCGTGCTCGCGTTGGGCAAGCTGCTGCAAGAGCGACTTGTAGTTGCTGCCCGACTTGCCGTTGACGGCCAGCGCAATCTCCGGCCCGACATGCCGCTTGATGAAGCGGCGCACCGCGGCATTGCCGCCGTCGAGGTAAATGCCGGCTACCAGCGATTCGAAGACGTCGGCCAGCACCGAGGGTGGAATTATTGGCGTCGTGGTCATCCCTTTGCCCAGAATGAGCCATTCCTGGATGCCCAACTCCTGGCTGATCTTCGTGCACGTTTTGCGGCTGACCACCACCGACTTGATCTTGGTCAAATCGCCCTCGAGGTACTCGGGATAGCGGTGGAACAGCATTTCGCATACGACGGCGCCCAGGATGGCGTCGCCGAGAAACTCGAGCCGTTCGTTCGACGCCAGCCGAGTTTCCGCGCCTGAGGCGTGCGTAAGCGCCGCGTACAGCAGCGGCTTGCTCTTGAAAGTGTACCCAATACGCGACTCGCAAGCCGCCAGTCGCTCGAGCGTTTCGGCGGGCAGTTCGGTTTCCGGCAGATTCGACATGGGACCGCGGTGGCGCAGCGGGTGCGCAAACTCCTGGCGGGCACCCACTCGAAAAGAGGGACAGGCACCTCGCCACGAGCGCCAGCCACGGCTCCCGGCCGCGACTTCCTGGAGCCCGTCCCTTTTTCCGAGCTTCACCCAAGAACTATTTTCTTGTCTTTACGTAATATTAGCGGTTGGGTGGTTCTTTGTCAACCAGACAATCCGAATTAGCGCCCCACTTGCGGGGTGGCTGTAGCGTCTTCGGGCCGGCCTTGCTTTGGAAGGGCAACCCGGACACAATTCAGTCAGGAACTTGATTTTCGCCGAAGGAACGACTCTCGTGGTGGAATGATCCCGCCGAAAGGAGCTATCGCATGTCCAGACCTAGGATTTCCCGGTGTACACTTCCTCTCGCACTGCTATTCGGCGGCTTCCTCGCCGGGCTAGGGCTGGTCGCCTGGCACGCAGGCACAGTGATTGCCCAATCGCCCAACAGTCCGGCCGCGGCTCCGAATGCCGCCGACGCCGCCGAGCCGAGCACTTCCGACCTGGCCAGCGCCGAAAACCTCTCCCGAGCGTTTCGAGCCGCCGCCCGGCGTGTCATCCCCACCGTGGTGAAGATCAAGACGACCACCCAGCCGCGAGCGCTGGGGCCCGACGACGCCGAAAGACCCCGCGTAAATCCGTTCGAGGGCACTCCATACGAGGGGTTCTTCGACGACCTGTTCGAGGACGAGGAGGGGCCGGGACTCGGCATCCCACGAACTTTGCCGCGGAGGGAGGGCCTGGGCTCCGGCGTCATCATCGACCCGAAGGGGCTGGTCTTAACGAACAACCATGTAGTCGCTGGCGCCGATGAGGTGCTGGTCGAACTGGCCGATGGGCGGGAGTTCAAGGGGTCGGACGTCAAGACCGACCCGGAAACCGACTTGGCCGTGTTCCGCATCGAGGCGGGCGGCCCGCTACCCGCCGCCGTGCTGGGCGATTCCGACGCACTGGACATCGGTGACTGGGTGCTGGCCCAACAGCCCGAAGGGGTGTTCCTCTCCAACGGCCCCGGTGAT
>CAYPWB010000040.1:0-936 GCA_964414315.1 uncultured Planctomycetaceae bacterium | reverse complement strand
ATCGGTGACTGGGTGCTGGCCATCGGCAACCCGTTCGAACTGGAACTGACCGTCAGCGCCGGCATCATCAGCGGCAAGGGCCGGGCCCTGGCTGCCGGCCGCAGGGCCGCCTTCCTCCAGACCGACGCCGCGATCAATCCCGGCAATTCCGGCGGCCCGCTGGTGAACCTGCGCGGCGAGGTTGTGGGCATCAACACGGCCATCGCGTCGAATACGGGCATGAACCAGGGCGTCGGCTTCGCCGTGCCTGCCAACCTGGTAAAGTGGGTTAGCGCGCAACTGGTCGAGCGAGGTAGCGTGGAACGCGCCTACCTGGGCGTGGGAATTGCCGAACTCGACACCGAAGTGGCTGAGCGGCTTGGCGTGGAACGTCGCGCCGGCGTGCTGGTGACGGCCGTGTACCCCGACACGCCTGCCGAGAAGGCCGGCTTTCAGACAGGCGACCTGATTACGGCGTTCGCCGGCCGGCCCGTCGCAAATCCGCGCGAACTCCAGGCCGTGGTCGAGCGTGCCCCGCCCGGTTCCAAGCAGAACGTTTCGGTGCTGCGCGAAGGGAAGCCGACCACGCTGTACGTGGTGATGCGTCCGCTGCCGAAGGAGTTCGGCGCCGCCCCGCCCCGCGATCGCGGCGCGCCGGGTGAAGACCCGAACGGCAACGAATTGGGCCTGAGCACCGCCGAACTGACGCCCGCGCTGGCGCAACAGCTTGGTGTGGAAGGCGTCGAAGGGGTGGTCGTTGCGCAAGTCGATCCGTCGGGCATCGCCGCCGCGGCGGGCATCCGCGAAGGCATGCTGATCCTCCGCGTCGGCAAGACGCCCGTGAAGTCGGTGGCCGAGTTCGAAGCGGCGCTGAAGAACGAATCGCTCGACCGCGGCATCCTCCTGCTCGTGCGCACCGCCCGCGGAAACCGCTTCATCGCCCTGAAAAGGCCGTGA
>CAYPWB010000039.1:18090-25249 GCA_964414315.1 uncultured Planctomycetaceae bacterium | reverse complement strand
TGCCGGAACGGCCCGAAGGGTGCTTCGCACAAATCGGACCTGTCCCGTTTTCCCCTGTGTCCCGTTTTCCCCTGACCCGTTTTCCTCGCGCCACTGACCCGCGACCGTTCGCATCACATCATGTCGTCGCTGTCGGTGTGCAGCGGGATGTGGAACCGCGAGGAATGCGCGTACTCTTGGCTTTCCTGGCGGATCTTCTGGCTCAGCACGGCCGCGTCGTACCAGGTGAAGCTCAATTCGGGGTTGGAGGCGTAGCGGCCCAACACACGGAGCGTTTCGGCCCGGCTCTTGTCGTCGTACAAGAACACGTAGCGCTCCGATCCCTTAACCAATGCAAGCACGTTGATGTCCTGGCTCACAGCCGACTTCCTCCTAACGGTAGCATCGAGGCGTGTTGGGTGGACACCGGCCCGGCGGCGTCCTGGCGAGAGGGTCCCTTGGTGTTATCGGTTCGTCGGCCAGCGCCACACCACTCGCGTTTCGCCGGCCCCGCCCCGCGCGCTGAGCATCTCGGAAATGTGCATATGACAGCAGAAGCGGATGTAATCGTCGCTGCGTTGCAAATACCCCTGCCATCCCCCGAAACGGCGGTCGTCGCGGAAGTAGAAATAACTGGCCAGCGCCTCGGTCACGTTCGGATCGTTGCCCACGTACACGGCCGTATGCTGGAGCACCGGTTCGCTGCTGGGTTCCGGGCAGGAAGGCGGGCGGACGCGGGGCGGCGGCGGCACGAAGCCGCGCGGATCGGGCCAGTCGGGGGGCAGGCCGTGCAGCGGATCGGCCTCCGAGGGCGATCGATTCGGCTCGCTGCCCGCCGCTTCCTCGTATGCCAGATGCCGGACCCCACTTTCCGAGGGCCTCCTGCCATCGGTAGGTGACCCGCCGCCGGCCCCCTCACCGGAACCCAGTTCGCCGGGCTCCGGTGAATACACCGGCGTTTGCGTGTCCATTTGCGCTTTCGCCAAGGCCATTTCCGCCTCGAACACCAGCGGCGCCGGAATGTCCTGCTCGCCCGGGGTGCCCCACGGCAGGCCGTAGCCGGGCGGGATCGGGTGGAAGCAGGGATTCGCCGAGTACCATCGCACTTGCAGCCCGAGCCGCGGCGGGTAGTACGGCGTGTAATCGGTCACCGCACCGACAACGACGGCATCGACCTCAAGCAATTGGGCCAAGCGACGCACCTCTTCCGCGCTGCCCAACTGCAATCGGTGCTGCTCAATGACCGCCTGGACGGTGGCCACGGGCACGACCTCGAAGCCGGGCACCGCCTGCAATTCGGTGAAGTAGGCCAACGCCACCCGCTCGCCGTCGAGCGTCGGCTGGTCCGTCATGTTAAAAAACGGAACGACGGCAACCTTGGCAAGTTGGGGGAAGGGGTTGTAGACGGTGGGCTGATGGGTTACCTGGGGCAGGAACTGGCATCCGCCCATCAGCAGCAGCGTTAGCGGGAGGGTATAGCGGAACATCACTTGGTTTCATTGCCCGAGAAGGCCGCCCCCCGGCCCATTTTCCCCAAAACTCGCAAGCCGGTTCGGCGCGTGGTGCGCAAGCAATCGGCATTGCCGGCATTATCGGCAAAGTCGCCGCCGCCTCTCCAGTTTGATCTATCGGCATCTTGGGGAAAGTTCCTCCACGCCTGCGGGCCCTATCGACCGATGAAGGGAAGTAAGGCGCGCGCCGGCAGAAGACCTGCCGGTGAGATCGAGGTGCAGGAACGCGACCCGCCTGGTGAAGTTCCCATTTGAACGTGTGCGCGAAGCCCGGGCCGAATCCACACGCGAAAGCGTGAACTCCAACAGGGTGCAAGCAGAACACGCACTGTTTTCCGGCGGCGCACGCACGCCGTGGAGCTTAGGGGGAATACGCATGTTGAAGAAAGATTTTGCTGTCGCTTGGCTAATGCTCTGCGTCGGCGCCTGGGGGGTGAGCGGCACGCTTGCCCAGGATCGGGCCGCGATACGACCTCAGCAAACGATCGCGTTCGAACAGACGGGCAGCGATGCGCCGCCGCCGGTCGTCTCCTGCGTCGCCCTGAGCGCCGGCGGCCGGTATGTGGCGACGGCGGGGGACGACCACCAGGTTCGGGTGTGGAGCGCGGACGACCGCGGCTTGGCGGCAGCAAGCGTTACGGACGGTCACGGAAATGGGAAAAATGCGAACCGTTTGAGAAATCATGCCGATTGGGTGCGCGCGGTGGCGTTTCGGCCCGACGGGGCTCAACTGGCCACCGCCGGCGACGACCAGCGGATTCGGCTGTGGGACGTGCCCGCCGGTCGGACCCCCGTCGTGCTGCCCGGAACCATGGCCGGCATCCGCACGCTGAGCTTCTCGCCCGACGGCCGACGATTGGCCGTGGGCGGCTTCGACGAACAGGTGCGGGTGTACGACAGCGAATCGGGCCGTGTGGAACGCGAGCTGACCTATCCTGGCGGCGATGTGCGGGCCGTGGCGTTCTCGCCCGACGGAAGCCAACTGGCGGCGGCCGGCCGCTCGGGCGCGGTGCGGGTGTGGCGCACCGCCGACGGCTCGCTGCTACACGACCTTCCGTCCGGTTCACGGCGGATTCGTTCCCTGGAGTACTCTGCCGACGGCGTCCTGCTGGCCGCGGGCGGCGATGACGGTGCGGTGCGACTGTGGAACCCGTCTTCCGGCGTCCTGGAGGCTGAGTTGGCCGCCCGGCCGGGCCGCGCGATGACACTGTGCTTCTGCGGCACGGATCGCCTCGCTGTCGGACGCAGCACAAACACCATTGAAATCTGGGACCTTGCCTCGCGACAGCCCGCGGCAGAACTGGCCGGGCACACGGGCACCGTGGCGGCCCTGGCGTTCGAGCCGCAAAGCGGCACGCTGGTATCGGGCGGGTTCGATTGCACGGTTCGGTTCTGGAACGTGCAGCCTTAGAGGCGGTCCGAAGACTCCCCTCTCCCGGAGGGAGAGGGAACCTGGAACAGAAGAACCGATTATTACTGTCTGCGGGGAAAACGTGGGGGAAAACGGGACGGGGCCAATTTGCCGGAACGGCCCTTCGGGTGCTTCGCACAATTGGACCTGTCCCGTTTTCCCTCTGTCCCGGTTTTCCCGCAGAGGACCTATCTGCAGCATGGAGGTTGTCGTGGCTCGGCAAACGATGCGACCCAGTTCCGCGTTCCGCTCGAAGGGCGCCATTTCTCGCTCGCGCACCTGCCGGTTCGAGCAAATGGAGCCGCGCTGCCTGCTCAGCGCCGACTTCCTGCCCCTCCAAATCGGCATGGTGTACTTCGAAAACGCCACGGCCATGGACGAAGTGGGCGACCTGTTCGAAGTCACCTTTTCCGGTGGCGCGCCGGGAACCGAACTGACGGAACTGGCCGTCAATACCGATCCCACGGAACAAGGTGTGCATGAATACCACGTTCCGTTTTTCGACACCGCGCCCGGCGGCCACGGCGTATACGGCTACGCGCCGCCCACGGTGGTTCAGAACGACGGAATCGACTCGGTCGATTTCGAATTGGAAGACGGCGGTACGCTGCTCGTTCTCCGGTTCACGGGTTTTCACGCGGGCGACCGGTTGGTGTTCAGCCTCGACGTCGACGAGGGGGGCGCGCAGCAGTCGGCGGTGGTCGAGGGGGGCGAGTTCGAGGGCTCGCTGCTTTCGGCCGCGTTTGCCGCACCGCACTACTATGCCGCCGACGGAACCGGCACATTCTACGACGCATTCGCTGCAGCCCGAGAGGAGTCGGGGCTCGACCTGCCGCCGGAAAGCTACAGCCCGCCGCTCGAAACCCCGCACCCGGTCCACACGGCCGGGGTGTTCTTCGGCGCCGAGCAAACGCCGCTGCCCATCAGTCTGGCGGGCACGGTGTTCGAGGACGGCAACACGAACAACATCCGCAACGTCGGCGAGCCCGGCATTGCCGGCGTGGAACTGGCCCTGTACGTGTTGCGCGAAGGCGAATACATCGACTCCGGCCTCACCACCGTGACCGACGCCTCCGGTAACTACCGCTTCGACGATTTGCTGCCCGACACCTACCGCGTGGTGGAAACCCAACCGGACGACTACCTGAGTGTGGGCGCCCGGGCGGGGCGGGTCGACGGGGCAGTGCGCGGCGAGGTCACCACGGTCGACGTCCTCAGCGGCATTACCCTGCTGGGCGGCGAAGACAGCGTCGGCAACGACTTCGCCGAGGTCCGCCCGGCCAGCCTCAGCGGCAACGTTTACCACGATGAGAACAACGACGGTCAGTTCGACCCGGACGAGGAAGGCATCGGCGGCGTGACGCTCACCGTCCACCGTGTGCCCGACGCGCTGCCCGGCGCCGTCGTGAGCGTGACGACGGCGGCCGACGGCTCGTGGTCGGCCGCGGGCTTGATGCCCGGCGAATACTACGTACTCGAACAGCAGCCCGACGAATATCTCGACGGCCTCGACACGCCCGGCACCGCCGCCGGCACGGCCCACAACCCGGGCGACCGCATCGACCAGATTCATCTGGGTTCCGGCCAGGCGGGGGAGGAGTACAACTTCGGGGAATTGCTCCCTTCAACGATCAGCGGCCGCGTGTACGTCGATTCCAACGGCAATTGCGCTTACGATGACGACCCCGGCGAGCCGCTCCTCGCGGCCGTCACGGTCCATCTGCTCGACGCCTCGGGCAACGTCGCCGCCACCACGACCACCGACGCACAGGGCGAATATCGGTTCGAGAACCTGCCGCCGGGCGTGTACGGAGTGCAGGAGATTCAACCGGCCGGCTACCTCGACGGCTGCGATCAGGTGGGCAGTGCCGGAAGCCGAGTGATCGAGAGCGACAAGATCACCGGCGCTATCCTCACCTCGGGAACCGAGGCCGTCGAGTACAATTTCGGCGAGTTGGAACCGGCCAGTCTTTCCGGCTGGGTGTACGTCGATCCGAACAACAACGGCGTTCGGGAAGCCGGCGAGCAGGGTATCGGCGGCGCTACGCTCACGCTTTTGGCAGCCGACGGCTCGCCCACCGGACGCACCACCACGACCAACGCCGCCGGCTTCTACCAGTTCGACAACCTCCGGCCCGGCACGTACCGGGTAGCCCAAACGCAGCCGGCGGACTACCTCGACGGGCTCGACTCGGCGGGAAGCCACGACGGGACGGCCGTCAACCCGGGCGATCTGATTTACGACATCGCCCTCGGTTCGGGCGCATTGGCGGTCAACTACAACTTCGGCGAACTGGAACCAGCCACGATCAGCGGCCGCGTATGGGCCGAGCACGACGTCAACTGCGTGTACGATCCGGGCGAACCGCTCCTCGAAGGCGTGACGATTTACCTGCTCGACGCCTCGGGCAGCCGAATCGCCCAAACCACGACCGACGCGCAGGGCGAGTACCGCTTCGACAACCTGCGGCCCGGCATTTACGGAGTCGAGCAAATCCAGCCCGAAGGCTACCATCAGGGGCAAACGCACCCGGGCAACGCCGGCGGCACCGTCCCTCGGCCCGATCTGATCGTCGGCGCCGAACTGGGCTCCGGCACGACGGCCGTCCACTACGACTTCTGCGAAATCCTGCCCGCCACCATTTCCGGGTACGTGTTCCAGGATGGGCCCACGATTCTGCTCAAATACAACGAGCCGGAGCCGACCGTCGACGAGGTGCGCGACGGCACCTTCGCGCCCACCGACAAGCCGATTGCCGGCGTGGTGGTGCGCCTGGCGAACGCTATCGGCCAGCCGATGTTCGATGCCCAGGGCAACCCCATCACTGCGGTGACCGACGCCAACGGCTACTACGAGTTCACCGGCCTGTACCCGGGCGTGTATACCATTTACCAGGACCACCCGGACGGATACGTCGACGGCATCGACACGCCGGGCACCAACGGCGGTCTGGTGAACAATCCGGGCGATCCGCTCGACCCGATGCAGCTCGGCCTGTTCGCCGGCGAGATCACCAGCGACCTGATTGCCCGGGTTCAGGTGGGCGCCGGGGAACATGCGACGGACTACAACTTCAGCGAGGTGCTGTTTGCGCGGGTGCCGCCGGTTCCGCCGCCGCCGCCCCGGCCGCCCTCCGATCCGCCCGCGCCGCCGGAGCATCCGACCCCGTTCCTGACGCCGCCGCCGGTGATGGGCGCGCCGCCGGTGTACCAGCCGATCATCGCGGCGCTGCCGTTCGGCGGCTCCGGCGCCCCGGCCGGTTGGACCTGGCACCTGAGTGTCATCAACGCGGGCATGCCGCGACACCAGGGCGGCGGGGAGCACTTCAGCCATATCGGCCGCACGACGCTGTTCGACCCGGTCGCCTGGACCGGATCGAGCGTGAACCGGAGTACGTTCACCGTGCGGAACGCCGACGGCACGACCTCGCACCTGGCTGAGTTCGGCGTACCCGACGGTGTTCCTCTGGCCGGCGATTTCAACGGCGACGGCCGCGACCAGGTGGCCGTTTTTCGCGACGGCGTCTGGTTCATCGATCTGAACGGGAACGGCGTGTGGGATGAAGACGACCTGTGGGCGAAGCTGGGCGACGCAGGCGACCAGCCGGTGGCCGGCGACTGGGACGGCGACGGCAAGACCGACATCGGCATCTTCGGTCCCGCGTGGCTGGGCGATGCGAAGGCCATCGCCGCCGAACCCGGCTTGCCCGGCGCGCTCAATGCGCCCGACGGCCGCTATAAAAATATCCCGCCGGAACTGGCCGATGCCGCGGTCGGCTACCGCTCCATGAAGGCGACCGAACGCGGCCGGATGCGAAGCGACGCGATCGACCACGTATTCCGCTACGGCACCGACGGCGACCGGGCCGTCGTGGGCGATTGGAACGGCGACGGCGTCGCCACCATCGGCGTGTTTCGAGATGGAACCTGGTACCTCGACGTCGACGGCAACGGCCGCTGGAGCGAGCACGACGTGAAGGTGGCCTTCGGCCGCGCCGGCGACGTGCCCGTCGCGGGCGACTTCAACGGCGACGGCGTCGACAACCTCGGCGTGTACCGCAACGGCACGTGGCACCTCGACACCGACGGCAACCTTCGGCTCGACGCGCACGACAAGGTGTTCGAGCTGGGCGGCCCGCACCACAAGCCGGTGGTGGGCGACTTCAACGCCCGCTACGTCGCGCTTCTGGCGGAGATCGCGCCGGAGCTGCACCCGGGGCCGGCCATGCTGAAGCCGGCGAACCCGCGGGAGAGCACC
>CAYPWB010000039.1:11326-18080 GCA_964414315.1 uncultured Planctomycetaceae bacterium | reverse complement strand
CACCACAAGCCGGTGGTGGGCGACTTCAACGGCGACGGCATCGACCAGGCCGCCGTGTACGAAGACGCCCCGGTGGTCGACGAGGGCATGACGGCGCCGTAGTGCGACGCGTGAACGGTTACACTTTGCCCTCGTAGATTTCCCTTAGCAGTTGCTCGTAGCCGCGAACCATGCGGTCGATCGACCAGTGGCGCAGCACGGTTTCGCGGCCGGCGCGGCCGAGGGTCTCGGCATGCGTCCGATCGTCGAACAGGGCCATGGTGCGCGCGGCCAGGGCCTCGGCGTCGTCGGGCTCGACCAGGTAGCCCGTCGCGCCGTCGTGCACCGTCTCCGGCACCGAGCCCACCCGCGTGGCGACGACCGGCTTCTCAGCGGCCATCGCTTCGAGGATCGACACCGGGTTGGCCTCCATGTGCGAGGTGAGCAGCAGCACGTCGACCGCCGACAGCACCTCGGGCACATCGGCTCGGGTGCCCAGGAAGCGGACGGCGTCGGTCAGTTTCAGTTCGGCGGCACGCTGTTCGAGCGCCGCCCGGCGGGGGCCGTCGCCCACCACGAGAAACCGGGCGTTCGGCCGCGCAGCGTGCACCAGCGCCGCGGCGCGGAGGAACAGTTCGTGGTTCTTCTCCGGCCGAAGCGCCGCAACGATGCCCGCCACCGGCGCGCCGGGCTCCAGGCCGAGTTCCTCCAGCACGCGCCGGTCCGGCCACCGGGGATGGAACCGGTCGGTGTCGACCCCGTTGGGAATGATCCGAACCTTGCGCCGCGGGCAGCCTTCGGCGCGGGCCAGATACTCGCCGTGCGACGGCGCGACGGCAATGAAGGCGTCGGTTATCGGCGCGAGCAGCCGGTTGGGCAACTCCACCCGGTCGGGCAGCCCGGTCGAGTGCAGGGCCGAGCAGATGACCGGCACGCCCGCCGCCCGGGCCGCCAGCCGTCCCCAGAACATCTTGTCGCCGCCGGTGCCGACGGTTACCACCGCGTCGGTACCCCGCTCCCGCAGCAGCCGCCGCAGCCGGCCGAACACGGCGAGGTCGTACTTATGGGCGAGCAGGCCGGTGAACGCGGGCACTTCCTTCGCCAGCATCTCACCCAGCGGCCCGAAGTGCTTCAGACAGCACAACTCCGGGGCGAATCGCTCTCGATCGATCCGACGGATCAGTTCGACCAGCAAAGTTTCCGCCCCGCCCACGGGCATGTTCGTAATGATGAACATCACGCTGAGCGGGCGGCGCTCGCATGCGGGGACCGGATCGGGGTCGAGCAACAGGGTTTGCGTCATGGGCTACGGAGCGGATCGGAGTTTGGAAACAACCGTTTCCCGTTTCGGAATCGCACGACGCGACCCAGGTATACGTCGAGCGCGTGGCGAATCTCGCGTTTCTCCTCGGGCGCGAGCAGCCGGTCGGAGTAGGCCGCCTCCAGGGCCACGGCCGCAAGCACGGCCAGCGTAATCCACGGGCCCAGGCACGCCACCGGCGGCAGGAGCAAGATCACGCGTGCGCCGCGATCGAACGGAAATCCCAGCCGTCGGACGAACAGACAAATCAGCCCCAGCACTACCAGGTTCGCAATGCTTGTGGCCAGCACTGCGCCCTGCAAGCCCATCGACGGCAACAGGGCCCGGTTCAGGCCGATGTTCAGCAGCAGGCCGGCGGCCATCGCCACGCTGGAAAGCCAGGCCTTTTCGGCGCACCACAGGTAATTCTGCACGATCAGGGCCATGGCGAACCAGGTGCAGTAGGTGAGGGTCCAGGGGAGTACGGTCAGGCCGCCTTCCAATTTGCCTTGGAAGGCCACGTTGAACAGCAGCGGCGCCGCGGCCAGCACGGCCAGTTGCCCCAGACACAGCGCGAACCCGAACAGCTTCAGAAACAGCCGCAGCCGCTCGCCTACCCGGCGCTGCATGCCGGCCTCCCAGTCGTGGGCGAGGTGCGGCGTGATCATGGTGCCCAGCATGGCCGCCAGCGAAACCAACAGCATGGGCACGATGCGCGAACTGTGGTAGTTGCCCACCAGGGCCAGTGCCTCGCCGGCCGGCCGGCCGGAATAGTGGACGATCATGTACCGATCCACCACCTCGAACAGGTTGGCCAACACGCTTACCGCGAGCACCCAACCGGCAAACGGCACCAGTTTCGCCCAGAACGACCGCTGGCCGGCAGATTCCAGCACCGGCGACGCGGTGCGCCAGGTGCGCCGAAGCCACCACGAGGCGACGATCACGCTCATCAGGCAGGCGCCGCCGTACGCGGCCACCACACTCACGGCCGCCGGCTGCCAGCCAAGCACCAGCACAATGCCCAGCCCGGCGAACATCAGGCTGTTCAGCAGATGCATGACCGACACCAGCCGGATGTTCCTTAGCGCGGTGAACAGCTCAATCGAAAAGTTGAAGGCCACGACGGCGGCCAGGCTCGCGGCCAGCAGGCCCACCGTGTACGTGTCATCCGGCGTTCCGAAGATGAGTGTCGAGAACCATCGCCGGGCAAGGAATACGCCCAACGCCGCCATGCCCGCCATGCCCGCGCAAACCAGCACGGTTCGCCGCAGAAACGTGCGCAACTGGCCCCGTTGGCGGAAGTATTCCACGTAACGGCCGAATGCGCCGGGCAAGGCCAGCACCGAAAGGGGCGCGGCCAGCAGGAGGAAACTGAAGGCCATGTCCCACTGGCCGAGTTGCTCGGGTTCGAGCCATCGGCAGAACAGCACGGCCCGCACGAACCCAACGCCCCGCTGCACGACGGCCATTCCCAACAGGATCAGCACGCTGTCGGCCAGCGAATCGGCGCGCGGCCCAGGCTCGGCTCCGTCGAGCGGGAGGACGACACCGGCGGCTTGCGGGTCGGCACGACTCATTGCGGACCTCGCGCTCGCGCAACGAGCGGCTGGGCGGGCTCGGAGTTTTCCGCCGGTACGGAGTAACGGTGAATCTTGAGTTTCCGCGGGTCGACGGTCGTCCAATTCTTTAGGCGGATGGTCCAGGGATCGGCCGGAATGCGCTGGATGTGGAACGGATCGTCGCCGGGGAAGTTGTACCCCCCGTAGGCCGAACACACCGCCTCGTAGCCCGCCGCGCGCGCCATGTGAAAAGCCGCCGCTGACAGATTCCAATGCATGCCGAACGGGAAAGCGAAGAACCGTATGGGGCGGCCGACCGCCTCGGCCAGCACTTCGCCTGACGCGACGATCTCGCGGTGCAGTACCTCGGGGTCGGTCACCTTGCCCAAGTCGGGGTGCGTATCCGTGTGCGCGCCGATTTCGATACCCGCCGACGCCATCGCCCGAAGCTGCTCGATGGAGTTCGGCTGCCGGGGGCGGCCGGCGGCCACGTCGTGGGGGAAGGGCGCGCCCTGAAGCACGTTGCGGGCCGTGACGAAGTACGTGCAGGGAATCTGCTCCTTAATGAGCAGCGGCACGGCCTCCCGGCAGTTGTCGGCGTAGCCATCGTCGAAGGTGATGCTCACGCACGGCCGGTGGTTCTCGCCGCAACGAATGATCCGCTGCGCCTCGCCGAGCGAGACCAGCTCGAAATGCCGTTTGAGCCACCGCATTTGCCGGGCAAAGGTCCGGTTCGAGAGGGTCCAGTCGTCGGTCACTTCCTCGGCAACACGGTGATAGAACAACACCACCACCGGCACGCGGCCGGCCAGTGCGTAGGCGCGGCCACGGAGCCATCGGGCCGGGAGCGACCCGTGGTAATAGACGTTCAACAGCAGGTGTTTCCAAAGCGGCATGGCGTGGGGGGCGGAACTACGGGTTACGTTTCGATATCTTGTTGGCTCACCGCCGTCTGGTGTGGCGGGCCTTCGCGCATTCCGGCCAGTTCGAGGCCGCGGCGGGCCCAGTCCTTCGCCGTGCGGACGGCCAACCACGCCTGGTGGCGCGCCCGGGCGGCGGCCCGCGGCGCGACGACCCGAACCGTCGTGTTGCAATGGAACTCGGCATGCCATTGCCGCTTGTACGGTTCGTCGCCGCGCAGGAAGTCGAACCGGCGGAAGCCCTGGTCGATGGCAAGTTGGAGGATGCTCGCGGTGGCCACGTGGCCCGGCTCCCAGGCGATGCGGTCGGGATCGACCCCGGCCTGGTAAACGTGCATGGTTCCCCCGCCGGCCAACTGATACTCGGCTGCAAGGGCCTTACCTTCGGCCTCGAACCAGACCACCTGCAACTGGCCGGCGCGGAGCAGTTGCGGCATGACGTCGCGGTGAAAGGCCAGGAACCGGTCGGAGGCGAAGCAGCCCGGCTCACTTTGGCTTTGCCATCGACGCTGGTGCAGGTCGACCAGGTGCTCGAACGCCTCGGCCAGGTCGGATACGCACTCGACCTTGTGCATAAGGACGCCGCGTTTGTCGGCAAGTCGCAGCACGCGGCGGAACTGTTTGCGTTGGTTCTTCGACAGGGCGGCGACCAAATCCTCCCACGAGGCCGGCAGGTCGCGCCGCCAGCAGCCGGGGCCCGGCCGGTGGTGAACGCCGGCACCCCGGTGGCCCAAGTGCCCCAGCAAGGGTCGCAGTACCGGGTCGTCGGCGTCGACGGCCTCCAGCATCATCAGGTCCCACCGCTCCGGGCTGGAGCGCGGGGCGTGAAACCGGTCGGCCAGGTATTCGGCAACGGCCAAGGCGACGGCCTCTTCGCGGCCCGGGGCGGCCAATGCGCCCAGGTACTCGGAGCACACCTCGCCGTCGCCCAGCAGGCGCAGCACACGGCCGGCCGCGGCCGACTGTTCGACGTAGTACGGCGCTGCGCCCAGGAGGGCGCCGGCCTCGTCGAAGACGCCCAGCACCCACAGTTGCCGCCGAGGGCCCGCGCCGCCCGAAGGCCCGTAATAGCGCCACCAGGTGGAAAGCCACTCCCAGGAGCGGAACGGCACGCCGGCCGCCAGCCGGTTCCATGCCTCGGCGTAGGGTTCCAGTGCAGAGAGGTCGTGAAAGCATTGGGTTCGCATGCACAACTCTCCGTTATTAACTTGGTTTGTGCAAGGCGTTTCGTCCCTCCCCATGTTGCGGAAAAGCAACGCCCGGGCGAAAACCGTTCAACGGCGGTCGCGCGGCATCGAGAGCGAACGCTTTCGCAACACTTTGCCGTCAAACGGGTTGCGTCGACGAGCGAGGCGCCGCCGACGCTTCCGCACCGGTTGGCACCGGCTTTGCATTTCACTTGGCCCGACGGCTTTTGTGAAGCACGACTGTCCCCTTCGCCTGGCCCTGTGAACGGTTACCCCGAAGCAGCCCAACACGCCGAGATGACCATGAACACCAATCTTCCGACCGTACCCAGCCCCGCCGAACTCGCCCGCGTGCTCGTCGACTACGCCCCGCGGTGGATTGTGCCCGCGGTGGTTGCCGGCATTCTGGCGGCGGCGTACGCACTGTTCGGCCCCGATACGTGGGAAGCCTCGCAGGCGCTGGTCATTCGCAACGAGGCGGTGAACAACCACGCGGGTCCGGGCAAGTTCGGCCACACCGACGAAATGAAGACCCTTCAGGAAACGATCCTGGAACTCGCCCGAAGCCGGAACGTGCTGGCCGGGGCGCTCGCCGAAGTGGGGGTTCCTACGGGTTTCCGGGGCGACGAAGCCGCATGGCCCGACGCGAGGGCGATCGAATCGCTCCGCAAGGACGTTGCCATTGCGCCCCCGAAAGGCGCTGAGTTCGGCACGACCGAGGTCTTCTACCTTACGGTGAAGGACGGCAGCCGCAGCCGCGCCGTCGCGCTGGCCCACGCCGTGTGCGACCGGCTCGAATCGCGGCTGAAGGCCCTCCGCGACCGGAAGGCGCAGGACATGGTCGATGAACTGTTCCGCAGCGTGGCCGAGGCGAACGCCGGCCTGGAACAGGCGACGGCCAAAGTGAGCGAAATCGAGCGGCGCGTGGGTGGCGACCTGGCCGAGTTGCGTTCCCTGGAGCAGTCCAACTCCGACTTCAGCACGCTGCGGCAGACGGCCATGCAAATTCGCGCCGAGTTGCGCGAAGCCCGTTCGGACGACGAAGCCCGCCGCCACCTGCTCGTGCTGCTGCGAGGCGCCCAGGATGACCCGGGCAGGCTGCTGGCCGCGCCAAACACGCTGCTGGAATCGCAGCCGGCGCTTCGGCGATTGAAGGAGGGCCTGGTCGACGCGCAAATCCACACCGCCACGCTCAAGGGAAGCATGTCCGAGGAGCACCCAGCGGTCCAAGCGGCCCTCGAAACGGAGGAAGGCATCGCGGAAAACCTCCATGCCGAATTGGCCATCGCCATTCGCGGCCTCGAGGTGGAGCAGCGACTGGGCGAGCACCGGTTGTCCATGCTCGACGAGCAACTTGCCGCCACCGAAACCCGGCTCGACAGGCTGGCCCAGTTGAGGGCGACCTACGCCGCTCGCCTGGCCGAGTATCAGAACCGAGTGGCCGCGCTGGCACAGGCCGAGAATCACTTGGCCGAAGCGCGGGCGAGCCGGGCCAGTGCGGGCGCGGCCAGTCTGATCACGCGGCTGGACGACGCCCACACCGGCGCCAACCCGCTGGGACCGGGCCGGACGATGACCGTGCTCCTGGGAACCGCCGGCGGCCTGCTGCTGGGGTTCGGCGTGCTGTTCCTGACCGTTCCGTCCGTAGCATCGGCACCCGCGGCACAACCGGCCCCCACCGCCGACGGCGGCACCCCAAGCGCCAACGGCTCGCCGGCGCGAAGCCGACAGGGCGTCCACCCGGTCCTATCCTTGAAACAGGCCCTGGGCAAGGTCGCCCCGTACGCTTCACGCTCCGCGTGAAGG
>CAYPWB010000039.1:5445-11226 GCA_964414315.1 uncultured Planctomycetaceae bacterium | reverse complement strand
TTCCTGCCCGCCGGCTGGAACCACGCCGCGGTCGAACGGTGGCGTTGTGCCGACCGGCCGTGCAAGAAGGAGTGTTGCGTGACCTCACGTGGAGTGTGAGGCGTACAAGACACGTGGAGTGTGAGGAGTAGGCGGGGAGGGGGAACGATGTTTGCACTGTATGCCATTGCCGGACTGCTGGCCGTTGTTTGGGCGGCGGTGTTCGCGCTGCGCGGTTCGCTGGTGGCCGGATGCCTGGCGTACCTGACGGTGGCGATATGCTTCGGGCATCCGTTCTGGCACGCGAATATCGGGCCGGTGCCCGTCACGCTCGACCGCCTCGTGCTGTTGGCGCTCATCGCCGCGTACGTCGTCCAATGGCGACTCGGCCGGACCGAGCCGAAGCCGATGGCTCGGGCCGACTGGACGCTGCTGGCGTTCACCGCGGTGCTGGCCCTGTCGACGGTGCGTCTTCCGTGGCAAGACGGCTTCCCCGGCGGCCCGGAAACGTTCATGCGGCTGTGGATCGGCTACCTGACGCCCATTTGCCTGTACTGGATTGCCCGCCAAGCGCCGCTGGGGAAGGCAAACGTCGTGCTGGTGCAGGCGACGCTCGCCTGCCTAGGCATCTACCTGGCAGTGATGGGGCTGCTGGAGGTTTCGGGGCAATGGTGGGCCGTGTTTCCCCGCCACATGGCCGACCCGGCCGTGGGCATCCACTTCGGCCGCGCGCGCGGGCCGATGGTCCATTCGGTCACGTTCGGGCTGGTGCTGGCCGTGTGCCTCCTGGCCGGGTGGCTGTGGCGCAGCCGGTTCGGGCGCGTGGGGCAACTGGCATGGTTCGCCGCCATGCCGCTCATGCTGGCCGGCATCTATCTGAGTTATACCCGAAGCGTGTGGCTCGGGACGGCGCTGGGGCTGATGATCGTGCTCGGACTGACGCTCCAGGGTCGGTGGCGGCCGCTGGTGCTCGGCTCGATGGTGGCCGCCGGACTGCTGCTGGCGATTACCCGAATGGAAAGCCTCTTAAGCTTCGAGCGAGAGTACAAGGCCCAGTACACACGCAAGAGCGTCGACCTGCGCGCCAGCTTCGCGTACGTGTCGTGGCAGATGTTCCGCGACCGCCCCTTGCTGGGCGCGGGCTTCAACCAGTTCCCCGAGGCCAAGCTGCCCTACCTGGCCGACCGGTCGACCAAGCTGGACCTCGAGGCCATCCGGCCCTATTCGCACCACAGCACGTACCTGAGCGTACTGACCGAAACGGGCCTGGTGGGGCTTGTGCTGTTCCTGACGGTCCTCGCCCTTTGGGCCGTGGCGGCGTGGCGGCTGCTGACCGATCCGCGCGCCGCGCCCTGGGCGCACCTCCAGGCCGTGCTGTTCCTTGGCGCGCTGGGCGTGTACGCCGTGCAGGCCTTCTTCCACGAGTTGAGTTATACGCCTATCGACAACTCGCTGCTGTTCCTGCTCGCCGGCGTCACGGTCGGACTTGGAGACTATCCGGAAAGGCTCGGGGCCAGGTCCCCTCTCCCGCCGGGAGAGGGGAGTTTCGGACAGACTGTTCCTAGAAGCGCCACATGACGACGGCCGAGTAGTCGAGATCGTGCGGCTTGGCCGGCCGCGGCGTGCTGTCGTAGCGGCTGCGGACGCTCAACTTCAGGCTCAGGTTCATGGCCTCGTCGATGAGCATTTCCCAACTCCCCTGCGAGTTGATGCGGTAGCCGGCGAAGTCGGTCACGTCGGGCATGTAGTCGACCTTCGCCTTCAGCCGGTGTCGCTTGCCCACCTTGTGCTCGAAGTCGAGCCCCATGACCAGTTCCGGGGTCCACCGGTCGTCGGGCAGGCCGACGGTGCGCGCGAAACCGCCACCGGTGCGGCTGACGAGCTTCGTCGAATCGGTGGAAATGAGTTGGTAGCCGAGGCCCGTGTCGCCCGTTATGCGGCAGTCCCACGCCTCGAACTCGTCGTATTCGAATGTGCCGTGCACGAACCAGGTCCACCGGGTATCGCGGAAGAGCCGCTCGTAGCGCCAGTCGAGAAGCGCGCGGTTGGCCGTTTCGATCCTTCCGGTCGTCTTGCGAAGGTAGTCCAGCTCGACGTCGAACTGGTGGATGTCCCACTTACGCGTCGTGTCGAACCCGAACCGGAAGTTGAACGTTTCGGAATTGCCCGTCGTGCCGTCGAGCCCCAGCTCGAAACTGCCGCTCCACGCCGCAATTTCCCGGTACGCCGGAAAGAGGAAGACGGGCACGTACTGGGGTGGGGCGTCGGCCGGAACGGCGTCGTCGGGCTCGGCGGGGGCTTCGTCTTCCGCAGGAGGGTCCGGATCGGGCGCCGAGGCCGGTTCCAGCGCCGGCCCGCCTTCCGCTTCCGGCGCCCCTACCGGCGGCAGGCGCAGCACGTCCGGAGGTGGCGGCAGTTCCTCGGCGCCGGCGACGGCCAGCAGGCAGGGGAACAGGATCGACAGAAAGCACGACCAACGCGGCACGGCGAATCAGCCATTTTTCGGGAAACGTTCGCAGACGAGGCGCGTACCATACCAGCATCGCCCCAACATGGCAAGACGTTTCCAGACGTCGCCGAAGGCCACTCCCGCAACGGGATGGCCGGCATGCCCTCGTGCACGCGGTGTCGGCGCCGCTACCGCTCGTACTGCTCGATCGTATCCTCGCCCGGCCACTTGGGAACGCCGCCAATGTAAGGATACTCGTCAAACCGTGCCTCCGCACCCGTCTCGCGGGGGTCGCCGGTCCGCTGCAGATAGTCGGTCAACTGCGCGGCCAGCTTCTGCTTGACGTTGGCAAGTCCCGGGTCGTCAACGACGTTCGTGACCTGGTCGCCGTCCGCCGTCAGAGCATACAACTCTTCGGCCGGCCGCTTGGCGAAGGACAAGTCGTAGTAGCGGCGGTGCGCCTCGCTGAAATCGCGGTTGGCCCACAGATAGAACTTCGTCGGGCCGTTGTCACAATCGCCGAGCCAGGCGCCCGGCTTATAGGCTTCGTCCGGGTGGGGCGTCCCCGCAGGCCAGCGGGCGGGCCGGTAGTTGCGGATGTATAGATACTCGTCGGTACGCAGCGCCCGGGAAGGATATCCCGTCGGTCCCCCCTCCTGACAATCGGTGTGCCGCTCCCGGCCGAACACGACATGGTCGCGTGCCGGCAGCACACGGCCCTCCTTCTCGCTCTGAAAGATGGGCAGCAGAGAGCGGCCGGTCATCACGTCGGGAACTTCCAGGTCGGCGGCACTCAGGAACGTCGGCGCGAAATCGGTGAACGAGACAAAGTCGGTCACCTCCCGCCCCGGGTTCTTGATCCCGCGGCCCCAGCGAATGGCCAGCGGCACCTGGCAACCCCAGTCGTACAGATTGCCTTTGCACCGAGGAAACGGCATGCCGTGGTCCCCACTCATGACAATGATCGTATTGTCCAGCACGCCGGCTTCCTCGAGCAGCTTCATGGCGTCGGCCACGTCGCGGTCCCACCGCTGCACTTCGAAATAGTAATCGGCAATGTCGCTGCGAATCGGTTCTTCATCGGGATAGAAATCAGGAGTGGGAACTTGATCGATATCCATGCCACTCTCCCGTCCACTGTCCTTCTTGTAGGGACGATGTGGATCGGAGGTGCCGAACCAGAAGCAAAACGGCTTTTCGGCGTCCCGCGACTTCATAAACCTGGTGAACGGCATATTAGGACCGCAGGGATGCTCCGTGTATCCGCCCTGCTGGAAATTTCCAGGCCCCCACGCCTTGCGCCAATGTCCGATTTCGTACCCCGCCTCACGCAGGCGGAACATAAAGTTGGGATGCTTGATATCCAGCGCGCCGTAAAGATTGGCTCCCGGACCGAGCCGATAAAACTGCTGTCCCGTAATAACGGCATTGCGGGAAGGAGTGCAGGACGGCGCGGAAACGTAGGCCTGGTGAAACAACACGCCTTCGCGCGCCAGGCGATCGAAAGCCGGGGTCTTGACGACCGGGTCGCCGTAAGCGCCCGCGTGCGGCCAACCCCAATCATCGGCCAGACAAAAGAGGATGTTGGGCCGCTCGTCCGCCGCCACGGGGTAACCGACACTCAACACGACGAACGTCGACAGAAAAACCGGCAGGAAGCGTTTGGTGTTCATGGTGATCCGTTTCATGGTTCGTGAAGCTCCTTTACCTCTTCGGCGGATGTACCCAACTCAAACTGAAAACGCCACCGCCCGGGCTAATCCCGGTGGAGCGGTGTTTGGCCACTACCATCGCCCTCGCAGGCACCCTTCGGTTTGGGGCGCGGCGGTGGTGCCGTCCGCCGTATCAGGCGGAACGCAGCCGTTCGGCTGAACGGCTTACACCCGGCAACGGAAGAACCGACATTCGATTTCCCACAGGCTTGAGTCTGAGCCGGGGAGGTTCGGTTGTCAAGGGGAAAGGTTGCAGGCGGGGAGGGCGTCCATGGCCGTCCTCCCCGCCTCCAGCCCGTCGGGCAATCCTCGGAGGGGTGCTCCCCGGCGCGCGGCGGGCGCGTTAGAATGGGAGCCCTTGGGCGGCGGCGCGCCGGGTGGCGGGCGAAGATGTCAACGGCACGGTGGGCGGCGGCCCCTCCCCAAACTCCAGGACGGCGATGACGACGCGGCTGCTTTGCACGGGCGATGTGCACTTGGGCCGGCGGCCGACGCGGCTGCCGGAGGGGGTCGATCCGCGCGCGCTGGGGCCCGCCGAGGCGTTCCGCCGGTTCGTGCAACTGGCGCTGGCGCGCCGCGCGCATGCGGTCGTGCTCACCGGCGACGTGGTCGACGCGGGCAACCGGTTCTACGAGGCGTACGCGGTGCTTCAGGCGGGCGTGAAGAAGTTGCTCGACGGCGGCGTGCCCGTGTTCGCCGTGGCCGGCAATCACGACCACGACGTGCTCGCCCGGCTGGCCGACGAAGTGCCCGGCTTCCGGCTACTAGGGCGCGGCGGTCGGTGGGAGGAAGCCGCGGTGCCCGGCGAGGGGGGCGATTCGCTCCGCCTGCTCGGCTGGTCGTTTCCGGAACGGCACGTGCAAACGAATCCCCTGGAGAACGGCTTCCCGCACGTCGCCGACGACGGCCTGACCGTGGGCCTGCTGCACTGCGACTGCCAGGCGCCGTTGAGCTCGTACGCGCCGGTGTCGTTGGGCGAGCTGCGCGCCCGCCCGGTGGCCGCGTGGCTGCTCGGGCACATCCACCGTCCGCAGCGGCTCCACGCGGCGGCGCCACTGGTGCTGTACCCGGGCTCGCCGCAAGGGCTCGACCCAGGCGAGCCGGGGGCGCACGGCGCGTGGCTGGTCGAGTTCGCCCGGGGCGCGGCGCCGCAGGCCGAACTGATCCCGTTGGCCCCGCTGCGTTACGAGCGGATCGTCGTTCCCCTCGACGGCGCGGCCGACGCCGAGGGGCTCGACCGCGCCGTGTTCGACGCCGTCCATCGGCAGCACGGGTCGATGCGCGACGAGTTGGAAGCGGTGCGCTGGGTCGCGTGCCGGCTGGAATTGACCGGGCGCACGGCCATCCACCGCGACTTGCCCGCGCTCGGCCGGCGGATTGTGTCCGACCTGCAAATGCCGCTGGACCCGGCCGTGTATTTCTTCGAGAAGGTCGACATCGACGCGGCACGGCCCGACTTTTCGCTCGACGAGCTGGCCCGGTCGGCCGATCCGGTCGGGCTGCTGGCACGCCGGCTGCTGGCCCTGGAACGCCGCGCGCCGGCTGCGCTGTACGAGTCGCTCCTGCGCGGGGGGCGCGAGGCGATCGAACAAGAACGCAGGTCGCCGGGCTATGTTCTGCTCGACGACAGATGAACAAGAA
>CAYPWB010000039.1:0-5435 GCA_964414315.1 uncultured Planctomycetaceae bacterium | reverse complement strand
AGCCGATCGACGACGAGCACGTTCGCGAGGCCCTACTGGGCGCCGGCTTCGCCATGCTTGATGAGTTCATCGCGCAGAAGGAGGCCGCGGCATGAACGCAATTTCCGAGCGTGAAGGGGACAGTCCCATTTTCACGGCGGTTCCGGCCGATGGCGCGGGTGGATCGTCTCTTGCGCCGCGAAAATCGGGACAGTCCCCGATGCGCGCGAAGGGGACAGTCCCATTTTCGCGGCGGTTCCGGCCGACAGCGCGGGTGGATCGTCTTTTGCGCCGCGAAAATCGGGACAGTCCCCGGCAGAAGGAGGCCGCGGCATGAAACTTCGGGAAATTCATATCCGGGCCATGCCGGGGTTCGAGCGGCAAGGGTTCGCGCTGACGGAACTCGACGCCGGGCTGAACGTGGTGGTGGGCCCGAACGGATCGGGGAAGACGACGACCTGCCGGGCGATCCGCGGGCTGGTTTGGCCCGAGCTGCTCGACCGCGAACGGCCGGTTTCGATCGAGTCGATTTGGGACGACCGGGGCGAGTCGCTGCGCATCGAGCGGCTGGCCGAGCACACCGCGTACCAGCGCGACGGAGCCGCCGCCACGCCGCCACCGCTCCCCGGCCCTCAGTTGGCCGACTGCTTCACCGTGACCGTCGACAACCTGTTCGAGGGCAGCAGCGCCGACCGGGAATTGGCCGAGCAGGTCGCGCGCCAGATGGCCGGCGGCTACGACGTGAACGCCGTACGGCAAAGCGAGGTGCTCAAGCTGTCGGCGCGGCACGGCCGGGCGGAGGCCGACGCGCTGCGGCAGGCCAGGCAGCGCCAAGAGGCCGTTGCCGCCCGCCAGGAAAAGCTGCGCGAGGAAGAGCAAACGCTGGCCGGTTTAGAGCGTCAGGAGCAGGCGGCGCGGACCGCCGCGGCCCGGCTTGAGCGGCTCGACACCGTTCGCCGACTTAACGAGCTTAGAGGCAAGTTGGCCCAAATCGATGAGCAACTAAAGCATTTCCGGCCTGCGATGGACCGGCTGCAGGGCGACGAGCCGGCGCGGGTGGAGCAGCTTGCCCACGATCTGGCGAAGGCCGAGGACGCCCGGCGCAAGGCCGAGGACGCGCTGCAAAAGTCGGCGGAACAGATTTCGGCGGCTGCGTTGCCCGCCGAAGGCGTGCCCCAGCCGCTGCTCGACGAACTCGACACGCGGCTCGACCGCCTGGCCGACCTGGAACGCAGCATCGTGATGCAGCGGCGAGCCCTGGGCGGCGCCGAGGTGAAGTGCGAGCAGGCGCTGCGGGTTATCGGCCCGGCCGGCACGCCTGAGGCCCTGGAGAATATCGACCTCGCGGGGCTCGATCAGCTCGACGCATTCCACCGGGAGGCCGAGCAACTGGCCGCCGAGCGACGCGCCGCCGAAGCCCAAATCGACCTGCTCGGTCCGCTGGCGGAACCGGCCGACACGGAGTCGATCACCGAGGGCCTCCACCTCCTGCGGCAGTGGTTCGAAGTGGGGCCGGCGCCCGAGGCGGCCGACGAACCTCGCCTGCGGCTGCTGCTGTGGTCGCTCATTGCCGGGCTGGCCGTTCTGGGCGTGCTGCTGGCGGCGCTGCTCAGCGTGTGGTGGCTCCTTTTGCTTCTGCCGGCGGGTGCGGCGGCGTGGCTCGCGCGGCAGCCTGCCGCGCCGCCGCCGGCCGACCCGCGGGCGTTCTTCCGCGAACGGTTCGCACGGCTCCCGCTTGCGCCGCCGGAGGCGTGGCAACAGGAAACCGTGGGGCGGCGGGTGCATGAACTTGAACGGGCGCTGGCCGAGGCCCGGACGACCGAGGCACGCGAAGAGAACCGCCGCAGCCTCCGGGCACAGCTCGGCCGCATCGAACAGGCCGAACAGGCGATCGACGCGAAGCGGCAGACGCTCATCGCCCGGTTCGGCGTGGCGCCGGAAACCTCCAGTTTGGCGCTGGTGACCCTTGCGGGCCAGCTTGCCGATTATCAGGAAGCGCGCGCCGCCGCCCGCGAGGCGGCCGAGGCATTGGACCGGCAGCGCCAGGAGTACGCGGCCGAATTGCAGGCGGTCAACCGCGGGCTGGGGCCGTTCGGAATGGAACCGGCCGCCGACCTGGCCGAGGCCCGGCCGCGCAAGGCCGAACTGGCCCGGCGGGCGGTTCAGCATCGCGACGCCGTTGCGAAGCAATCCGAGGCCGAAACCCAGCAGGCCGATGCCGCGCGCCGCATCGACGAGCTGCGACGACGCCGAGAGGAACTCTTCCGCGCGGCCGGGCTCGACGCGCCCGACGAAACCGAACTGCGCCGCTGTGTGGAGCAACTGCCCGCCTATCGCGAGGCGGTGAATCAGCACCACGCAATTTCGGCCCAACTCGAAGGAGGCCGGGCGCAACTGGCCGACGAGCCCGAACTGCTCGAACTGACGCTAGAACAAGTTGAGCAGCGCGCCGCCGAATTGAAGCAGCAGTCGGAAGGGTATCGCGGGCTGGTCGAACAGATTCAGGACATTCGCGGCCAGATTGCTGAGGCCGGGGCCGGCGGGGCGCTGGAGGAAGCCCTGGCGGCGGTGGTCGGCGCCGCCGACGCCTTGCGCGAGCGCCGCGGGCAGGCGAAACGAGCTGCCGCGGCGCGCTTCCTGCTCGACGACGTCGAGGCCGAGTACCGTGTCGAAAGCCAGCCTCCGGTCGTTCGCCGCGCGGCCGACTGGTTTACCGGCTTCACGCGCGGGCGTTACGAGCTGCGCGTGGCCGAGGGCGAGGGAGGTGCGGCGCCCTCGTTCCGCGCCTTCGACACCACATACCAGCGCGGCCGGCCGCTCGAACAGCTTTCCCGCGGCACGCGCATGCAACTACTGCTGGCCGTGCGGCTGGCGTTCGCCGTCGAAGCCGAGCGGGGAACCGACCTGCCCATTCTGCTCGACGAGGTGCTTAGCAGCAGCGACCCGGAACGGTTCGCCGCCATTGCCGAATGCGTGCTGGCGCTGGTGGAGCAGGAGCGGCAGGTGTTCTACTTCACGTGCCAGCCGAGCGACGCCGCCGCCTGGCGCGAGTTGGCCCACCGCCGCGGCATGACGCTACGCCGGACCATCGACCTGGCCGCCCTGCGCGGGCTGCCGCAAGGGGAAGTGGAACTGCTGAGCACGTCGACCGTGGCCATCGAGCCGGTTCCGGCGCCGGCCGGCCGCTCGCTCGACGAGTACGCCGCGGCGCTGGACGTGCCGCCGCTCGATCCGACCGCAGGCGCGGCCCCGGCCCACCTGGCCCATCTAGTGGAAAGCGCCGAGGCGCTGCACCGGCTGCTGCGGGCGGGCGTGGCCACCTACGGGAGCCTTCGTGCGATGGCCGCGCACGGGCAGGTCGAGGCGCTCATGGACGCCGCCTCGCTCGCCCGGCTCAACGCCCGCGCCGGCCTGCTCGACGCCTTCGCCGAGGCGTGGCAAATCGGGCGCGGCAGGCCGCTTTCGCGCGAGGTGCTCACCGATGCCGGAGTAAGCGGCAACTACATCGACGGCGTGTGCTCGCTGGCCGAGGATCTTGCCTGGAACCCGGAGCGGCTGATGGACGCGTTGGCCGCGCGGGACGACGAACGCGCGAAAGGCTTCCGCGCCAGAACGCTCGAGCAGATGCGCGAGCGGCTTACCGCGACCGGGCACCTCGACCCGCGCCCGCCGCTCGACAAACAGGCGGTGTACGCCCGCGTTCTCGGCCGCGCGGGCGACGAGGTGAAACGGGGCGTTGTCGAACTGGAAGAGATTGCGGCCCTGGTCGAGCATTTGTGGGCTCGGGCGTTCTGAGTCGGGGAAGGGGAAACGGGACAGTGGTTCATGCCGCTTCGCGGCAACCGGAATGATGATAATTGGGCCTCAGGAATGACCAAGAACACCTTCGGCATTGTGAGGAGCGGCGCGGGTCACGGAAAACAGGAGAGAACCGAGGCAACGGAGCGGGAGAACTCCGTTGCCTCCGTCTCCTTCGCGGCCTCAACCTGACTTGCCCCAGGGAGGATGCGGCTCGATACTCCTTCCGCCGCCTTCAAGCCTTGGAAATAGATGGCTGATTCCAGCGATATGTCGAGCAGTTTCACGTAGCTGAGAAGTCGTAGTGTGTGAGCAGGGCACGCGTCACTGATCCTTCCAAAACAGAGGGGACAGAGCCAACAGAGAGATCGTCTCTGTTATCTCCGTTGACTCCTGTTCATCCTTGATTTTCGCGAAAGGTGCGATTAGCCCGAATGACCCGAAGGGGACCCGTCCCGTTTTTCCGGGACCGCCGAACTTCATGTTGCCGAATCTTTTTTGACCTGTTACAATCTACTCCTGGAGAAATTGGGTTTTCCGGCCGCAAGGATCGGCGGGAAGCCCCCTCGTGCAGCCGTCCGATACCCTAACCCTTGAGGAGGCTCCGAGATGATCCGCGTCGTTTGCCCCGGATGCAATAGCAAGCTGAGCGCCAAGGCCGAGTTGGCCGGCCAAACCCGAAAGTGCCCCAAGTGCGGCACGGTCGTCACGATTCCGAAGCCGGAATTGACGCCGGAAACGGCGGCCGACTTTGAGCAAGTTCTCGACGACGCCGGCGACCAGCACGTCGAAACGCCCAGTCAAGTGAAACTGCCCACCTTCGAGGCCCCCGAACGCCTCGACCGGCAGAACCGGTATCTGATTTGCGACAAGGCCAAGCTGGTGGCCACGTGGAAGAACGACGGCCACGGCTGGATGCTCAAGACCGGGTTCGGCATGATCAGCGCCTCGCGCAACCACGAGCAACTGCCCGCCCAGGGAAACTTCAAGCTGGTCGAACTGAAGATCGACATGACCGACGACGGGCTGCGGTTGCACGGGCTGGCCGTGTATCAGCTCGCCCCGCGTTGGGCCCTGACGAAGCTTGACAAGGGCGACGACCAGATCGTCTCGTCCATTAGCGGGCCCGGCTGGCTGAACCGCGATCAGAAGAACGTGGTCCGCATGTTCATCAGGGACCAGTTCATGCGCGACGTGTGGGAAGAGGCCGAGGAAGTGCTCGACTACCTCGGCAACACCGATTACCACTCGGCCGGCGTTGGGTAACGGCAACCCGCCGCCGGATAAGCTTCCAGCCCCGTGGGACAAGCTTCCAGCTTGTCAAAGAACATCAGCAAAGCATGCTGCCTGCGGCGGCCGGTGGTAAGGTGGACAGGCTTGACAAGCTAGAAGCTTGTCCCACGGGAGTTATTCGTACACGAACGTGGCGGTGGCGGTGGTGTCGTGGTCGGCGGTCAGCCGGACCCAGTGGGCGGCGTAGCCGGCGGGGAATTCGTGCACGAGCGGCTTGCCCGGCGGGACCTCGAAACGCGCGTACTCGACGTACTGCCCCGTGGCCGTTACGTCGACCTCAACCACCACCGTCACCGGCTGGTCGCTTTCGTGGCGGAGGGTGAGCGTCTTGCGGTCGTAGCCGGTCATCAGGTACGGGTCGCTGG
>CAYPWB010000038.1:0-25671 GCA_964414315.1 uncultured Planctomycetaceae bacterium | reverse complement strand
ACATTACCGATACGAACGCAGGCGGCAGCATGCTCGGCTCGGCCGGCTTCTCGCCGACGGTGAGCCTCGACGAAAACCCGTTCGAGGTCAAGCGGCTGTTCGACAAGTACGGCATGACCCCTTCGACGGTGTGTGCCCACGCCCTGCTGCTGGAGCCGAGCAATCCGGGTGTGTTCGGCACGGCAGAGATCATGAAAGCGGTCCGGTTCGCCGCGGCCATCGGCATCAAAGACGTCGTGACGACCGAAACCGACCCGCGCTCGGAGTGGGCCCTGAACCTCACCTACGAGCAGCGGGTATTCATTACGGCCGAGAAGCTGTACACGCCCGTCCGTATGGCCGCCGACTACGGCGTGCGCATCCTGCTGGAGCCGCACGGCCCGATTACCGACTCGATCCAGGGCATTCAGGACGTGTTCGACATGCTGGGCAATCCGGAGTCGCTGGGCGTGAACCTCGACACGGGCAACTCGTGGCTGGGCGGCGCCGATCCGGTGGAAATGGCCCGCGTGTTCAAGGACAAAATCCACCACGTCCACTGGAAGGACCTTTCGGCCGAGTGGGAGCCGAAACGCGGCGCCGAGTGGGGCTGCGGCTTCTCGACCATCGCGCTGGGCGACGGCGTGATCGACATCGCCGGCGTGTGCGACGTGCTCCGCGACGCCCCCATCGAAAGCTCCACGCTCGAAATCATCGGCTCCGAAGACATCCTGAAGAAGAGCGCCGAGTACCTGCGGGCGCAGGGGCTTTAGGCATGCAATGCACATTGCAGTTGCTGCTGTCAACGGAATCGACATCCTACTGACGTGGAACTTCGCACACATCAACAACCCGTTCAAGAAAGTATCCATCCGTCAGGCGGTAGAGAACGCCAGCTACGGATGCCCGGAGATTTGTTCCCCTGAAGAACTGATGGAGGCAACACCATGAAGGATCCAATTGTCGAGGAGGTTCGACGTGCCCGTATGGAGCATACTCGGGAATGCAACTCCGATTTGGCCCTGATTCTAGAGGATGTTCGGGCGATCCAGGCAAGGTGTGGGCACAAGGTCGTGCGCCTTCCCGCAAAGAAACTGACTCCCGCCACCAACCCAAAGGCGGCTTCGGGTTGGCGCGATTGAATCCTACGCGGTATCGCGGGAAACTTCAATACTCCCGCGGGCGGATTCTCGCCTGCACGCGGCCGGGAAGGCCCTGGATGCGCAGGAAGCCTTCGGCGTCGGTCTGGTTGTAGTCGCCGCCGCCTTCCATCGTGGCGATGCCCTCGTCGTACAGGCTGTTGGGGCTCGAACGCCCGTCGACCATCAGATTTCCCTTGTACAGGTTGAGGCTCGCCTCGCCGGTGACCGGCTTCTGCGCCTCGCGAATCAGCGCCATCAGGGCGTCCATCTTCGCGGCGTACCAGAAGCCGTAGTACACCATTTCGGCCACCTCGGGCGCAAGCCGGTCGCGCAGGTGCGTCAGATCGCGGTCGAGGGTAAGCTGCTCGACCAGCCGGTGGGCGTCGTACAGAATGGTCATGCCGGGCGACTCGTACACGCCGCGGCTCTTCATGCCCACGAAGCGGTTTTCCACCATGTCGATCCGCCCGACGCCGTTCCGCCCGCCAATCTGATTCAGTAGCGTCACGATTTCGAACGGGTTGAGCCGCTCGCCGTTGACCGCCACGGGCACGCCGGCCTCGAAGGCCACGCGCACGTTTTCGACCTGATCCGGCGCCTGCTGCGGCGAAACGGTCATGCCGAACTCGACCAGTTCGACGCCATTGACGGCCATATCCTCCAACTGACCCGCCTCATAGCTGATGTGCAGGCAGTTTTCGTCGGAACTGTACGGCTTGGCGGCCGAGGCCTTCACGGGAATGCCCTTCGCCTGGCAGTAGGCGATCATCTCGCTGCGGCCGGGGAACTGCTTGCGGAACTCGGCCATGCGCCAAGGGGCGATCACCTCGACGCCCGGGTCGAGCGCCTCGGAGGCAAGCTGGAACCGGCACTGGTCGTTTCCCTTGCCGGTCGCACCGTGGGCGAAGGCCTTCGCCCCGACCTCGCGGGCCACCTGGAGGCACACCTTGGCGATGAGCGGCCGGGCGATCGAGGTCCCTAGCAGATAGATGCCCTCGTACTTCGCCTGCCACTGGAGCACGGGAAAGGCGAAGTCGCGGCACAGTTCCAGTTGGACGTCGACAATGCGGGCCGACTTCGCCCCGGTATCGTGGGCCTTCTTCAGAATCGCCTCGCGGTCCTCGCACGGCTGCCCGAGGTCGACGTACACCGCATGCACGTCGTAGCCCTGGTCGGTCAGCCAACCGAGCAGCACCGAAGTATCCAAACCACCCGAATACGCGAGAACACAGCCAGACATTGTATTGCTCCAAGATCGTAACGCGGCTCGCAGGGCGCAGGTCGGCGAAAACGGGACCGGTCCAATTTGTGCGAAGCACCCTCCGGGCCGTTCCGGCAAATCGGACCTATCCCGTTTTTCCCCTCTCCTTTTTCGCCGGTCCGCCACTCATTCTACGGCCGTTGGGGAAAACTCCTATTTTGCGCACCGACCGGCAAAACCGCAAGCGTCGATGGAACGTAGGGAGAAAAACACCACGACGGTGGCGTCTTGCGGTGTGTTTCACGAATGTTAGAATGACGGGCGTTTTCGGATCGCGATGGCCGGGTATCCCATCGGGAGGAGGGTGGTATGAGCATGGCGGCAGAGAGCATCGGCCTGGGGCCGTTCCCCAGCGAGTGGACGCGGCGGCACTTGCTGGGGCTCGAGGAACTATCGGCCGCCGATATTTCGCTCATCCTCGATAAGGCTGAGGTCTTCAAGCAGGCCATTCTCCGGGGGCAGCGGCGAATCCCCCTGCTCAACGACGTCACCTGCGTGACCCTGTTCTTCGAGAACTCGACCCGAACGCGCACCAGCTTCTCGCTCGCCGCCCGACGCCTCGGGGCCGATACGGTCGACTTCTCCGCCTCGACCAGCAGCCTGTCGAAGGGCGAAACGGTCATCGACACGGCCAAGAACATCGAGGCGATGGGCATCGATATGGTTATCGTGCGGCATCGCACGCCGGGCACCCCCCACCTGTTGGCCCAGAACCTCCGCGCGTCGATCATCAATGCCGGCGACGGGCCGCACGAGCACCCCACGCAAGGGCTGCTCGACATGCTGACCATCCGCGAGCGGCGCGGGCGGATCGACGGGCTGACCGTGGCCATGGTGGGCGATATCGCCCACAGCCGCACCGCCCGGTCGAACATTTGGGGACTGAAGAAGCTCGGCGCCCACGTGATCGTGTGTGGGCCGTCCACCCTCGTCTCGCCGCGATGGAAGGACCTGGGGGTCGAGTACTCCTGGAGCCTGGACGACATTCTGCCGCGGGTCGACGTGTTGAACCTGCTGCGCATTCAGTTCGAGCGACAATACGCCCGCCCGTTCCCCTCGGTTCGGGAGTACGCCCACCTGTACGCCATGAACGCCGAGCGGCTGGCGAAAGCCAAAGACGACATCCTCATCCTCGCCCCCGGCCCGATCAACCGCGGGGTCGAAATCACCCCCGATGTGGCCGACGGCAGCCACTCGGCCATCCTCGAACAGGTAACCAACGGCGTGGCTGTCCGCATGGCCGTGCTGTGGCTGCTCAGCGGAGTATCGAAGTAATGCCCATTCTCATCCAAAACGGCCGGGTCATCGATCCGTCCCAGGGGCTGGACCGCAAGACGACCCTGCGCATTGCCGACGGGCGCATCGCTGCCTACCACGCGGCGCCCGAGGACGGCGACGACGTGATCGACGCTACCGGCCGGATCGTGGCGCCCGGGCTGATCGACATGCACGTGCATCTGCGCGAGCCGGGGCGCGAGGAGGACGAGACCATCGCTACCGGTACGGCCGCCGCGCTGGCCGGGGGGTTCACCGCCGTGGCCTGCATCCCGAACACCGAGCCGCCCATCGACAGCCAGGGGGCCGTCGAGTTCGTGCGCGACCGCGCCGCCCGCGCCGACCACTGCCGCGTGTACGTGGTCGCCTGCGTGAGCAGGAACCGCGAAGGCAAGGAACTTGCGGAAATCGGCCAGCTTGTCGAGGCCGGCGCCGTCGGGTTCACCGACGACGGCTCGCCCGTTTCCGATCCCGAGTTGATGCGCCGCGCGTTCGAATACTGCCTCATGTTCGACAAGCCGGTGATGAATCATTCGGAAATTCGCGAACTGACCGAGCACGGCGTGATGCACGAGGGGAAGACGTCGCTCGTACTGGGCCTGGGCGGCATGCCCGCCGCCGCCGAAGACGTGATGGCCAGCCGCGACATCGCGCTGGCCGAGGCCACCGGCGGGCGGTTCCACCTGATGCACGTTTCGACCGCGGGCAGCGTCGATGCGGTGCGCCGCGCGAAGCGGCGCGGCGTACGCGTTACGACCGAGGTCACTCCGCACCACTTCACGCTCACCGATGAATGCCTCCGCACGTTCGACTCGAACTACAAGATGAATCCCCCGCTGCGCGGCGGTCGCGACGTGGAGGCGTGCATCGAGGGGCTGGCCGACGGCACGATCGACTGCATCGCCACCGACCACGCGCCCCACGCCAAAGAAAAGAAGATGCAGGAACTCGACCGGGCGCCGTTCGGCATTGTCGGGCTGGAAACCGCGCTGGGGCTGGTCGTTACGCGGCTGATCGAGCCGGGGCACCTCGACTGGCCCGCGGTCATCGAAAAGATGTCGATTAACCCGGCCCGCATCCTGGGAATCGATAAGGGCACGCTGGCCGTCGGCGCCGACGCCGACGTAACCATCATCGACCCCAACGTGAAATGGACCGTCGATCCGGCCGGGTTCCGCTCGAAGAGCAGCAACACGCCCTTCGCCGGCTGGGAACTAACCGGCCGGGCCGAGACGGTCATTGTGGCCGGCCGGGTGAAGTTTCGCCGGTGAAAGAAACCTTTTCATGTCCGGCTTCGTCCTGATCGACGGCTACAACCTGCTACATGCAACGGGCATTCTCGCCCGCGGCATCGGGCCGGGAACGCTTGAGCGGGCGAGGATGGCGCTGCTCGGCTTCCTGGCCGCTTCGCTGGAGCCCAAGGAACTTCCACGCACAACGGTCGTGTTCGACGCGGCCGACTACCCGCCCGGCTTGCCCCGGGAAGTGGAGCATCGGGGGCTGAAGGTACTCTTCGCCGCAGGCTACGCCGATGCCGACACGCTCATCGAGCAGCTCATTCGCCGTCATTCGGCCCCTCGGCAACTGACCGTCGTGTCGAGCGACCATCGCATTCAGCGGGCGGCGCGGCGGCGGAAGGCCCGGGCGGTCGACAGCGAAGCATGGTACGCGGAACTGCGGGCGCGGCGGCAATCGGCGCCGAGCGACGCCCCCGAACCGTCCGCCCGGCCGCCGGTTCCGCTGCTGGAGGAGGACGTCGATTACTGGCTGCGGCAGTTCGGCGGCGAGCCAGCCATTGAAGCGTGGCTGATATCTGAGCTTGGGCGAGAAACTCAGTCGACCGTTCAGCCGCAAGCGGCACAGGAACCGCCCCCCGATGGTTCGCCCGACAAGCCCTCGGGACCCGACGCCGACGCGCTGACCGACCTGTTCCCGGAAGGCTACGGCGAGGACCTGCTGGACGAGGATTTGTAGGCGGGGAAAAGGGGACAGGTCCGATTTGTGCGAAGCACCCGAAGGGCCGTTCCGGCAAATTGGACCTGTCCCGTTATTTCCCGAAGGCGAGGAAGGGGGACCGTCCCATTTTCGCGGCGGCAGCGGATGGCCGATTGGGCAATTGGCCCTCGATGCCGCGAAAATCGGGACAGTCCCCTGAGCGTTGCGGCGGTTCATCCAATCGCCTTGTCGGCAATGTCTTTCCGGCACCAGGCGCCGTCCCAGCGGATGCACTTGACGCCCTCATACGCGTTGCGTTTGGCCAGCGCAATGCTGTCGCCCAGCGCGGTGACGTTCAGCACGCGTCCGCCGGCGGTGACAACGCGACCCTGCCCGTCGAGCGCCGTGCCGGCGTGGAACACCTTGACGTCGGGCAGTCTGGCGGCGTCGTCGAGGCCGCGAATCGGGTGGCCCTTGGCGTAACTGCCCGGATACCCCTCCGACGCCATCACCACGCACACGGCGGGCCGTGGGTCCCACTCGAGCGGCCCGACTTCGCCCAGCCGGCCGGCGGCCACCGCTTCGAGCAGACCGAGCAGGTCGGTCTTCAGCCGCATCAGCAGCGGCTGGCACTCGGGATCGCCGAAGCGGACGTTGTATTCGAGCACCTTCGGGCCTTGGTTGGTCATCATCAGCCCGGCGTATAGCACGCCTCGGAAGGGCCGCCGCGCCCGCTTCATCGCGTGGACGGTCGGCACCAGCACGTGCTCCTCGACCCAGCGCAGCATGGCCTCGTCGACCAGCGGCGCGGGACAGTAGGCGCCCATGCCACCGGTGTTCGGCCCGGTATCGCCGTCGTAGGCCGGCTTGTGGTCCTGCGCCGGCTGCATGGTGACGATCGTCTGCCCGTCGGTCAGCGCCAGCACGCTGGCCTCCTGGCCGTCGAGCCGCTCCTCGATAATCATCCGGTCGCCCGCCGCGCCGAACGCCTTCTCCAGGGCAATCTTCTCGACGGCCGCCACGGCCTCGGCCCGGTTGGAGCACACAATTACGCCCTTGCCGGCGGCGAGTCCGTCGGCCTTCACCACGACGGGCACGTCTTCGCGGTCGTTCAGGTAGGCCAGCGCGTCTTTGGCGTTGTCGAAGGTGCGGTAGTCGGCGGTGGGCACATCGGCCTGGCGGAGCGTCTTCTTGCAGAAGACTTTGCTGCCCTCCAATTCGGCGGCGGCCTTCGAAGGGCCGAACACGCGAAGGCCCGCCTCAAGGAACCGATCGACGATGCCCGCGGCCAGCGGCGCCTCGGGCCCGACGACGACCAGTTCCACGCGGTTCTCGCGTGCGAAGCGGATGAGTTTGTCGGGCTCGGAGGCATCGATCGGCACGTTTTCGGCGTCGGCCGCGGTGCCCGCGTTCCCCGGGGCCACGAACACCCGCTCCGCGCGGGGGCTTTGCGCGAGCTTCCACGCCAAGGCGTGTTCCCGCCCCCCGTTGCCGACCACCATCACGTTCATTGCAGCTTCTCCCTTGTAACCGTTCCCAGGGGACTGTCCCGATTCTCGCGGCACAAAGGGCGATTCGCGCAATCGGCCAGCCGCTGCGGCCGCGAAAATTGGACTTTCCCCCTCGCGTGCAGCAAAGAAAACAGCCCGCGCCGCCGTGAAAGCGTCCAATATAGTGCCGCCCCCGCGTGGCGCGAAGGGCCGCCTTCGAATGCGGCGAATACGCCCGAACGTCGCGAACCGACAGGCGGGCGGGGTGCCGCCGCCGACGGAGAGGACCAGCCGGTCACCCCGCTTGCAAAAAGCTGTGCGCCCATCTCTACCGCACGTGCCGTATTCCTCGCGTGTTCAGGCAGCAGACCCATGCCGACCGTTTTGCGTATCGGCCCCTCTAGGTTCCTGTCCGATGGCACTTGAGAAGGAAGCGGCTGCCGTCCGAGTCGAGGTCACGGAAGATCAATTGGTCGTCCCTTTCATGCCCTCAGAACTTCGAGGCGTCGACGACCATACCGTCGGCCGAGGCGCACAGCCGCTGCCAAACGCCGAAATCGTTCGGGTCGATATCCCAACCGGCGCCTTTGTCGATGAAATTGCTGATGAATCGTACGCTCCCATCGGCCATGCAAACATAGACGCCGCCGCTGTGCACACTTCGAGGGGCGCCCTGGGTGCTGGAGCAACCGCTGCAGCAGGTCATGCACTCGCGAAGGAGCGTTTCGGCGCCCACGGCCGTCAGGATGGCGGCACAGTCCATGATATTGTCGGATCCCCCGGTGCACGGGTTGGGGCCGATGGCGTCGTCGGAGCCGTGCATCCACAGGCTGCTCGAACCCGGTCCGCTCATCGCCCAAACCCCGCGCCGGTCGACCGACGCCAGCCCGGCCCGCAGTTCGCCCAGCAGAATGGTGTTGCTGGAGCCGTCCCGGATTTCAGCCATCGTCACCGAGGCGTTGGCGCCCATGATTCCCCGGCTGTAGCGGCTCATCCACCGCTCGCTGGTCGGTCCGGCGGCGGGCCGCCACGAGGTGGAGTAGGCACCGAGTGCCGCGTTGGCGCCGTAGTTGCCCCGGGCCCAGTTGTCGCCTTCCGAACTGTTGCTGAAGGTCGTTTGCCGGGCCGCCCCGTCGGAAGGGCACAACATGACCGCCAGCCGCACACCCCGCTCCTCCCGGTTGGCGGCCGCGGAAACCGCCACCGCAAAGTCGAACGAATCGTACAGCGCTTGCTGCTCCGCAAACGGCAGCACCAGAATCCCCCAGTTCGGCCAATGCTCCCTCGACGTGTCGACGTTGGCCGCCCGGTACGTCGCGCTCGGTGGAAAGATCATGTGCTGCGCTTCGTAATTGAGCACCGCCAGGCCAAGCTGTTTTAAGTTGTTCGAGCACTGTAACCGTCGCGCGCTTTCTCGGGCCGACTGGACCGCCGGCAAGAGCAACGCAATCAGGATTCCGATGATCGTAATGACCACCAGCAGTTCCACAAGCGTAAAACCGTGAAAGCCATTGCGCCCGTTCATGACGTCACCTCAAGGGTTTCTGTCGATTTGAAGATGCACGCCGCGCGTGCCCCCGCGCGGCACCTCGACCTCCAGCGGCGTGGTTGCCACGTTGGTATATCGGGCGGGCACGGCGGCGGTCGGCTCGCCCACCCCGGCCGGACCGATCTTCAGCGCCAGCACCACGACCTTGTGCGTGCCGACGATCGCTCCGTCGTGGTGCGTTCGCGTGGTCAGGCCGGCAAACGTCCCGTCGGCCACGTTCACTTCGCCCGATGCCGCCGGCGCCGCATCTTTCCCCGCCGCCTCCACGCCCTGCGGCACGAACCTGACGACGATCTGGTCGGCCTCGATCAACGAGCCGTCGGCGTAGGTGACTTTGCCGCTGACCGGGGCGATGTGGAACGGCGCACCGTTGCCGCAACCAGCGGTGCATAGTGCCAATAGAAGCGTCAGAGCCGAGCCTGTGGCGACAAGCGAGGCAGGACGTGCGAAGAACAACGAACAAGTCATGCGCATGTTCAAATTCTCATCCGGACGTACTTGGGGAGGCGGAAGTCTTTACTCATCCATGACGCCGTTTTTGCCGCGCGATCCTCGAGCAGCCCAGCCCGGACGTGTGGCCCGCGGCGGCCGCCGTGGCCTGCGCCGCTCGTTGGGTTCCGGGTGCGGGGGAACCGGTTGTTCCATGCCCCAATTCTGGCCACGCCCCAACGCCACTGTCAACCCGACCCCGTCGGCCGCTTCCCCAGCGGGGTTTTGCGCTCCACCCCGAACGGATGTAGCGAAAGGACATGAGAAACGGCCCCGCGCAGAGACCTGCACATACATTCGATCTGGACCAACGGGATTGCCACCATCGAGGAAATGGCCGAAGCCGATGGGGTCAACGCCCGCCTCCACTACGGCCACAATCCGTCGCGGGAGCAGATAGCAGATGGATTTCGCGATCTCCCCCGTTCTCGCTTTTTCGGGCTCCGGGGGCCGCAAACCGGCGACAGTGCTGAGGCAACGGCACGTGGGGCGGGTCGCGTCGTGGATCGGACGTCTTGCGACCAGTCAAAGGTTCATTGGCGGCAGAACGCCCCACCCCTTGTGCCCTTGCATTGCCGCGGATTGCGAGAATCCCAGGCGGCGAGGCCGTCTAAGTGGCATTAGCCCCCCCATCCAGGGTAAGGCTTATTGTGGTCTGACAGGACTTTTGCAAATCGGGATCACAAGGTCCCCTCTCCCTCTGGGACAGGGCTTCACAAGGTCCCCTCTCCCTCTGGGAGAGGGCTAGGGTGAGGGCTTTTTGAAGCGGAAACGGTTTGCCTTGCTTGACTGGATCCGCGATGCCCTCACCCCCGGCCCCTCTCCCAGAGGGAGAGGGGAGGAGTTTGCAGAAGTCCACGTCTGACTGAGCGTGAGCAAAAAAGCGGTTCCCGGAGCATTGACTTCACGTGAGGTTCCGTGTTATCATATTCGGAACGAATCGGCCGGAGGCTTGGCCGCCCGGCGGGCAGGGGACGACAATGCAGCCGCCGGGGAGCACTATATTGACTTCACGTGAGGTTCCAGCCCGCCCTGCTCGGAAGAACCGGCCGGAGTCCTGCCCACCCCGCGAGGCGGGGAATACGATGCAGCCGTCGATCAACCAAACCTTGATGCGAAAACGACCGCCTACCCTGACCGACGTGGCAAGGGTCGCCGGTGTTTCACGCTCGATCGCAGGACAGGTGATCAACGGCGGCACGGGCAACTCGCGATGCAGCGAGGAAACACGCCTTCGTGTCCTCCAGGCGTCGCGGCGTCTGAATTACCACGCCAACCATGCCGCACGCCGGCTCCGCGGCAAACGCTCCCAAACCTTCGGCCTGCTCGTGGCGTCGGCGGGCGATCCGTTGCGGTCGTTCCTGGTGCAGTACCTCGACGTCGAAGCGGTGAAGATCGGCTGTCACACGCTCATTTGCAACACGATTGGGAACCCCCAGGTCGGCTCCGATCAGTTCCGACATTACATCGACGAGTTCACGCGGCTTGGTGTCGACGGCGTGTTCTGCGCGGTGCATCACTGGTGGCCGGGCGACCGGGAGGCCCTCGTGCGTCAGCATCCGAATACGGTGTTCTACGAAGACCCCGGCATTTCCGACGCCTGTTACGTGACGGTCGATCGCAGGGCGGCCGTGCGGCTGGCCGTCGGGCATTTGGCCGAGCGGGGCCGCCGGCGGATCGGCCTGGCGGTGATGACGCTCTCGCGGCCTACGCACACAGCGCGGCTTGCCGGCTACCGTTCAGAGCTGGCTGCCCGCGGCCTGGAGTTCGACGAGCGGCTGGTGTTCAACGGCGAGCCGCACGGGCTTGCCTATGCCTACTGCCGCGAAGACACACGGCGCTGGGAGTTGCCGATCGAGGTGGTCGATCGGGCAATCGATGCCCTGATGCGCGACGCGGGGGCCGACGCCGTTGTCGCGCACGACGACTTCTGGGCCGCCGCCTTAATTCGGCGCATGCGAGCCCGAGGAATTCGTGTGCCGCACGACGTGGCCGTTGTCGGCTACTTGAACCATTACCTGGCCGACTGGACCGACCCGGCGCTGACGACCATCGACCTGGAGCACCAGGCGGCGGCGAAGGCCATGGTCGGGATGCTGGAAGAGATGATCGAGGGAAACCCGCCGCCGGACGGGAAGCGCGTCGTGCGCATCCGGCCGAAATTGATCGTTCGCGATTCGGCGTAAGGAGAAGCCGTGACATCGAGGAAGGCACGAGGCCGGAAACAGCCGTTTACGTACCCCTTTTGCTACGGGAGAGTAATCATGAACGCGTGCAAGTGGCTTGTGCTGCCGGTCTTGACGGCCGGTTTGGCATGTGGCGCAGCAATGGCGAATCCCTATTTTGGCGCCGTGCTCAGCGACAACCCGGCGCTGTACTGGACCTTCGACGAGACGAGCGGCAAGGCGCTGAACTACGGCTATCTGGGCGGAGGAAACCTGGGTATTGTGGGCAGCGCCCGGGGAATCTCCACCACGACGCCGGGCGACGTCGACCTGGGCTCCACCGCCCAATTCGACGGCATCACCAGCCAGTGGTTCTACACCGAAGCTTCCGGCGGCAGCCGGCCCTCGGGTGGCGTGATGGACAGCTACGTCGTCGAAATGTGGGCCAAGGCCACTGCGCATACCGGCGGCCGGTACATGACGGAGGTCAGAAAACTCGGCGAAGTGAACAACGCGCCCTCGGTCATCTACAACTTCGAACCGCAGGCGCTGGAAATGTTCGGCGGCGGCGGCCGCACCGGGGCTGGCGGCCCCACGGCGCTCACAGACAGCGAGTGGCACCACATTGTGGTCGGGCGCCATGCCGGCAGTGGGAATCACATCTTTATCATCGACGGCGGCGCGCCACAGACGTTCGGCGGCTTCAACCAACCGTTCCGCGCCGATAATTCGGCAATCATCCTCGGCGCTGCAATGACGGGTACAGAGAAGTTTGGCGGCTCGCTGGACGAGTACGCCGTGTACGACCTCACTGGCGCGAGCCTGGCCGACTTCAATGCGAAAATGACCGACATCGCCGCGCACCGGACCGTCGCCGCCGATGCGGCCGCGCCCGCCGCGATGACCGCCTACACGTGGGAAATGCTGAAGGCGAACCCGCGGTTCTACTGGAACTTCAACGAGGCGACCCCGCAAGGCAACGCCGTCGACCTGGTGCGCGGCCAGGCGAACGACGAGTTGGTCGCCCAAAGCGGCGCGCGCCGCAAGCCGGGCGCATCGCCCAACCTGGGTAGCACGGCGGCCTTCGACGGCGCGGACCATTTCGCCGCAAGCGCCCTGGCCGACGGCGAAATGCCCGGCGCGTGGGCCGTGGAAATGTGGCTCCAAGCCGATGGCAGCCTGGCCGGCAACCGCAGCGATTACCTGCTCAACGCCGGCAGCAACAATCCCGCTCTGATCTACGATTTCAACTACGGTGACGGCGACACCGACAAGATCGAGTTGTTTGCGGGTAATCGCACGGCCGGCAACGGACCGAGCATCGACGACAACGCCTGGCACCACGTGGTGGCCACGTTCTACGGCAACGGCGCCGGCTTCGGCGTGGCCGACCGCGTCGACTTCGCCCTCGACGGCGTCGTCTTGGAAGACGTGGGACGAAACGGCTTCTTCTCCAGGTTCGATCTGGACACGACGCTGCGCATCGGCGCGGCCCTATCCCTCGGGCAGGACGGGTTCCAGGGCAAAATCGACGAGGTGGCCCTGTACGACCTTTCCGGGCTGAGCGAGGCGCAAGTCGCCGCGCGAACCGGGCAGATCGCCGCCCACTACGACCTACGGAACGAGCCGGCCGCCACGGCCTTGCGCTATGTCGATCCGGAACAGATCAGCTACACCTTTTCGGGGTCGACCGGCAGCGGAACCTACGCCGACGCGTCGTTCACGAAACTGACCGACGGGGTGATCGGATCGACGGGTCCGGCGCCTTGGGGGAGCGGTGAATGGGTGGGTTGGAATAGCGTCGACCCGGTCCTCACGTTCGATCTCGACGCCGTGCAGCCGCTCGACTCGGTGTTCATCGACTACCTGGTGGGAAATGCGGCTGGAGTTCACGCTCCGGACGACGTGACGATCGAGTTCAGCCTGGACGGCTCCGACTACGCGAGCATCGATCCCATCGTGAGCGACGCGTTCAACAACTTTAGCCCCGGCGGTGGATGGAACCGCCGTGCCATCGTCGATTTGGAGGGGACGCAGGCGCAGTTCGTGCGGATGACCTTCGCCAACGACCAGGAGTGGACCTTCCTGGGCGAGGTGCAGTTCGTCGTGCCCGAACCGACCGCAGGGTTGCTGCTCCTTTCGGCCCTGGGCGTCGGGCTGCTGATGCGGCGGCGCGGGAAGGAGTAAGAGCAGAGGAGTGAGTGAAGCAGGCACACGCCGTGTGCCGCCGGTTGCCCCAAGGGGGCACGGTTCTCCCGGCCCTGGGCAACGCCCTGGGCAGGGGGGAACAAGAGGGCCTTCGGCCAAGACAAGGTGCGCCGTTCCCGCTTTCTGGGCCGGCGCGCACACGCGTATGGTACTGGTGCGTCAGGAGGAACCCATGTTCGCCGCCAATCGAAAATCCGAAGTTTGGAATCCCAAATTCGCCTTCACCCTGGTCGAGTTGCTCGTGGTTATCGCGATCATCGGCATCCTGATCGCCCTGCTGCTGCCGGCGGTGCAGAGTGCGCGGGAGGCGGCGCGGCGGATGCAGTGCACCAACAACCTGAAGCAGATGGGCCTGGCACTGCACAATTACCACGGCGCGTTTCGGAGCTTTCCCATCGGCTCGCGCTCCGGCACGATCGCGTCCTACAACACGTACGGCACCAACTGGCGAACCGCCCTGCTGCCGTTCATGGAGCAGAAGCCGCTGTACGACAACCTGAACTTCAAGACGGGCAGCTTTTCCGGGTGGGCTTCGCAGCCCTTCTCCGGCGGCAACGAGGCGCTCGAAGGGCTGGCCCTGCCCATGTACAAGTGCCCGTCGAGCACGATCGACCCGTTTGTCAATTCGCCCACGTCGATCAACGATCGGAACAGCCTGATGCACGACTACGTGGGCATTTCGGGCGCCTACCCCGATCCGGGCAGCCGCGGCAGTTCCGTTTGCCGCCGCGGCATGCGCGGCTACGTTTGCACCAACGGCCTGCTGCTGCCCCACCAGACAGCGGCAATCCGGAACGCCTCCGACGGAACGTCGAACACGATGATCATCGCCGAGCAGTCGGGCCTGGTGGGCGACACGCCCATCCGCTCGAACTACGCCGGCGGCTGGGCCGGCGCCCGCGACCACAACAGCGGATACGACCTGAATCCCCGCCGGGCCAATCAGATTCCCGATGACGGGAGCGCCAACTACTACCACTGCGGCCTTACGGTCGTCCACTGGGCCGTCAACCTGCAAACGACCACGCCCAACTCCAACAGCGCCACGTACGAAACGAACACCATCCTCAACTCGTTTCATCCGGGCGTGATCAACGTCGCCATGGCCGACGGCAGCGTGCATTCCATTTCCGAGGTCATCGACATGGAAACCTTGCGTCGGCTGGCAGCCGCCGACGACGGCATGCCGGTGGGTGAATACTGATCGGAACTGCTCGCCGGGGACTGTCCCGAGAATCGAATACGGCGAGCACAGCCCGCCCTACGAGACTCGAACACACCAGAAACATGGAGCACTGAACATGAAAGGAAGTTCTCCCGTTTTGCGCCGCTCATGCCTGGCCGCGGTCTCGGCCGCAATGCTGGCTCTGGCCGGCTGCGGCGGCGGGCAGCCGAGCGGCACCGTCTCCGGAACCGTCACGCTGGAGGGCTCGCCGCTGACGGCCGGCGTCGTCCTGTTCTCGAACCCCGCAACCGGCGTCGGCGCGACGGCCGAGTTGGACGCGTCGGGCACGTATCAGGTCGGTTCCATTCCCACCGGCGAGTACCAGGTGGCCGTCCAACCGCCGCCCCCGCCTGCCCCGCACGAAATGGACCAGTCGGCCGGGCCGCGTCCCAACGTCCCGCAGCAGTATCAGGACCCAAAAACCAGCGGCCTCAGTACAACCGTCGGTCCCGGCTCGAACTCGGCCGATTTCGCCTTGTGAGCTTTCCTGCGGAGGTGGTCTTCCCTATCCCTTCTCGGAGCCAATCCGATGCCCTTTCATGCTTTTGCTCCATGGCTTCTTGCATTGCCGATCCTCGTTTCGGCACAACCCGCAAGCGCAGAACCCGCGTTCGTCTTCTGCTGCGATGCCAAAAACGACCTGTACCGCGTGATGACCGCCGATGGCAACGATTACCCGCGCTTCGCCACGCCGGCTGAAGCGGTCGACAATGCCCCGGCGGGTTCGGGCGTGCTGATCCTGGCCGACGGCTACCCCGAACGGCCGACCGCCGTCGAGCCCGCCGTGTTCGACCGTGCGTTGCAGAAGAAACTGCGGCTGTTCGTCGAGTATCCGGCCGCGTTGCCGGGCGTCGAGGTCGGGGCGCCGCGAGCGGCGGGGGTGGAGCGCGCGGTGGTGGCGACCCCATGGTTCGGCGAGGCGTTGCCGCCGGGCCGCATCCTGGCCGTGCAAGGGTTGCATTACGTGCCGCTCGCCGGGCAGTCGGCCCACCTGGTAGCCGCGCGCGTGGCTGGGTTCGATACGGCCGTGTTCGGCCTGCCGGAGGCCACGCATCCGCTCCTGCTGGAACCCCGGCCGGGCGAACTGTTGGTGGCAACCACCTGCTTCAGTCGTTTTGTTCGCGCGCGGTACGCGCCGCGCGATGCCTGGCAAAGCGTATGGCGAGCCGTGCTCGGCTGGCTCGACCCGAGCCGGCCGGCGCCGCGGCTGGAGTGGGAGCCGGTCGTGCGGCCCACCTACGCGCGGGAGGAGCCGCTGCCGGCCGACGCCGAACTGCAAGCGCTCCGCCGCGGCGTGCAGTGGTTCTACGATTCGAAACTGCTCGTACACCCCGACCGTGCGGCCGAAATCGAGCGGGCCTCGCAGGGCGCCGCGCCCCGGCTGCCCACGCCCCCACCCGATGCCCCGGTAGGCGACGGCTCGCTGGGAATCCTCGAAGGTCCGATGTCGGTCCTCCTGCCCGGTGGCGGCCAGGAGCAGAGCGTGGTCCGTCGCGGCGATTGTCACGCGGAATCGGCCATGGCGCTGGCGTTCGGCGGCAGGGTGCTGCAGAACTCGCACAATACCACCGTCGCGCGCAATCTGCTCGACTACTACCTGCTCACCTCCGACGCGCGCCGGCGCGAGCGGGGCGACCCGGAGCACGGGGCCTACGGGCTGGTGGCCTGGGGCGTCAGTTCACCGGCCTGGTACAGGGCCAATTACGGCGACGACAACGCCCGGCTCCTGCTGGGCACCATCGCCACCGCGGCGCTGAACGACGACGACCGTTGGGACGAGGCCGCGATGATGTGCCTGCTGGCCAACCTTCGCACGGCCGGGCAGCTCGGCTTTCGCGGCGACCGCATCGACCTGCCTGAACTGTCCCGGCAAGGCTGGAAGCCCCTGTTCCTGCGCCGCAACGTCAACTACCTGCCGCACATGGAGGCGTACCTGTGGGCTTGCTACCTCTGGGCGTACGAGCGAACCGGCTACGAGTTGTTCCTCGACCGCGCGAAGACGGCCATCGGCATGACCATGGCGCAGTACACGGACGGATGGACGTGGATGAACGGCCTGGCCCAGGAGAAGGCCCGCATCCTGCTTCCGCTGGCGTGGCTGGTGCGGGTAGACGACACGCCCGAGCATCGGGCCTGGCTGCGGCAGGCGGTCGACGGGGTGGTCGCGTTGCAGGACGCCAGCGGCGCCATTCGCGAGGAACTGGGGCGGCCCGGCCGGGGCAGGTATCCGCCGCCGCGGTCGAACGAAGCCTACGGCACGACCGAAGCCTCGCTCATCCAGGCAAACGGCGATCCGGTGGCCGACCTGCTGTACACCACGAATTTTGCGTTCCTCGGGCTGCACGAGGCCGCAGCCGCCGGCGACCGGCAGGCGGCCGAAGCGGCCGACAAGTTGGCCGCGTTCCTCTGCCGCGTGCAAATCGAATCACCCTCGCAACCGTCGCTCGACGGCGGATGGTTCCGCGCCTTCGACTTCGACCGGTGGGAGCACTGGGGCAGCAACGCCGACCACGGCTGGGGCGCCTGGGCCATTGAAAGCGGTTGGACCCAGGGCTGGATCGTCTCGGTGTTGGCCATGCGGCAGATGGACACCTCGCTGTGGGATCTGACGCGCGACGTGAACGTCCGGCGCCACTTCCCGCGCCTGCGCGAGCAAATGCTGCCCGACGAGGTGCTGGCGAAGCTGGAACCCCAGACCATTTCCCACGCCGCTCGCGGCGCAACGGTCAGCCTCGCACGCCGGCCGGACGACCTGTATCCCGGCGGCGGCGGAAAGGGGCTGACCGACGGCACTCGCGGCACGGCCGATCACGCCGACCCGGCCTGGCTCGGCTTTCAGGGCACCGACCTCGAGGCGGTCGTCGACTTAGGCAAAAGCATCGAGGTGCGCAAGCTGGCTGCCGGCTTCCTCCGCTCGCATCGCGTCGGGGTGTTCCTGCCGCCTCGCGTCGAGTTTGCCGTTTCGGACGACGGGTGCGAGTTCCGCGAGGTGGCGAGCGTCGAGTCGCCCGAACCCGACCGCGACCTGACCCCGAGCACCGCCCTATTGGAGGCGGAGATCGACCCGGTCCGAGCGCGCTTCATTCGCGTGCGGGCGGTGAACTTCGGCGCGTTGCCCGAGTGGGTCGTCGCCGGGGCACGTCCCGCCTGGCTATTCGTCGACGAAATCGTCGTAAACCCCGCGAAGAAGCGGTGACCGCCGTGCCGCATCGCACCTTCTTACCGTGCAGCCGTTTGTCCCCCCTTTCCGCAACGCCATTGCGGCGGGACGGACACAGCCCGCCCGGCAGCCCAACCCACACTTAACGAAGACGCGATATCCCATGCTACCCCAACACCTTGACGCACTGCACCATGTTTACCGGGACGGCCTGCTGAATGACACGCTCCCCTTCTGGATTCCACGCGCGATCGACCGGGAATGCGGCGGTTACTTGACCGCACTCGACCGCGACGGCACGCTGCTGCAAACCGACAAGCCGGTCTGGTTCCAGGGCCGATTCGCCTGGCTCCTGGCCACGCTGTACAACACGGTGGAGCCGCGGCAGGAGTGGCTCGACCTGGCGGGGCATGGCATCGAGTTCCTCAACAAGCACTGCTTCGATGCCGATGGGCGGATGTACTTTTCCGTAACGCGCGCCGGCCGGCCGCTCCGGAAGCGGCGATACCTGTTTTCCGAGTGCTTCGCGGTGATCGCCCTGGCGGCCTACGGCAAGGCGGCCGATGACACCGCGGCCCGGCAGCAGGCGCTCGACCTGTTCCGAATGGTGCTGCAACATCACGACACGCCGGGCCTGTGCGAGCCAAAGGTATGTCCGACCACGCGGCCCATGAAGGGTCTGGCCATGCCCATGATCCTGATGGCTACCGCCCAGGAGCTGCGCAAGGCCGTCGACGATCCCGTGGCGACCGAGGTGATCGACCGCTCGATCGGCGAGATCGAGCGCGACTTCATGAAGCCGGAGTTTCGGTGCGTACTGGAGTCGGTCGGGCCGGGAGGCGAGTTCTATGACACGTTCGACGGGCGGCTGGTGTGCCCCGGCCATTCGATCGAGGCCGGCTGGTTCATTCTCGAGGAAGCCCGGCTCCGGGGGAACGACGCGCGCCTGACCCGGCTGGGGACGAACATTATCGACTGGTCGCTCGAACTGGGTTGGGACGACCGCTTCGGCGGGATCTTGTACCACCGCGACGCGCGGGGCCTTTCGCCCACCGAGTACTGGCACGACATGAAGTTCTGGTGGCCGCACAACGAGGCGATCATCGCGACGCTGCTGGCCTGGCAGTTGACCGGCGAGGCGAAGTACGTCCGCTGGCATCGGCTGGTCCACGACTGGTCGTACGCCCGCTTCCCCGATTCCGTCCACGGCGAATGGTACGGCTACCTGCATCGCGACGGGACGGTTTCGACGCCGCTGAAGGGAAATATGTGGAAAGGGCCGTTCCACCTGCCTCGCATGCAGTGGTACTGCTCCGAGCGGCTGGAGGAGATGCGCGGCACAACCCCGGGAGCCGAAGCATGACGCCGACACCTTCGCACGACAGCCTTCCCGCACCGCTTGGTGAGCCGCAACGGGGAAGCGGGTTGTACCTGGCGGGAATCTGCACGGTGGCCTCGCTCGGCGGGTTCCTGTTCGGCTTCGATACGGCCGTCATCTCCGGCACGATCGGTTTCGTCGAAACCCAGTACGGGCTCAGTTCGCTGGCGTTGGGCTGGTTCACCAGTTCCGCCCTGATCGGCTGCATCCTTGGCGCCGCCGTGGCCGGCGTGCTGAGTGACCGGTTCGGCCGGAAGCCGATCCTGATCCTCTCAGGCGTACTCTTCTTCATCTCGGCACTCGGCTCGGCCGTGCCGCCGAACTTCGAACTGCTCATTGTCGCCCGCATACTCGGCGGCGTCGGCGTCGGCATGGCGTCGGTACTGGCGCCGATGTACATCTCCGAGTTCGCTCCGGCCCGTATCCGCGGCCGGCTCGTGGCCTTGTACCAATTGTCGATCGTCGTCGGCATCCTGGCCGCCTACTTCTCGAACTACCTGCTGTTGGACATCGCAGGATCCGACTCGAAGACGGGCGGTTTGAGCGAGTGGACGGCCTGGCTCATGCTCGACGAGGTTTGGCGAGCCATGTTCGCCGTCGAAATGGTTCCGGCCGCGGCCTTCAGCCTCCTGCTGCTGATGGTTCCGGAGAGCCCTCGCTGGCTGGTGAAGGCGGGCCGGCAGTCGCGGGCGCTGGCCATCCTGCAACGTGTCGACGGCGCGGAAGTGGCTGAGCGGGAGATGGACGACATCCGCGGGTCGCTCGGCCGGGACCAGGGCTCGGTGCGCGAACTGTTCCGGCCCGGGTTGCGCATGGCCCTGCTGGTCGGGGTGATGCTTTCGGTGTTCGGCCAGCTTTCCGGGGTGAACATCGTCGTGTACTACGGGCCGAGGATTCTCAACGCTGCGGGGTTTGAAGATATCGCCGCGTTATTCGGGCAAGTAGGCCTGGGCGTGACGAACCTGGTGTTCACGATCCTGGCGCTGATGTTCATCGACAAACTGGGCCGACGCCCGCTGCTGATCGGCGGCATGGCCGTCGTTACGGTCGCACTGGTGGTGATCGGCACGCTGTTCCTGGTCGGCGGCGCCGCGCCGCTCGACGAGGCCGCCACGGCCGCCGCGCAACTCGACAAAGCCGCCACCGCGCCAATGAGCCGCGCACTGGGTATCGCCATCGGTGCAACCATTTGCGTGTACATGGCGGCGATCGCCTTCTCGATCTGTGCCGTCATTTGGGTACTCACCCCGGAGATTTTTCCGAACCGGGTGCGCGGCCGGGCCGCCTCGATCGCCACGTTCGCCAACTGGTCGACCAACGCGGCCTCGGCGTTTGCTTTTCCCTGGTTCGTCGGCGCGTTCGGCATGCACGCCGGGTTCTTCGCCGCTGCTGCGATATGCCTGATCGCCACCTTATTCTTCTGGCACTACGTGCCCGAAACGAAGGGGCAAAGCCTCGAACAGATCGAACGGTATTGGAAGGCAAGTTAAGGCCGGCGCCTCGAACCGGCCAGCGTGGATCCATTGCGTATCGGATCGATTCGACGTAAGGTATTCGGTATGGTTTGGCGGGATAGCAATGCTTCCCCCGGAACGCCTGCGGCGTGTCCAACCGGATGGCGTATGCGGAGCATTCTGAAACCACCCTCGCCCGTCACCCTCACGTCGACGGAGCGAATGATGGTTCGCCCAAGGAGTACAACATGCCTCAGGAACAGAGCATTTCATTCCGGCGTGCCGTAGCCGCAACGGCGGTCTTTGCCGCGTGGCTGCCCGCGGCCGCGGGGGCCAAACCGGCAATCATCCCCCGACCCGTCGAAATAGAAATGAACGACGGGCGTTTCCTCTTCTCCGACCGCACCCGGGTTGTTGCCGAGGGCGAAGCCGTCGCCGAAGCCCGAAAGCTGATCGATGCGTTGGAACCGGCCTTCGGGCGCCGATTGGAGTTGGAAACCGGCGCCGCCGACACGCCTCCATCCGTTTGCCTCCGTGTCGATCCCCGGTTGGAACGCGAACTTGGTCCGGAAGGCTATCGGCTGCGGGTCGAGCCCGACGGCATCGACATGACGGCGGCCCAGCCGGCCGGCCTGTTCTACGCCGTCCAAACGCTGCGGCAACTCCTTCCTCCGGCCGTCTATTCCCGCGCGCCCGTCGACGGCGTCGCGTGGACCGTGCCATGCGTCGACATCGCCGATCATCCCCGCTTCGCATGGCGGGGGCTGCTGATTGACCCGGCACGGCACTTCATTCCAATTGAGGATGTCAAGCGGTTTATCGACCTGATGGCCCTACACAAGTTCAACCGCCTGCAAATGCACCTGAACGACGACCAGGGCTGGCGGATCGAGATCAAGAAATACCCCCGGCTGACCGAAATCGGCGCGTGGCGCGACGAGACGCTCGTCGGGCATGCGAGCCGGCGACCGCACGAATACGACGGGCAACGCCACGGAGGGTTCTATACGCAGGACGAAATCCGCCGTCTGGTGCGCTACGCCGCCGACCGGCATGTGACCATCGTGCCGGAAATCTCCATGCCCGGCCACTCGCAGGCGGCCATTGCCGCCTATCCCGAACTGGGCGTGTTTCCCCAAAGGCAGCAGGACCTGCGGGTATGGACGCGGTGGGGCATCAGCGAGCACATCCTCGCTCCCCGCCCGCGGACGATCGACTTCTGCAAGAACGTACTCAAGGAAGTGATGGCCCTGTTCCCCAGCCGGTACATCCACGTCGGGGGCGACGAGGCGATCAAGAACCAGTGGAAGGCCAGCGAAGAAATGCAGACCCTCCTTCGCGACCTCGGGCTTCAGAACGAAGAGCAACTGCAAGCCTGGTTCACCAGGCAGCTCGACGCGTTCCTGACCGAGCACGGCCGACGGCTGGTCGGCTGGGACGAAATTCTCGAAGGCGGGCTGGCCCCCGGCGCCGTCGTGATGAGTTGGCGTGGCGAAAAAGGAGGCATCGCCGCCGCGCGGGCCGGCCACGACGTCATCATGGCGCCTACCTCGCACACCTACTTCGACTACTACCAGGGTCCGGCCGAATCGGAGCCGCTCGCCATCGGCGGCTTCCTGCCGCTCCGTCAAGTGTACCAGTACGAGCCCGTACCCGATGTCCTCACACCCGAGCAAACGCCGCGCGTACTCGGCGGGCAGGCCCAGTTGTGGGGCGAGTATATCAAGGACTCCGACCATCGGCAGTACATGGCCTATCCCCGCGCCTGCGCGATGGCCGAGGTGCTCTGGTCGGCCGAGAAGGACTCTTTCGATGCTTTCCTCCTGCGGCTCGGCGTTCACCTGGAGCGGCTGCAAGCAGCCGAGGTGAACTTCCGGACGCCGCACGAGCCGAACGAATAGCCCGGATTATTCACGAGAAGTAGGGTGGTGACAAGCAAGCCATGGGCTTGGTGGGACTTCGGTCGCTGGGGCGGACGTGCTTCGTGCGCACGGTGCATGAATCACCCGTGTCTGGCTTGCGCAGTCCCACCAAGGACTTACGCGACCTTGGCCCACCCTACACGAATAATCCGGGATAGTGCCGCCGGACTGCGCCGCTCGGTCCGATAAGCGCCGCGCATCCCGAACAGAAGACTCCATGCCATGTCTCAGCACACTCGATTCCACCGCCGCACGCTGCTGGCGCGACTGGCGGCCGGCTCCTTGGGTATTCCGGCCTTGACGGCCCTTGCCCGGGCTTCGGGGGCCACAGCCGGAGATGCGCTCAACTTGATCCCCTGGCCGAAGTCGGTCGAACGCCGTGAGGGAAGCCTGAAACTTCGCGCGGTGGCGCGCATCGTGGCGGCCGACGAGTCGTTGGCGCCGCTGACGGAGGTCCTGGCCGCCGAAATCGAGGCGGTGGCCGGATTGAAACTCGCGCCGGCTGAAGGCGTCCCGTCGCGCCCGGGCGACGTCGTGCTGCAACTCGGCCCGGCCATGGACGAGGAGCAATACCGGCTGACGGTGACCGACCGCGCGCATGTGGCCGGGGGAAGTTACGCCGGCGTGGCCGCGGGAACGGTCACGCTGTTGCAGGCGATTTCGGCCCAAGACGGCGTGGTCGCGCTGCCGCAGATGACCGTCGCCGACGCACCCTGCGCGGCCTATCGCGGCCTCCTGGTCGATCCGGCGCGGCACTTCCATACGCCCGACATGCTGCGCCAGGTCATTAACCTGTGCCGGTGGTACAAGATCCGTTTCCTGCAACTTCACCTGACCGACGACCAATCGTTCACCTTCCCCTCGAAAGCCTATCCGAAACTGGCCACGCCGGGGCGGCACTACACCGTCGAGCAGTTGCGCGCGCTGGAGCAGTATGCCGTCGAGCGCGGGGTGCTGATGGTGCCCGAGTTCGAGATGCCGGGCCATGCGGGCATCATGACACGGCAGATGCCCGAACTGTTCGCCACGCAAACCGGCCCCGGAAGTACGATGAACTACGCCAGGCCCGAGGCGTGCAAGGCGCTCGATACGATCATCGGCGAGATGATCGACGTGTTCCGCGCCGCGCCGTACTTCCACATCGGGGCCGACGAGGTGAACTTCTCCGGTCTCGACCGCGATCCCGACTTCCAGGCGGCCATGGCGAAGACCGGCGTGCCCAGTCCGCAGGAATTGTACCGGGCGTTCATCGCCGAACGGAACAACACCGTCAAACGGCACGGGAAGCAGATGATTATTTGGGAGGGGTTCCGGCCGGGCGGCAAGGTGGATATCCCGCGCGACATCGTGGTGATGGCGTTTGAAGGAGGCTTCTACCATCGGCCCGACGACCTGGTGGAAGCCGGGTACACGATCATCAACACTTCCTGGCAGCCGCTGTACGTGGTCACGCGACGGCCGGCGCCCATCGGCCAGTGGCCGACCGAACATATTTTCCGCTGGAACATGTACCGGTGGGAGCATTTCATCGACCGAGCCCCCGCCGGTCGTGAACCGATCCAGTTGCGCGCCGGCTCGCGGGTGCTTGGCGCCCAGATGTGCTCTTGGGAGAATCCGCAAGAGGTGGTTATTCCTTTCGTACGCGAGCGGCTGGCAGCCATGAGCGAGCGGATTTGGAACCCGGCCGCCGCACGATTTCGCAGATTTTTCCCGGAGTTTGCGGGTAACCGATGCCGGGCTGACGGCTCTGCTGCGCAACGGATGACCCGCGAGCGATGATCGAAGGAGCCGCTTTGTCGAAATCACCCTTGACAACCTGCGACGGAAACCGACCGGAGCACCCGGCTTCCGCGTCCACCCTCGCTTACGCCCCCCACCTGCCCGACGCCCTCGCCCGCTTGCGGCAGTTGTACGATCGCGAGGCCGGCGACCAGGTTTTCGCCCGCTTCCCGCTGGCTACCCGCGCGCTCCGACGCTTCGCCCGCCGGTACGGCGAGGGTTTCTGCGAGTACCCGAGCGTGCCGGAACGGATCGGCTTCTGGGACGAGCACCTTGCGGAGTTGGCGGCGGTGGAGGACGACAGCGTGCCGGCAGCCTATCTTAGCGAGATGGACCAGGGGCTGTACGGCGGCATGTTGGGCGGCGAGGCCCAGTTCCTTTCCGACCCGGCCACCGGATGGATCAGCTCGATGGTCAAGCCTTTGTTGCGCGATTGGTCGGAACTGGACCGCCTGCGCTTCGATCCGCGGCACTTCTGGTGGCGGCGTTACGAGGAGCAACTCGAACGATACGTCGAGGCCGCCGACGGCAAGTTCTGCGTCAGCCACTTCATCCTGATCGACGGGCTGAACTTCGTGTTCGAACTGGTTGGCGCCACCGACACCTACCTGGCGCTCGACGAACGTCCCGCCGACGTCCGACGTGCCATCGACCTGGCTTTCCACATCAACGTGAAGGTTCAGGAAGCATTCTTCGAACGCGTGCCGCGCATCGAGGGCGGCACGGCAAGCAACATGGCCGGATGGATACCCGGCGGACGCATCGTTTCGGAAAGCGTCGATCCGTTCCACATGACCAGCGTCGACTATTTCGAGCGATGGGGCCGCGAGCCGGTCGAGCGCATTCTGGGCCACTTCGACGGGGGGGTATTCCACCTCCACGGCAACGGGCGCCATCTGCTGGAGTCGGTAGGTTCGTTGCCCGGCGTGAAGGCCGTCTTCCTGGGCGACGATCGCCCGTACCCCACGGCCTTCGAACTCCGCCACGAGTTGCGCCGCCGCGCCGGCAACGTGCCGTTGGTCATGCAAGCCGACTACGAACCGTTCCGCACCGCGCTGGCCGATCGCAGCCTGCCCGGCGGCATTCTGTACGTCGTGGCCGACGCGCCCGACGCTTCGGCAGCGAACCGGGCGATGGAAACGGTGCGAGCCTATCACTTCCCGGAAGACCGTCCAAGCTGCGGTTTGCGGGGGCGACCATCGTGATGGTTCCATGCGGGGCGTTTCCCGAGGCGGCGGACGGCTTCGGGGGAGTGCAAGC
>CAYPWB010000037.1:8058-25940 GCA_964414315.1 uncultured Planctomycetaceae bacterium | reverse complement strand
GTCTTCCCCATGATGTGCACGGAAAGGGTCGTAATGAACGCCCCCAGCCCGTAGCCGAACAGTTCGCGCAGTCTTGCCTTCGTAAGCGAAAGCGGCCAAAGTGCAAGCGCCGGGTAGACGTGCCGGGCAACGAGGTAGTGGCCGACCACGGCCACGGCGTGGGTGGCCACCGAAACGATCGCCAGGGCCGCAATCCGATAGCCGAGGCTCAATGCCACGACGGCGGCCGTGGTGCGCAGCGCCAATACGCCAAGGTCGATGCCTCGAGCGAGGTCGAACCGCTCGTGCGCCACCGCCACGCTGACAAAGACCCCTTGCAGCGCGGCGAACCACACGTTCAGCGCCAGGAGCGGAAGCAGCAGTTGGGCAATGAGGTGATATTCCGGCGGAATCGAACGGAAGAACACCGGGAACACCCATCCCAACGCCGCGCCCACACCTAGCACGAGCAGCCCTAGCGCCGAATAGAAACCCAGCGCGGTGCGGATCGTTTCGTCGACGGCGCGGTGGTCGTCCTTGCCCAGGTAGAGCATGATGAACCGGCCGGTGCTGGACCGGATGCCAAGGTCCATCAGCCCCATGTAGCCGGTCAGCACCGTCAGCAGGCTCCACAGGCCGTACTCCACCTTGCCCAGCGAATGGACAATGAACGGCGACAGGAAGAACAGCACCACGAGGGCAGAGCCATGGCTGATCCAGTTTGCTGCCAGGTTGCGCGCGTGCTTACGCATATGCCAGAAACTTAACTGTCAATTGGACGGCCAAAAGGTCTTGAAATAGTCAAACCTTGACGCAACTTCAAGAATACCAGCCTGTTCGGGCTTCGACAGCACGTGCTTCCATGAAGCCTTCGACTGTTGCGGATTCTTGTAGACGTCAAAATAGGATTGCTTTCCTCGAAATAGGCGGCCCAGGCAAGTGCCCTCTTTCGCCGTGCTCCTGCGGATGAACGCCAACGTCTGAACTGGCACGTCCCACCCGAGCTTGCTAAACATGTTCCGGCTTACCTCTAACGTGTGATCACAAAGAGAGTCGTAGACTACCCATTGCGCCGCGGGCAATTGCGACATCCCTTGCTGGAACAGTACGTTTGCAACAAGCCATCGGACTGCACAGAACATGTGATCCGGCAACTCCAGCACTTCCTTCTGTGCGTAGCCCAAACGGATAATGCTGTCTGCATGCCACTGGCACCACTTCTGTCGATTCACAGGTGTCAGCCAGCCGTGCCGCCGCCCTCGCAGTTGGGACGCAACCACTCCACACGGATGGCGAATGATGACAATCAGGTTTGCGTTGAGTGCGCGTGCCAATGCTTCAGCGTGTAACTCCCACCCCACCTCCTTGACGACAAGATTGAAGGACGCTGAATCGCCTGGTGTGAATCGGTGTTGAAACCTGTGCTGCGCGTGAGTGTTGTGCCTGCAAAGCAGCCATGCAGACCACTGAAGGAAGGGTGGCCAACCGCAATACGACTTGCGAAAGAATGGCGGACGGCACGTTTCGTGGTATGCACGTGCCCATAAGCGAACCACTTCAGCGCGTTCAATGGCAGTACACGGCATACCAGCCTTTGCCTTCTGAAGGGCAAGTGGGTAATTCGTTCGTAATGTTGCCGTTGTTGGTTCATGACGGTAAACGCAGTCTGGGTGGGACGACAGTATCGTCCCAAGCCATGTCGTTCCGGAACGCGGCGAGCCGAACAGAAGCACGAGTTGTCTCGTAGTATGCTCATTCATAGACAAGTGCTTCATCAACGTTACTTTCCAGGTCTTCTTGACGGCAGCTCACAAGAGCACAGCATCTCAGCGCAAAAGGGGTCAGAAGGCCGAAAAGCACATGTGCCCCGGGAATGGGAACCAATGCCGACAGTGGAAAAGGAGCAGGAGCCTTTTCCGCTCCAGGTGTCAGACGTCAAGTGACCGTTAAGGACGCGCTATCGCGGCTCGCTCACCTTGGCAGTATTTCCCCATCGCCCATCTGCCAAATCCTATCTCCCATTTCCCATCGCCTCGCGAATGCGTTCCACCTTCTCCCGCCAGGTTTCGCTGCGCATGGCGGCGGAGCGGGCGACGGGATCGGAGGGGGCGGAGAGGGTCGCGGCGATGGCGGTGGTGAAGGCGTCCGCGCCGGCGGCAAGCGAGACCCATTGTGAAAAAGGGGTCAGGAGCCTTTTCTGCGTAGCACCCTCCGGGCCGTTCCGGGAAAAGGCTCCTGACCCCTTTTTCACCCCGGCGTAACGTTCGACCTCGGGCAGCGGCGTGCTGACCACGGGCAGCCCGGCGGCGAGGTACTCGCGAAGCTTGATGGGGTTCACCGCGCGGGTAAGCGCGTTGAGCTTGAACGGGATCAGTCCCACTTCGAACCCGCGGCAGAAGGCGGGCAGGTCGGCGTAAGGCTTTGGGCCGAGGAAGTGCATGTTCGCAAGCTGCCGGTAGGGGGCCAGGTCGACGGTCGAGTCGCCCAGCAGCACCACGTGCCAGTCGGGCCGGCGCCGGGCCACCTCGGCCAGCAGGTCGAGGTCGACCCAATCGCGCAGCAGCCCGAAAAAACCCAGCCGCGGCCGCGGAATGGCCGCCAACTCGGCCGGCTCGGGCAGGTCGGGGGAAAGGGCACGGGCAAAATGCTCGTAGTCGACGCCGTGCGGCACGAGGATCGTGTTCGGGTTCCACGCCTGCCGGCCTTCCTGCAACGGGCCCGAGGTGGTCACCACCAAATCGGCTCGGCGGCACAGGGCCTCTTCGTCGCGCAGTACCTGGGCGGCGTCGTATCCGGTGAATTGCGAATGATCGTCGACACAATAGTAGACCACCCGCTGCGGGCGGAACCGGTCGACCAGGTACGCCACGTCGGGCGTGAACGACCAGAGTTCGAGCGGCGCGGAGGGGCCTGCCGCCTGTTGATCCGCAGCCATGCGACCAAGTCGCCCGAGCGCGCGGCGGATTTGCGCGACCAGCAGCGCCCGGTTCACCCGCCGAGCCAGGCCCGAGCCGGGCAGCGGCACCACGAGCGGAGTGAGCACATACAGGTTCTCTCGCGGGCATTTCAGTCCGCCGGCCACCTGCCGCAGCTTGCGCGCGATATGGCGCAGGTCGGCGCCCGACGCGCTCGGCACGCGGGAGGCATGGTAGTTCACCCACAGCACCGTGTTTCGCTCCGCCAGCACGTGCATCACATGATGCTTGCTCGTGGGCGGCGCCTCGTAGCCGCTGGCGAAACAGAGGATGAGAGACATGGGAGCTGGGAGTTGGGAGCTGGGAGTTGGGAGCTGGGAGTTGGGAGATCGTGGATCGCGTCAGCGTCTGACCCTAACTCCCATCTCCTAAATCCTATCTCCCAACTATGCGTTTCGGCGTCGTTCGGTGGAGCGAATGAGCCCACTAATCAGTCGACCAAGCGGAGAGAGACTCTCACGCAAGAAAATCGACTGTCGTGCCAAGTTTGCAAAGTTGTCTTCGACGACGTAGGACAGCGAACGAAGCTCTCCGGTCGAGGCTCTCGCCACGTTGTAGAACTGAGCTTTTTCCGCAAGATGCTTTCGTTCAAAGCCCTCGGCGATGTTCGTCATGATCGATACGGCAGCTCGCTGGAGTTGGCTGCACAATCCGAAGTCGCGGGCCAGCGGCGGCTCGCGGCATATAGAATACACGCTATTGACCACGGCACGGCCTGCCTGCCATGCTTCCAGGTCTTCAAAGACCGTCATATGCCGTTCACTCATCTCGGGATTCCTTGTCTCCTTGAGTAACCGCCGGCTTGCAGTTTCTCCCCCCTCCCAACTTCCAACTCCCAGCTCCCAACTCCCAACTTCCAACGCCCACCACGCAGCCGACGGTGTTCGACAGGGCGTCGGTGAGCGAGCCGTAGCGGCCGGGAATGAAGGCGGCCTGGAGCCATTCGCTGCCGATGCCGAAGGCGATGCAGCCCGCAGTGATGGCGGCCAGCGCCGGCCACGGCCGGCGGGCCGATCGGCCGAACGCTGCCGCGAGCAGCACGACCAGCAGTGCGTAGGCCGGCAGGTGCAACACGTTCTGCACGCTGGGCGAAACGCTTGCATCCCAGCCGGAAAGTGGCGCGTCGACCCCGGATGGGAGCAGTGTGACCATGCCAATCGCAGTAGCGTAAAGGACGGCGATAATGCGGAGGAACACGACTAGGTGCTAGGTGCTAGGTGTCAGGTGTCAGAGGTCGGAGGTCGGAGGTCGGAAGTCGGAGGTCGGGGTCGGGGTCGGAGGTCGGGTGAAGTACGTCATGTTCCAACGCGCGATATGTCGGAACAAGGTCGTCTCGCATTGCTCAACTACTCTCCCCCAACTCCCGTCTCCCAACTCCCAACTTCCACCCGACACCTATCGTGCAACTGACCAATGCCATCACCGGCAGGCGGAAGCGGAGCATGGTGTAGAACGGAACGTGGATGGCAGCGAACAGGGCAATGGCCAGGTACAGCGGCCAGGTGCGGCGAACGTCGCGCAGGCCGGCCAGAGCGAGGCCGACCAACGCAAGGTACTGGACAAACCACGCGTAGCGGGCAAGGCGTTTCAGGAGCGGCTCGGGCTCGGCAGATGTCAGATTCGGAAGCTCCCAGAACAGGGCGGCCTTCTTCAACGACAGCAGCAACGTTCGGCCCGGGTTTTCCCGCATATACTGCCGGGCCCGGCGGGCGGCCTCGCGGTGGGCGGCCACTTCGCCCTCCTCGGCCTTGATGCGGTTCCATTCGTCGGCCATGGGGGTATCGCCCGTACTGATGTACCGGCCGGTGGCTGCCGGATTGTTGCCCAAGTACAGGTTCTGGCCCCCGTTGGTATTCAGCACAGGCGCGCCCACGACCAGGTAGTTGCGGGCCAGCCACGGCGCTACCACGACCGCGGCGAGCAGCAGAAAGGCCGCACCCGAGACGAGGCGCTGCCGCCAGCCTGCCCCGTGCACCAGAACGACGAGGGCCGGCGCGCCGGCCACGGCGCAGCCGGTGGTGCCCACAATGGCCAGGCTGCCGGTCAGTGCTCCCGCCATCGCCGCCAGACCGACACGGCGGCTCGACGCCGGCCAACGGAAGGCGATCCACGCCAAACCGAGCATCAGCGGGATCATCAGGTTTTCTTTGTTGATGGCATTCGCCCGGTCGATGCCGGGCACGTATACCGCCCAGGCCAGCGCCGCCAGCAGGCCCGCCCGCTCGGCCGCAGCAGCAATGGGGCCAGGGCTCTGCTCCGGGGGGGGCGGAGAGGAAACTTCGCGCCCGCGAGGCATGGCCTCGGCCTGCCGCCCTCCTGCCGCACACCGAGCCACGCGGTGCACCAGAAACACCGACGCGGCGGCGAGCGCCAGGTTCACCGCCAGAACGGCGTTGAAACTGGGGCCGGTGAACAAGAACACGGCGGCCAGCAGCAACGGGTATCCGGCGCTGTAGTAGGCGTGGTTGCCCATGGTGTCGACCAACCCGTTTCCCCGGATTGCATTGGTTGCCATGGCCCAATATTCGCCGGCGTCGCTGCGCACACTCATCGGCTCCACAAACGCTACGGCCAAACGTAGTCCTACGGCCAGCGCGATCACGGCCGGCAAAGCAATCCTCAAAGACCGAATGCGAAACACGGCGAGCTGTTTGTTCCGGGCGGTAGGTCGTTACTTGGAAGTCCAACGGCAAGGTAGTGCCATGCTGCGTTCGTGGAGCACGGGTGATTACTTGCCGTCGGGTGTGAGCAAAGCGAGGTATTGCAATCGCCGTCCGAACATCAGGTTCAGGCCCGGTGGATAAAGGTCCATGCCCGGGTGTTCTTCGACAATCGACAGGTCGGCCGCGGCGAACAGTTCGCGCCACTGCGGCAGCGTGTGGTAGCGATAGAGGCAACGAACGCCGTGGCTGTGGTTGGCGGCCCAATCGAGGAAGGAAACTCGCGCCTGTGCGAACGGGCCGGCAAGGCGGTGGTCTTTCAGAAAGACGCGCCGTCGGGCAACGCGGCCGATCTCCTTCAGCAGCGCGGGCTCATTCGGCGCATGATGCAGGACGTCGGCGGCAACCACCACGTCGAACGAATCGGTCGGGAACGGAAGCGGCTGCCCTTGCTCGACGGCGGTAACGGGAAACGGAACGCCGGGGCGCGGGGCCACCTCGGCGCCCTCATAACCTACCCCGGCCGCGCACTTCGGATGCGCCAGCGTGGCAGCGCCGAGCGCACCGGAACCGCACCCGACGTCGAGCACGCGATCCCCGGCCCGCAACTCGCGGGCGAGCAATCCGGCCAGCGTTCGAATCCGGCAAAGGTAAACCGGCTTGTGCAAGAGGCCGAGAACCGTCGACAGCATCCGTTGTTTCAACAGCACATTCGCATGGGGCTATAAGGTTACTCCAATGCCTGGCAGAAGCCGGCCCAAACTCCTAACTCCCAACTTCTATCTCCCATCTCCTACATCGCCGCCAGTGTAATGACAATCATGGCGGCCAAAGCGATCCAGCTTCCCGAGTCTTTCACGCAATAGAGGATGGGGTCGTCGAGCATTTGGCCGCGCCCGGTCTTCATCCAGAGACGTGAAATCCAGAACAACACGACGGGGCAAAGCAGCCCGAGCACATTCGGGTAGTCATACTTGTCCTTGACTCCCTGCGTGTTGATGAACAACGCCAGCACGAGCACGGCCAGGTAACCGGAGGCGATGCCCATCGTGCTGAGCATGGGGTAGTCGGACACGTGGTAGTCGCGGCCGGCCACATTGGTGTCGCCGCGCTGGGCCAGGCCGGCGAGTTCGGCATCGCGTTTGACGAGCGCCAAACTGTAGAACATGAAGGAGGAGAACGCCAGCAGCCACGGTGATACGGGAACCCCGACAGCGGCCGCCCCCGCAAGGATGCGCACCACGTAAAGCCCCGCGAGCACAAACACATCGACCAGCACGTACGCCTTCAGCCACACGGAGTAAGCGAGGGTCAGCACCATGTACCCGAGCACGATTCCCAGGAATAGCGGCGACACGAGGCTCGCCAAGCCCAGCCCCGCCGCCAGTAGAACGGCCATGCCTGCGAATCCTTGGGCGGCGGGCAATTCGCCGGCGGCGAAGGGACGCCGGCGCTTGCGCGGGTGCAAGCGGTCGGCCTCGACGTCTCGGATGTCGTTGAAAACATACGTGGCCGAGGCCACCAGGCTGAACGCCGCGAACGCCAAGGCCACCTTGCCCAACGCCGCCAGGCTGAACGCGTGCGCGGTAAACACGGGCACCAGAAGCAACAGGTTCTTCGACCACTGCCCGGGCCGGATTGCGCGAAGCCAGCTTAACATAGTTGCTAGTTACTAGGTGTCAGGTGTCAGGTTTGAGGTGTCAGGTGTCAGGTGGGAACGTGTTAGGGTTTCGAGCGGATGGAACGGATGAGGCCGCTAAGCATCTTCTCGATTTCGATACATTCGGCAATATGCGGCTTCGCGGTCTCAGGGTTGAGGTAGCAGGCATCGCGGAGCTTGTAGAGCCAGTTCTCCGACTCATTGGCCTCACCCAGCGCGATATCGAGTGCGTTGAGGTATCGTGATTTGCTGCGGTTGAACCCCTCCGCGATATTCGCGCCGATGGAGCCGATACTGCGAATGTCCTGATCGGTCAACGCCGCTGCCGCTCGCGTACGCGGCAGTTGATCGAGTTCCTTGAGCACATCCAGAAACAGCACGTGCGACCGTCGCCACACCTGCAAATCGGTGAACCGGCTCACCTTGTTCACGGCAAGCCCTCCTCATCATGGATTGCCTCTTCTCTGACACCTGACACCTGACACCTGACACCTGACACCTGATTCCGAACTCCCAGCCACGATCTCTCCGAAACGCTTAAGGCATTCGGGCCAGTGGTGACGGGTTTCGACGTAGCGGCGGGCGGCCTCGCCTAGGCGTTTGCGTTCGGCCGAGTTGCGCAGCAGGTCGGTAAGCCGAGCGTGCCAGGCCTTGGGCTCGCCGGCGCACAGGGCGTCGCGCCCGGGCTGAAGTTCCAGGCCCTCCAGCGCTGCGGGTGAGGCGACGACCGGCCGACCCATCGCCATGGCTTCGAGCACTTTGTTCTGGATACCGCGGGCGACTCGCAGAGGGGCCACCGCCACGGCCCCGGCCAGGTACGGACGCACGTCGAGCACCGGGCCGACCAACTCGACCGCTTCCTGGGCCGCAAGCCGCCGCACCACCGGTCCGGGATTGCTGCCCACGATTTGCAGCGCCGCGCCCGGCACCTCGCCCACCACCATCGGCCACACCTCGCGGCAAAACCAGGTCAGGCCGTCCACGTTCGCCCGGTAGTCGAGCGCGCCGACGAACACACACCGAACGATACCCTCCGGCTCCGGCTGCGCGGCGGGGCGGAAGTATTCGAGGTCGACCCCGTTGGGCACGGCGTGCACGTTCTCGGCCGGACGGAAACTGCGGTACAGGTCGGCCTCGGCCCGGCTCACGACCGTAATCGCCCGGGCGCGGTCGGCCAGCGATGCCTCCAGACGCCGAAGCCGCCGGCCTTCGAGCCGGAACAGCAGCCGCCCGATGCCGTGCGTCTCGCGGGCGTAATCGAACCACTTCTCGCTGTCGACGTCGACCAGGTCGACCACGGCCGGAACATCGGCCAGGCCGGGCAGGTCGAGGTATTGCGCCATGCTGGAACAGAAGACCACGACCACGTCAAAGCGGGTTTCGGCCGTCCACTGCCAAAGCGTGCGGCGAAGGCGGCCGGAGCGGAACAGGCCCTCGGTGGCCGTGTGCCCGGCGGCCAGCGAGCCGGCGGCATGCAGCCATCGGGTACGGCCCACTCGCTCGCAGGCTACCCGGCGGCAGATGCCCGCCAGCGCCCGGTTGGTTTCCTCCGGCGGGAGATCGTCCGACAGGTAGGCCAGCGACACGTCGGCCCGCTCGGCCAGATACGAAAGGAGGTGGAACGACCGGATGCGGTCGCCCCGGTTGGGCGGATAGGGCACGCGGTGCGCCAGGAACAGCACGCTCGGCGCACACTCCGTTCTCGTGGGTTGTCGGCCCAATGGGGGGGTAGGTTTCTTTTGGCGACGGGTGATGGGAAGGCGTATGAGAAAGTGTACTCCACCCTGAGAGGCACCGCGGGGGAGAAATCCCCCATGCTGGTGGCCCGACGAGCCTTTTCAAGTACCCTATTCCATTATATCGCAACAGGCGCAATATCTTGCCGAGCCGGTGCCCAAAAGCGACTGTAGGGCGGCTCTCCGAGTCGCCGTGAGTCGTTGGCGACTCGGAGAGTCGCCCTACAGTATTGCCGGCGACTCGGAGAGTCGCCCTACAGTTGCGCGGGACGGGAATACTCCGGATTGCCGGTGGCGAACCTACCGGGCGAGGAGTCTGCTAGCTGCGTCTTGTCGCCGTCAGGCCCTTTTCAGCCGGGCGGAACTACGCCGCCTCCGAAAGCGTCCAAGGGGTGCCGAGGCTCGGCATTCCGCCCAGGGTCCACTCTTAGGGAGGGTTCCGCCCATGTTCCGCCCCAGTTTTTTGGCGTTGGTCGTCGCGACCAGTTTTTTCACCTGCACTTGGTATAAGTCCGCCGCGGCCCAGACGGGTTCCGACCCGGCCCAGGGTGGCGTCGCTGCATCGGTCGACGCGGAACCCGCGTCCTGCCCGGGCGTGGCAACGGTGGCGCCGCTTGTGCCCGAGCCCGTCCGCCGGCTTATGCAGGACCGCAAGTACGCCGAGGCGATCGAGGCGATCGATGAGGCCCGCGAGGCCGACGACGCGTCCAAGGCTTACCTTCTTTACCTGAAGGCTCGAGCGTTGCATCTCGACGAGAAGTACGACGCGGCCGTCGCCGCGTTCGACCGAGTGACGGCCGAACATGCCGAGAGCGACTGGGCGCGCCGGGCGCGGTTCGGCAAGGCGATGTCGCTCGCGCGAAAAGGCGACTTCCAGTCGGCCCAGGCGATCGTCCAGGCCGAGGCCGAGTACCTGCTTTCAGCCGACCGCAAACAGGCGATTGCCGAGGTGTACCTCGAGTTCGCCAATCGGCATTTCGACCCACCGAAGAACGAGCAGCGCGAGGCCGACTACCAGAAAGCGCTCGACTTCTACCAGAAGGCGCTCGAGGTAGGCCCGCAGCCGGCCACCCGGGCCGAAGTGGAACTGCTCGCAGCCCGGTGTCTCCAGCAGTTGGGCAAGCTTGACGAGGCCGTGGCCGCTTACGAGCGGTTCATCGCCGAGCATGCCGACAGTCCGTTGGACATCGAGGCCCGCTACCGGCTTGGCGAATGTCGCTTTGCACAGGATTCGTTCAAGCCGGCGCGGCGCGTGTGGCAGGACCTGCTGGCGAAGCATGCCGACGCGCAGCACGAACTGATTGCCGAGGCGGCCCTGAACCTGGCTCGCACGTGGAACGTTCCCGAGCCGAACTCCGACGAGGACCTGAACCTGGGCACGGCGGCGCTCGAGGCGTTCCTCGAACGGTTTCCGGCGCACGCGCGTGCCGGTGAGGCCCACCTCGACATTGCCCGCAGCTTCATGCACCGCGGCCGATACGAGAGCGCCGCGAACACGTTGGAGCAGTTCCTGGCCGACGAGCAGTACAAGGATCGGGAAGAGGTGGCGGACGCCCATGCCATGCTGGGTACCGCGTATCAGTTGCAGAAGAAGTACGCCGAGGCGATGGCCGCCTGGCAGAACTACCTGGCGAGGCACCCCGCCCACGGCGCGTGGCGCGAGGTGCAGCGGCAGATGATCGACACCGAGTACCTGTTGGGCGCCGAGAAGTACGCCGAGAAGGAATACGACGAGGCGCGGCGGCTCTGGGCGGCCTTCATGGACAAATACCCGCTCGACGACCGCTGCCCGAAAATCCTCTACCTGTTCGGGCAGATGCACTTCCATGAGCAGCAGTGGGAGGAGGCCGTTGCGGCTTGGCGCGCGGTGGCGGCGAAGTACCCGGACACCGACCAATCGTCGTTTGCCCAGTACCGCATCGGGCAGACGCTCGAGGAGAAGCTGGGCAAGCTGGAGGAGTCGCTCGAGGAGTACAAGAAGGTTACATGGGGGAGTTGGCAGGACGCGGCCCGCCAGGCCGCCACTCGACTGCTGGCGTGGAGCCTGCGGCTGGCAACCGAGCGCATCTACCGCAGCGACGAGACGCCGAAGCTGACGCTCACCACGCGGAACCTCGAAGCCGTGTCGATTCGCGCGTACAAGGTCGACCTGGAAACGTACTTCCGCAAGAGGCACGCCGCCCGCGGCGTCGAGGCGCTCGACGTGGCGTTGATCGATCCCGACGCCGTTCTGGAGCACGCGGTGCCCGGCTACGCCCGATACCGGGAAATCGAAAGCCGCGCGGACGTGCCGCTGCCGGGCGGGCCGGCCGCCGGCGCGATGGCCGTCACCGTCGCCGGGCAGACGCTCGAAGCCACGACGCTCGTGATCCAAAGCGACCTGGACATCGTCGTCAAGAGTTCCCGCGGCGAGGTGTTCGTTTTCGCGCAGAACATGCTCACGGGCAAGCCGTGGCCCGGCGTGCGGCTGCTGCTTTCCGACGGCGAGCGAGTGATTGCCGAGGAAACGACCGGTCCCGACGGCACGTTCCAGGGTTCGTACGACGTACTCAAGGAGACCGAGAACCCGGTCGTCTCGGTATTCGCCATGGCCGAGGGTGGGCACATCGCCTCGAACCTGGTCGATCTGGCCGGGGTGGCCGTTGCCCAGGGGCTGACCGACAAGGGCTATATCTACACCGACCGGCCCGCCTACCGCGCCGGCCAGTGGGTTCACGTGCGCGGCTGCCTCCGCGCGGTGCGCGACGACCGGTACGTGGTCGACGAGGGGAAGGCGTACACGCTCGAGGTGTTCGACGCCCGCGACCGGCTCGTGCATCGGACCGACGTAACGCTCGGCCCGTGGGGCAGCTTCCACGACCGGTTCGCCCTGCCGCCCGCCGGCCCGCAGGGGCAGTACCGGGTACTCGCCCGCGACACGGACGGTCGCAGCTACCAGGGCACGTTTCAGGTGCACGAGTACCGGCTGGAGCCGGTGCAGCTTGTGATTGACTCGCCACGTACGGTCTACTACCGGGGCGAGGAGGTCGAGGGCGTGATTCGCGCGGCGTACTACTACGGCGCGCCGCTGGCCGGCCGCGAAATCCGCTATCAGCTTGCCGACGAGCGCCTCCACACGGCCGTGACCGACGAAAAGGGCGAAGTGGCCTTCAAGCTGCCCACCCGCGAGTTCGGCGAAACCCAGGTGCTGCCGCTGATGGTCGCCCTGCCGGAACGCAACGTGACGACGTCGCGTAACTTCGTGCTCTCGGCGCAGGGCTTCTCGCTGAGCCTTCATTCGGTGCGCCCGGTGTACATCGCGGGCAAGACATTCGAAGTGGCCGTGACCGCGCGCGACGCCGAGGGCAAGCCGATTGCCCAAGAATTGTCGCTCAAGGTGTTCGAAAAGACGACCGTTCAGGGCCGCGTGGGCGAGCGGCTCGTCGAGGAGCATGCGGTCGAAACCTCCGAGCAGGACGGCACCGCCCGGCAAACGTTGCGGCTTGACCGCGGCGGGCAGTACGTTGTCCGGGCCGAAGGCACCGACCGGTTCCACAACCCCATTAGCGGCGAGTACGCCGTGCAGATTTCCGACCGGGACGACGCCACACGGCTTCGCATCCTGGCCGACCGGCATACGCTCACCGTGGGCGAAACGGCCGCCGTACGCCTCCACTGGCGCGAGGCGCCGGCCCTGGCCCTGGTCACGTTCGAAGGCGCGGGCATTCTCGACTACCGGCTTGTGGAACTCGAGCAGGGCGAGAACGTGCTCGAACTGCCCGTTACCGCCCAACTGGCCCCGAACTTCGACCTGGCCGTCGCCGTGATGATCGACTCGAGGGGGGAAAGGTCGAATGACGAAATTCAAATGTCGAATGACGAAGAGCAACCGAAGACCGTGTCCCGGTTTCACACCGCGTCGAGCCCGTTCGGCGTCGAGCGGGAACTGAAGGTATCGCTCTCGATAGGGAAGAAGGCGAAAGACGGGGAGGAGGGCGAAGCGGGAGCCGGGTCCGACACGCTAAAGCGTGAACTCCAACAGTCCGAGGATGCGGCCGCGACAAACCCGGTGCTGCGCCCGGGCGAGGAGGTTGAGGTGACCGTCGCGACCACCGATCCGCTGGGCAACCCGGTGGCGGCGGAACTGAGCCTGGCCATGGTGGAACAGTCGCTACTGGACCGCTTCGCGTGGCCCGATTCGATCGACGGCTACTTTCGCGGCGTGCGGCGCCGCTCGGGTGTGCGAACCACGTCGAGCATCACGTTCAAGTATTACCCGACAACCCAACCGATCAGCCCGCGGCTGCTGGCCGAGCGCGACCGGCTGGAGCTTGCCGAAGAAGAGGCCGAAAGCCTGGAGGCGACGCGTCTGGCGATGACGGCCCGCCGACCGGGAAGCATCGCCACCGGCCTGGCCGCGCGCGCTCCCGCCAAGCGTTCGGCGCCCGACGATCCCTTCGGCCAGCCGGCCGATGAGCCCTTCGCCCAGCCGGCCGATGAGCCCACAGAAACGGCCGATCCCTTCGCCGCGGAAGACGCGCGTCAAGAACGGTTGGCTGCCAAGGCGCGGGAGCTGGACCAGTTAAAACGGACGTCGGACAGTCGGGAGGATGGGTTCTGGAGCCAACTCGACTCGGTGGACCAGGCGGCGGTCCCGTTCGACGACCGGCATCCGATTGTGTTTCCAGAAGACTGGCACGAGCTTATCACGAGGCGGAGACAGCTCGAGCGCGACGGAATCCGCCAGCCAACCGAACCCGCCGATCCCATCCACGAAACGGGCTACTGGAACCCGGCCATCGTCACCGGCGAGGACGGCCGGGCAACGGTTACCTTTACGGTGCCCGACCGATCGACCGCGTGGCAGCTTATGGCCAAGGGCATCACGGCCGACACGCTGGCCGGCGAGGCGGCCGAGAGCCTGACGGTCAAGAAGGACCTGTTCGGTCAACTCAAGCTGCCGCTCGGGTTCACCGACGGCGACAGGGCCCGCATCGAGGCCGCCGTCCACAACGACGTGCTGCCCGAGGGGCGGATCGACGTGGTGCTGGCCACGACCATCGGCGGGCGGACCGTCCAGCAGCGGAAGACGCTGGAGGTGAAGTCGAAGGGAATCGAGAATGTGACGTTCGATGTGGAACTGACGCGGCCCGCGGCTCCCGACGCCGAAACCCCTGAGCCGGCGCCCGAGGTCGAGGTGCTGTTCGAGTTAACCGTCATCGCGGGCGATTCCAAGGACGTGGTGTGCCGCACGGTGCCGCTACGGCCCTACGGCACACCGGTGTACGCCACCGCGGCCGGTTCCGCCGCGGCCGACACGACCGCCTGGGTCGCGCCGCCCGAGGGAATGACGTTCGAGCGGCCGGGGCTGCAAATCCTCATCGGCCCGAGCGTCGAGCAAAGCCTGTTGGACATCGTGCTGGCCCCGGCTCCGTGGTGCCAAGTCGAGGGTGCCCGGTTCACCGCCGGGCTTGAATCGGCCACGAGCGACTTGCTGGCGGCGCTCGGGCTCATGCGGCTACTGGGCGGCACGCGCGAGGCGGGCGGGCCGCAGGCCGACGCGCTCGACACGCGTGTCCGCTCGGCCATCGGCCTGCTCGTCGCCGCGCAGAACGACGACGGCGGATGGAGCTGGACCGGCCGGGCCGGCGCGTCGGACGGGTACGTTTCAGCCCGGGCCGTTTGGGCTCTGGCGATGGCCCGCAGGGCCGGCTTCCACGTGCCCGACGCCTGCCACGACAAGGCCCTTACCTTCCTGCAAGGGCAAGTGGCGGCCGCGGCGGAAACCGACTACGAAAGCCGAGCGATCCTGCTGCACGCGCTCGCCGTGGCCGGGCAGGGCGATTTCGCACTGGCCAACCGGCTGTACCGCAACCGGCCGGGGCTCGGGACCGCCGCGCTCGCCTACCTGGCGCTGGCCTTCGCCGAGATGGACCGTAAGCCGGTGGCCCGGGAACTTGCCGACCTGCTGGCCCAGCAGGACCTCGACGCGGCACCGTCCCGCCCGGCCGGGCAGGGCGCACTGCCTTGGAGCCACGCGCCGGCCGAGTTGAGGGCGCTGTTTGCGCTGGTGTGGGAGCAGGTCGCGCCGCAGTCGGAACAGCTTGAAGCATCTGTCGAGTGGCTCATGGCCCAACGCACCGGGCACCGCTGGTCGCCCGACAAGGCCACCGGCCCCGCGGCCCTGGCCGTGTGCAACTGGTACGCTCGGAGCCGATTCGAGGGCGAGCGGTACCGGCTGGGCATCGTCGTCAACGGCGAGGAAGCGGCCGTGCTCGAGGTGGACCCGGCCGCCGGTACGCGCGTCGTCGACGTGCCCACGCGGCTGCTCAAGCCCGAGGGCCAGCGCATTCAATTTCGGCTGACCGGCCGCGGCCGGTACACCTACCAGTGCATTCTGGGCGGATTCGTGCCGGCCGAGAAACTCGACGGCACCACGCAGGACTGGCGCGTAGAGCGCCACTACCAGCCGGCGCCGCTGGAGTTCGACGGGCGCGACGTTCCCCGCGGTTTCGGCGGTCTGCAGGGCGGCTACTCGACGTTCCGCAACCCGCTCACGGAGCTTCCGGTCGGGCGGCGCGGCGTGGTCGAACTGGAGGTGTGGCGCCACAACCTCGACGCGAATACGCGCGCCGAGCAGCTCGAATACCTGGTCGTGACCGAGCCGATTCCCAGTGGAACGACCGTCATCGAGCAATCGGTCCAAGGTCCGTTCGAGCGATTCGAACTGACGCCCGAGGGCATCACATTCTACATCGGCAACCGACGGGGTATCGGCACGATCCGGTACGAATTGTACGGCTATTTGCCGGGTGAGTACCGGGCGGCGCCTACCATGGTGCGCAACGCGCACCGGCCGGAGCAAATGGCCGTTTCCGCGCCGAAGTCGCTCAAGGTACTTCCCGCCGACGAAGAAAGTGGTGACCCGTACCGGCTTACGCCGCAGGAGCTTTTCGAGTTGGGCAAGCTGCACTTCGCCAAGGGCGACATGCCCGCCGCCGGCCGGCATCTGACCGAACTGGTCGAGAAGTGGAACCTCAATGCCGACGTGTACCGGCAAACGGTCGAGATGCTGCTGGACGTGCACCTGGAAACCGGGCCGGCGGCGCAGGTGGTGCGCTGGTTCGAAATCGTCAAGGAGCGATGGCCGTCGGTCGAGGTTCCGTTCGAGAAGATCGTGAAGGTGGGTGCGGCCTACCGCGCGATGGACGAGTTCGAGCGCAGCTACCTGGTGTTCCGCGCGACGGTCGAAAGCAGCTTCATGCGCGAGGCCCGGGTGGCCGGGTTCCTGCAATCGCAGGGCGAGTTCGCCCGGAGCGTCGAGGTGATGGCCCGGCTGCTGCGCGAGTATCCGCCCGAGGGCTACGTCGCGGCCGCCAACTACGCCCTGGCGCAAAGCGTGTACGCGAAGGCGCCCGAGGCGGCCGGCGACCCTGCCCTGCGCAAGGCGGGGCTGAACCGCGTGGAACTCACCCGCCGCGCGTGGTCGATGCTCGAAGCCTTCCTGACCGAATACCCCGACGATCCGGCCGCGGACCAGGCCGCGTTCGCCGCGGCCAGCACGCTCTTGGACCTGGAACGCTTCGACCAGGCGGCCGACGCCTGCGCCCGCTACGCCGAGCGATACCCGGCAAGCGACCTGCTCGACAGCTTTTGGTATATGATCGGCTACTGCCGGTTCGCGGCCGGCGAGCACGAGGCGGCCCTTGAGATGTGCCGCAAGGTGGCCGAGGCCGAACGGACCGACCCCCGCACCGGACGAGCGGAGGAAGCGCGGAACAAGTGGCGGGCCATTTTCATCCTCGGCCAAATCCACCACAGCCTGGGCGAGGCGGCCAAGGCCATCGAGGAGTACCGCCGCGTCGAGGACCGCTTCCCCGATGCCCGCCAGTCGATCGAATACTTCACCCGCAAGGCCATTGAAATGCCCGAGGTGACGACCATTTCGCCCGAAGGTACGCAGTACCGGACCTGGCCGCCCACCGCGGAGGAGATCACCGCGCGCAGCGCGGCGGGCGACTTCCCGGGCGTCGAGCTGCAGTTCCGCAACATCGCCGTGTGCGACGTGAAGGTGTACCGCATCGACCTGATGAAGTTCACCCTGCTGCGCCGCGACCTGGAGGGCATTGCCGAGATCAACCTGTCGGGCATCCGGCCGTATTACGAGGCGACCATCGAGTTGGGCGACGGCAACGACTACCGCGACCGCACGCACACGCTTCCTTGGAGTTCGATCGCCCGCCAACGCATGGAGGAGGGCGCCTACCTGGTCGTGTGCCGGGGCGACGACCGGTACGCCAGCGGCCTGGTACTCGTTACGCCGCTGGCGGTCGAGGTGCAGGAAGACGCCGTTTCGGGTCGGGTGCGCACGACGGTGAAGCACTCCGGCGAGGACCGATACCTGCGCGGCGTGCACGTGAAGGTCATCGGCAGCGCGAACGACGAGTTCGTCGCCGGCGAGACCGACTTGCGCGGCGTGTTCGTGGCCGACGGCATCCACGGCACGTCGACGGTCATCGCCCAGGCCGACGGGCCGCGGTACGCCTTCTTCCGCGGCCGCACGCCGCTGGCGCCGGAGGTTGCCGAGTCCGACCACGACCAACCCTCCGAGGCTCCCGACGCACAAGCGGCGCCCGCCCAGTCGTCGGGCGAGTTGCTCGAAGGGCTGCGCGACGAGAACATCCGCTTCCAACACGAGCAGGTCGAACAGCTCGAAGAGCTGTACCAGAACCAGAAGGGCGGCGTCGAGGCGTCGGTGGCGTTCTGAAGGCGCACGATACCGGCCTGCGAAGGAGAAACCGGGACCGATCGCCGCTGGAGTTCACGCTTCAGGGTGTGGGCGAAGCAGTGTAGGGTGAACGCCACGATACCGGTGCGGAGTAGAAATGGGGAC
>CAYPWB010000037.1:0-7958 GCA_964414315.1 uncultured Planctomycetaceae bacterium | reverse complement strand
GGCGAAGCAGTGTAGGGTGAACGCCACGATACCGGTGCGGAGTAGAAATGGGGACCGATCGCCGTTGGAGTTCACGCTTCAGCGTGCAGGCGAAGCATGCGGCAGACTTTTGCACGCTAAAGCGTGAACTCCAACCGCACGAGACCATGGCCGGCGCAAGGCGTGTTCCCGCGCATCGGCCCCGGTCGGTTTCGCCGTCAGTCGCGCCGCCACCATTCCACGTAATCGTCGAGCGGCTGCATGAGTGGCGTTTTGCCGTGCAGCCACTCCAGAGGCCAGTACGCCACTTCCAGTCCGCGCTGGACAGGCCTTGGCAGGTCGTCGTAGTAGCGCACCGCGGGCCCCAGCAAGAGGATGTACAGGATCGGGGCCAACGCAACGAACACAACCGCGGCGACCGCACCTCGGCCCCTGCCGTCATTCTCTTCGGTTCCCATCGGATCCAATCTCTTTGCGGAAAGGGCTCTGGCCGATTCGCCGTTAGGCGAACATGCTCGACGCGCGAAAATGCATTAGGACCATTCTATCCGGCCCCCAGCCTGCCGCAACCCTCGCTACAAGGCTCGTCGGTGCCGGGGGCCGCGTTTTCCCATCCGTATTGGTGAACTATAATGGATATGAGGCGATTGTTGGCCGGAAACGATACCTTCCAATGCGTCTCGGTGGGGCGATCCGCCGAATGGTCCTGCCGTGAACACTGTCTCCCCCTCCGCATGCGCGGCGCAAACGGGGCACGCCGCCCGCCTGCAAGCAATACCCGGTGGCTGCCCCCAAACGCACGCGTGTCGCGAGGGAGGTTCCCCAATCCCATGTCCGACCGCTTTCCCACTGGCCTGTTTCCGCTGCCGCTGAGCACGTGGGAATTGTACATGCTGCTCGACGATTGCCCGGCGTATCCGATGACGTCGGTGATCGATGTGCACGTGAGCGGCCGGCTCGATGAGGACGTATTCCGCGCGGCACTGGCCGACGTGCTCCGGCGGCACCCGCTGCTGGGTTGCCTGGTCGAGTGGCGCCGGCTGCACCTGCCGCGATGGGTGCCCGCGCCGCAGCTTGAGCCGATGCTCGACTGGGGCCCGGCCGGCGCACCGCTGTTGTGCCCTGATGGGGTCGGCATCGACCTGCGGCGCGAATTGGGATGGCGCTTTTGGGTCCGCCAGGGCGAGCAGGAGGCAATCGTCACGATCCAACTCCACCACAGTGTGTGCGACGGCGTGGCGATTCTGGAGGTCATCGGCGACCTGCTGGCGGCGTACGGGCTGCGGGTGGCCGAGGGGGGGCAGAAGCCGCAATTGGCCCCGCTCGAACCGGAAAAGCTCCGGCTCCGCGACCGCTTCGATCGCACGCCGCCGCCCACCGAAACGCCCTGGCGCGACTTCCTCTCGAAGCATTGGCAATCGCTCGACTGGTTCGTGTTCGCCCCCAAGCCGCTCCTGCCGCCGGCCGAGCGTCCCCCGGCGCCGGCCGATCCGCCGGAGTTGCCCGGCAACGTCGTGCATGTGCTCGAAAAGGCCGAATGGAAGTTGCTCCGCCGCAAGGCCAACCGCCGCGACATTTCGCCTAACGAGTTTTTGGTGCGCGACCTGCTGCTGGCCCTCGAACGATGGAACGCCGCGCGGAAGCCGAATTGGCGGGGTCGGTTGCGCGTTACCATGCCGGTGAACCTGCGAGAACTGGAGCACGAGGCGATGCCGGCCGCGAACGCAGTCAGCCATACGTTCCTTACGCGTAAGCGCGCCGCTTGCGGCGATCCCGAACGCCTGCTGGCCGGAGTGCGGACCGAAATCGAGCAGATCGTTCGCCAGAGGCAGGGGCTGTGGTTCCTTGACGGGATTGAGTTTCTCCGCTGGGCGCCGCTGCTGAAGCCGCTCTTGGAACTGGGCCGCTGCTTCTCGACGACGGTGCTGACGAACCTGGGCAACCCGGCGCGGCGTTTCACGGCGAAGTTCCCCTACGAAGCCGGCCAAGCAGTGATTGGCGACCTTAGGCTCCTGAGCATCGTGGGCGGCCCGCCCGTCCGACCGAAAACCCGGGCCGTATTCGGCCTGACCGTGTGCGGCGGCCGGTTGATGATCGCCGCGCGCTGCGACCCCCACCTGTTCCGCCCCGATGACGCGGCACGGCTTGCGGCGCTGTTCGGCGAGCAGCTCCGGACGACCGCCGGCGGGTGTGCTGGCGGGCGGTGAGAGTCCCTTCCTGCCTTCCTTCCCTTCCCTTCCCTTTGCGGCTTTTCGGCTTCGCGCCTTGGCGTGTAACCCTTGCCCCGCTTGACTCACACGCAAAGCCGCTGAGCCGCCAAGCCGCGAAGGGAATGAGGGAATGGACGTTCCCTGGCTCACGGCCGAATCATACCGTGTTGCCCAAACGCGTGGTGCCCAAACGTGTGCCATCTGGCTCTGCTGGTGCCATCTGGCTCTGCCATGTGCCACTGGCTCTGCCAGTGCCTGACGGAGCGTGCCAAAGCTCCCGCCCTACAACATATCGACCGGGTCCACGTCGGCAATCCATTGCACGTCGTCCGGGGCGGTGCAGTGCTCGCGGCAGTCGCGCACGGCAACGCGCAGCGGTTCGGCCGCCGGCCCTTGAAGCTGGATCTGGAACCGATACTTGCCGCGCAGCCGGGCGAACGGCGCCGGCGCGGGACCGAGCACGCGTGCGGCGGGCTCCTCGCGGGCGAGCGACGCCTGGAGCCGCTCGCCCAGTTGGGTTGCGAAGTCGAGCGCTGCCTCCTCGACCGGCCCGCGGATCACCAGCCGGACCATGCGGCCGAACGGCGGATAGTGCAGCATTTCGCGCATGGGAATCTCCGCTTGGGCGAACGCGGCGTAGTCGTGGTGGGCGGCGGCGCGGACGGCCGGGTGGTCGGGGCTGAACGTCTGCACGAGCACGCGGCCTCCCTTCGGCCCTCGGCCCGTGCGCCCCGCCACCTGCGTGACAAGCTGGAACGTGCGCTCGGCCGCGCGGAAGTCGGGCAGGTGCAGGGCCACGTCGGAATTGATCACGCCCACCAGCGTCACGTTCGGGAAGTCGAGCCCCTTGGCGATCATCTGCGTGCCCAGCAGAATTTTCACCTCGCCGGCGCGGAACGCGGCAAACGCCCGATCGTGCGCGCCACGCCCCTGCATCGTGTCGGTATCCATGCGCAGGCAGTTTACGCCGGGGAACCGGGCGCGCACTTCGGCCTCCAGCCGCTGCGTGCCCAGCCCGCCGTAGCGAATGCCGGTGAAGCTGCATTCCGGGCAGACGGCCGGGGCGGGGATCTCGTGGTCGCAGTAGTGGCACAGCGCGATTTCCTGGGTCCGGTGGTGCGTTAGCGCGATATCGCACTCCGGGCAGCGCACCACGTGACCGCACGCCTGGCACTGAATGTGCGTGGAGAAGCCGCGCCGGTTCAACAGCAGGATCACCTGCCCGCCGTCGTCAATGGCTAGGCGCATCGCCTGATGCAACTGCCGGCTGACCGCGCCGCGGTCGCCCCGCTGGTCGAGCCGGGCGCGCAGGTCGATGATGCCCACCTCGGGTAGCGGGCGGTCGAGCACGCGGCGGGGCAGCTCGACCAGCCGGTACGTACCCTGCTGCGCCCGGTGCCAGCTTTCCAGCGACGGCGTGGCCGAGCCGAGCACCAGGGGGATGCCTTCCATGCGGGCGCGCTGGAGGGCGACGTCGCGGGCGTGGTAACGCGGCACCGAATCCTGCTTGAACGAGCCCTCCTGCTCCTCGTCGAGCACGATGAGTCCCAGGTGCGGCGTGGGTGCGAACACGGCGCTGCGGGCGCCCACCACCACCGGCACCTCGCCGTCGGCAATCTGCTGCCAGTGCCATTGCCGCTCGGCGTCGGTCAGGTGGCTGTGCAGCACGGCCACGCGGCCGAACCGCGCCCGAAACCGTTCGACCGTTTGCGGCGTGAGGCTGATTTCGGGTACCAGCACGATCGCCTGCCGCTTGAAGCCGACCACCTCCTCGATCGCGCGGATGTACACCTCCGTCTTGCCGCTGCCGGTGACGCCGTGCACGAGGATGGTCCGGTGCTCCCTCGCGTGGAGCGCGGCCAGGACGGCGTCGAGCGCGGCCTGCTGGGCCGGGTTGGGAACGACGGTCGACTTCTCGATGGCCGTCGAGCCGACCTCCGGCCGATGCTGCCGCACGCGGCCGACGCGGGCGGCGATAAGCCGCTTCTCCCGCAGCGCCTTGATGGGCGCCTCGGAAGATCTCGCCAAACGCCGCAGTTCGGCGGGCGTGAGCGGCTCCTCCGATTCGGCCAGCACCCGGAGTACAGCGCCTTGCTTCGCTGTCAGTTTCCACTCGGGCGACGGAGACCGTTTCGCGGCGAGATAATCCCGAACCTCCGGCGGCACGCTCAGCAGCGTCGTCCGCCGCGTGCCCGCCTGCCCGCGCACGCCGGCCGGCAGCACGGCCTCGAGCACCTGGCCCCACTCGCACAGGTAGCGATCGGCAATCCAGCGGGTGAGCCGGAGCATGGCGGGCCGGAGCAGCGAGCGGGCGTCGACCTGCTCGGCCACCGTCTTCAGTCCGCGGCCCGCAACGGCCCGTTCCGCCAGTTCGATGCAGTAGCCCACCTGCGGCCGGTTGCCCCGGCCGAAGGGCACCTCGACGCGGCAGCCGGCTTCGAGCGTTTCCCGCAGCACGTCGGGTACGGCGTAGTCGAACGGCTTCTTCGGGCCGGTGGGGAACACCACGGTCGCCACGAGCCGGGAGGCCTGGGCGTCGAGTTCCCAGGGCTCGGGCTCGGTGTCGAAAAGCCGCTGTTGATGGGGCATGGGGGCCGCTTTTGTGGGGTGTTCCGTTCCGGGTACCGATCTTCTATACTTCTCGCGGGGAAAACGGGACAGGTCCGATTTGTGCAAAGCACCCGAAGGGCCGTCCCGGCAAATCGGACCCGTCCCGTTTTCCCGCAGAATAGCGAATATCTCACTCCGGCGACACACCCGCAAGGACATGCGAATGCGATTAGGCCTGTTGGGGGGAAGCTTCGACCCGGTGCACTACGCGCATCTGCTGCTGGCCGAGAGCGCGCGAGAGCAGCTTGACCTCGACGAAGTGTGGTTCCTGCCGGCAGCCAATGCCCCGCACAAGCAGGGCCGGCGGCAAACCGACATCGCGCTGCGCTTGCAGATGCTCGAGTTGGCCACGGCGGGCAACCCGGCGTTCGAAGTTTCCGACCTGGAGGCACGTCGCGGCGGCACCAGCTACACGGTCGACACGCTGGAAGAGTTGCACGCGGCCGAGCCCGAGCGGGAATTGGTGTTCCTCGTCGGGGCTGATATGCTCCACGACCTCCCCCACTGGCGGCGGGCCGAGCGCGTTTGCGAGCTTGCCACCATCGCCGCCGTGCGCAGGTCGGGGGTTCGGGAGCCCGACTTCGACTGCCTGCTGCCGGTTGCCGGCGCCGAGCGGGTTGCGCATTTCGCCCGGCACCAGATCGACATGCCGGCCATCGATCTCAGCAGCAGCGACCTTCGAGCCCGCGCGGCGGCCGGCCGGAGCATCCGCTACCGCACCCCCCCGGCGGTCGAGCAGTTGATCGCCGAGAATGGTTTGTACCGGTGAGGCGACATCGGGTGACCGAGACGCGTTTTCCAGGACGCCCTTGACTGCCGGTCGCGAGATAGACATAATGTCTATGTGCGAGTGGTCAGTCTGAAACTGCTGAAGGAATTCTGGCAGCGCTACCCAGATGCCCAGACGCCGCTGAAACTCTGGTACAAGACTGCCCAAAGAGCCGCTTGGTCCGGATTTCACGACGTTCGGAAGACTTATCGGCGTGCCGACAGCGTCAGGGTTTCGGACCGCGATACGTTGACGGTGTTCAATATCGGCGGCAACAAGTATCGTCTTGTCGTTCGGATTCGTTACGATTACCAGTTGATCAACGTGCGCGCCGTGATGACCCATGAAGAGTACTCGAAAGAGAAGTGGAAAGAATAGCCATGCGTGCAACGAAGCGTATTCGCAAGAGACTGCCGGGGCGGTTTGAGGACCTCGTGCAAGTGATGCCGCCCCAGGCGATCACCGATGAGGTGAGCTACGAGAACACAACCGAAATGATCGACTGCCTGATGGCTTCGGGCAAGCTAACCAAGGGCCAAGCACTCTACTTGGAAACCCTAGTACAACTGACTCACGCGTACGAAGATCGGGAGCACGAGATCGCTGTCGATGGTCTCAATGGCATCGACATGCTCCGGCACCTGTTGGCCGAGAACGCGATGAATGCCTCCGACCTGGCCCGGCTGCTAGGTGTACACACGAGTATGGGTTCAAAGGTTCTCAAGGGGGAACGCTCCTTGACCATCGAACACGTGCGCAAGCTTTCTAAACACTTCAGCGTCTCGCCGGATGTATTCCTGGTTTAGACACGTTCCCCGCGGGAAGATTTTGCGCGAAGGTGACAAGAGGGCCGCCTACGCACTTCGCCGCACTTTGAGTAATTCGCGAAGCTGGTGCGGCATTGGTAGGCTGGGGGCTTCGGGGTCGTGGCGCAAGGCATCAAGGACCTGGTCGAGTTGGTCGGCCGTGCCGAGGGCCAAGTCGACCAGAAGCAGCTTGCGCCCTTTCAGCATGCAGCCTCCCCCGCCGCTGCCGCCAAACCAATCGTGGCGAATCTCGTAGCCCAGGCGGGCGGCAAGGTCCATCGCGTACCCGAGAGTTTCCGTTGTGTGCATCCTTGCACCTCCGCATTCCGGGAAGCTGAGCGAGATCTGTAGGGAGGGCTGTGCCCGCCGAGAAACTTGCAGCGCGGCCCGATTATAATCCCTTCCGTTTTAGTCGCCTAGCCGAGTTCGACGATACGGAGAAGGAGCCTAACTTGTTTCGCTACCTAGAGTTAAGGCAAGCGTTCTCGGCAAGAGAGTAAGAAGCGGCCTGCTTTGGCAAGCCAGGACAACCGGGGACCCTGCGCAGCGCAGCCCGACCCCGGCCCGTGGGACAAGCGTCCAGCTTGTCGACCCAGAAACCGGGGGCTTGGTACATCGCAGCCCGACCCCAGTTCGATGAGGAGACTACTGTGGAGCATTCGGAACCTATGGACCCCCGCGAACTCGAACGACAGGTCGAACTTCTCAAGCAACGCCTCGCCGACGCCCAGAAATTGACCGCCTTGGGCGAACTGGTGAGCACCACCACGCACGAGTTCAACAACGTGTTGATGACCATCATCAACTACGCGAAGCTGGGAATGCGGCATCGCGACTCGGCCACCCGCGACAAGGCGTTCGACAAGATCCTGGCAGCCGGAAACCGGGCCGCCAAGATCACCAACACCGTGCTCGGTCTTGCCCGAAACCGCGCCGCCGGCCAGGAACCCACCGACCTGACCAAGCTGGTGGAAGACGCTTTGATGCTGCTCGAACGCGAGATGAACAAGTACCGCATTCGTGTGGAGAAGCAGTTCCGTCCCATTCCCGAAGCGCTCATCAACGGCAACCAGATTCAACAGGTGTTGCTGAACCTGTTGATCAACGCCCGGCAAGCGATGCCCAACGGCGGGCGGCTCGTGATCAAGTTGGGCTACGACGCGGAAGGCGACATGATCGACCTGGTCGTCCGCGACTTCGGCTCCGGCATTCCGGCGGAGAAGCTGCCGCGCATTTTCGACGCATTCTACTCGACCAAGGACGGGCCCGATGCCAGCGGCAAGGGCGGCACCGGCCTGGGCCTGTCGACCTGCCGCGACATCATCGAGTCGCACCGTGGCCGGATTCGCGTCGACAGCACGGTGGGCAAGGGGACCGCGTTCACGTTGAAGCTTCCACCGGCCAAGCCCGCGCCCCGCCCGGCGCCCATCGGCGCCCCGGTGCTCCATCAGCCGGGCATCTCCGGCTCGCCCACGGTGCAACATTGAGCTGGAGTGTATTCTTCACGCTCCGCGTGAAGCTTCGCTTCTGTTTCCAACGCGCTCGAACTGCGGAGCAAGCCGGGTGTCGCTCATGCAGGGCCTC
>CAYPWB010000036.1:0-26100 GCA_964414315.1 uncultured Planctomycetaceae bacterium | reverse complement strand
CCACGACGGCCCCTCGGTCGGCCGCCTCGATCGGGGGCTGGCCGACCGGCTTTTCATGCCCGGCGGTAAATGTTACTCGAAGCCAGTCCGGCGTCGTTGCGAAATGGATTGCGACTGGAGCCTCCTGCCCCAAGGCATCGCCGAAAACCTTCGGAAACACGAGCGAGCCGTTCAGGGCGTCCAAGTGTTCGTCGACGGCTCGATCGAACGCCCGACCGACGCGGCGGCGCACGTCGTCGGCCGCAATGCGATCCGACTCGGGCTGAGCCTCGGCAACACGGCGTTCGGCCACCCGCTCGACAATGCGGCCGCGGAGTCCCGGCAAGGTCGACCCGATCCCGTCGGTCGTGGTGTGGGCCTGAGCCTCAACTGTTGCCGGCAGGGAACGGAACCCGTTCGCGTCGAGGAGGATGCGTTTGCGTGCCACGAAGGGCGTCGTGGCGTGGCTTTGGATGTGCGCCGGCCCCGCCGCGGCCGTTGTGGTAGAAAGCGATTCGCCGTGCAGCACGATCTCCAGCGCTGCCTCCCGCTCGTCGGGCGTCCATTTCAGGCTCACGCGGCCCGTGGCCTTCGACGTTCCCTCGACCTGCGCTCCCAACACGTTTTCATGCACCGGACCGGTCCATTCGAAGGGTCGATCGACCAGGGGGCGGAGCAGTTGCGGCGAAATGTCCAGAACGGCAAGCACCGCCGAGGTATTGCCCCCGCTGCCACTGCCTTCGCGACGACTCGAAGCCAGCCGCCAGGCGCCGAAAACCGCCGTGATCATCACCGCGATGCCCAACAGGGCCGCTACCCGTCTGTTTCGTTCTTTGCGCATCGGATTCCTCGATTAAGTCGGTGTGTCCGGTTTCCAACCCGTCATTCCCCCTTGGCGTCTTCCGTCTCCGTATTTGCCTCTGGACCTTCGGGCAAAGGTTCCTCCGTCCCTTCTTCGATGTCGTCCTCGGGCGGCGGTTCGGGATGGCCGCCCACAATTCGGTCGGGCTCGATTCGTGCCTCGACCTCGCGGAGGATTTCGAGCGTGGGGTCGGCTTCGTACTTCCAGTCGTCGAGGAGGAAGCGTCGCTTGCGTCCATCCTGCTCGTAAACGACCTTGGCAATCCCCTTCTTGGCCCATTGCCGCTTGTTGAGTGCCACGATTTGGTCGTACGCGAGTTGCTGGCCCCAGCTTGCGCGGAGGCCCGTTTCGTCGGCCTCGACCCAGCGTTGACGCGCCAGGAGGAATCGAACCAGAAAGAACAGCCCGGGCGGCAACAGTATCCCGGCAAGGATAATTTGAGTCCAAATTTCCGCCTCGGTCTTCGGCTCGCCGGGATTGGCGGTCGACCATCCGCGTTGCTCGGCCCGCTCGGGCCAATCGTCGAGCCGGCCCTCCTCCTCCAACCGCTGGTATTCCAGGGCCCGCTCCCGCTGGCGCGGATACGTGACCGTCCCGTCGAAGAGGAACCAGCCGGCCATCGCAAAACAGAACAGCGCGACGAGGCCGAGTCGCCACACGAAGCCGGGGCTGATATTAGCGCGAATTGGCATTTTGCCCTCTCTTGGTCCCTAGCGATTACGGATTGCCTATTACAGCCATGGGCGTTATACGCACTGCGTATTTCCCAGGCAGATTTCAGTCTCGTTCGAGCAACCCCTGCCGGCCACCCTCCCCTACCACTTTACCCCAAGAAATCTGACCTTGCCTCCCATTGGGGGCCTTGTTAGTATCGGCGGCGATTTCCGGGCCGACGCTGCGTCTGCCGTCCCCCGATGGAAGGGCCAAGCGTCGCTTGAAGCCCGTGCCTTTTCCTTCCTAGGCCCCCTAAGCCGGGAGTAGTGCGTAATGCAACGGCCCTTCCGCCCTGCGTGGCCATCGCTTGCCCGGATCGGCATCGGTTTTACCCTGCTCGGGGCAGCCGGGCTGCTCGGTTGCGCCGACAACCCGATGGTGCTACAAAGCAAGGTCCATCAGTTCGAGCAGCAGCAGGTGGCGCTCAGCCGGCAGCAGGAGCAGCTTCAGGCCCGCTCCGGCGCGCTCGACCAGAGCAACCAGGAGTTGCAGGCCCTGACGGCGCAGGCGCGTCAAGAGGCAGATTTGCTGGAAAAGCAGCTTGAGGCCACCCGGGAGCAGCTTCGCAGCGCGACCGCCCAGCTTGCCGAGGCCCGCGAAGAACGCCTCAGCGCCGACAATCAGGTCAAGGCCCTCCAAGCCTCCCTTCGCCAGCGGGGAAGCGTGCTCATCACGCCCAACACAAGTGAGCTGGAAAGCTTGCCGCAAATCGCCCTGCCGGGTGTCGAGGTGCGGCGCGACGGCGAGGTCATCCGTGTGGAGCTTTCCGGTGCCCGGATGTTCGAATCGGGCGATGCCCGGCTGCGTCCCGGTGCCGAGGAGACCCTCGCCGGGGTGGCTGCCGAGTTGGCCAAGCTGTATCCGCGGCAAATCATCGGCGTCGAGGGGCACACCGACAGCGACCCGATCGGGGGCGGCGGATGGCGTTCGAACCACCAGCTTTCGGCGGCCCGGGCGATGGCCGTGTACGACGTTCTGGCCACCCGCACCGCCCTGGAGCCGAAGCAGCTATTCGTGGTGGGCCATGGGCCGAACCACCCGGTTGTTTCCAACGCCACCGAGGCCGGCAAGCAGCGCAACCGGCGCGTGGAACTGGTGGTGTACCCCGACCAGGCCCGCTGAGCCGCCGCGAAACCGTAACAGGCATTCCAGACGTTGCGAACCGACGGGCGACCTGTTTGTGCGGATCATCGCGTCGTTTATCGCGTCCGCGGCCAATGTCGCGCCCGGTGTTTTTTGCACCCCGGCCGCATGGGCGAATACCGGCGTGGAAGTTGGGACAGAAACAGGGGCCTCACGGGCCCCGCTCGCCGAAATATGTGACCCCTTCGCCTGCCGGTGGTTCTTGCGTGGCGGCCCTTCTGCGGCGACAATAGCGTGTTTCCCGCCGCAACCCCGCAGGGTGCTCCCGAGAATGATCGCCATCGTCGACTACGGCATGGGCAACCTTCGCAGCGTGCAGAAGGGCTTCGAGAAGGTCGGCCATTCGGCCGAGGTAACCAACGACCCGGCCGCGCTGGCCGCGGCAACGAAAATCGTGCTGCCCGGCGTCGGTGCGTTCGAGGACGCGATGACCGAATTGCGGCACCGCGAGTTGGTCGGCCCGATTCTGGGCGCCATCGAGTCGGGCAAGCCGTTTCTGGGCATTTGTCTGGGGCTGCAACTGCTGTTCGAGGTAAGCTACGAGAACGGCCGCCACGAGGGGCTTGGGGTCCTGCCCGGCGAGGTACGCCGCTTCGAACTGCCGCGCGAGTTTTCCGTGCCGCACATGGGCTGGAACCAGCTCGACATCCGCCGGCCCGCTCCCGTTTTCGACGGCCTCGCCGGCGGCACCTATGTTTACTTCGTGCACAGCTACTACGTGGCGCCCGCCGATCCAGCCGTCATTGCCACCGAGACCGACTACGGGGGCCCCTTTTGCTCGACCGTCTGGCGCGACAACCTCTTCGCCACGCAGTTCCACCCTGAGAAGAGCCAAGCCGACGGCCTGCGCATCCTGCGGAACTTCGCCGAGTTGCCGGCGTAAGGCACCTACTGCTTTGCGGCAGCTAAGAATTGGGGTGCCAATGACATACTGCCAGTGCCATCGTTCGCGTGGCACCGGCAATGGCACTGGCGGAACGCCAGTGGCACCCGCCGGGAATGCACTCCCGCAGTTCAAAGCCGCGGCATCACTGCGAAGTCAAGTGGAAATCGGCCGACTCCGTGCCCTCCGCAGGAACCTGGAACGTCAGGGTGCCGTCGCGATATCGGACCGGGAGGCGGTCGACCGAAAGCGGGCTGTCTTCGCGCAGGGCGTCCTCGGGCAGGGCCATGTGAATTCGCACACGGTGCATGCCGGCAGTGGCGCCGGGCGCGTCCGGGTCGACCAGCCGGAGGCGGTAACTCCCGTCGGCCGCGGTCGTGCCGTACGAGCCCATCGCCATCTCGCCCACGTCGTCCTGCACCGGCTGGAACGATACGTGGGCATCGGCCAGGGGTTGGCCGTCGAGCGTCACCGTGCCCGACACGGGCGCAAGGTCGGGTCGGGCGCCGCAGCCGGTTGCCAGAGGCAACAGCAGCACCAGGGTCGCAACGAAAGCGATATCGGCTCTTCTCATGGCAGGGTCACCACCTCTCCGCCGGCGATGGTGGCCAGTTGCCCCAGCAGGTTCACGTCGATGGTCATGCTCAGGCTGCGCACGCTGCCGTCGCACAAGGCGAACTGCATGACGCCCGGGTGCCCGCTGCCCCACATCCGCTTGCAGCCGTGGGGGCTGCCGCCGATGGCCACGCAACGGTCGTAATCGTTGATGAGTATGCGGCTTTCCGGCGTCACTTCCGACTTATTGAACGCGGCCCAACCGTACGCCCAAAACGTACGGCGGCGCGGCTCGGTGCTCGTGTACTGCTCGCCGATCAACAGCGTGTTCGACATGCCGTCGCGAATTTCGGCGACCGACACCTGCCCGTACTGCACGTAGCCGACGTTGTACATGGCGCCGCGGGTGCGTGCGGGCAAATTGTACGACGCACCGGTGTTGTGCGGCGCCACCCACGAATCGCTGGCGCCGTCGCCCAGCCCGGTCGAGGCCCGGTACGAGCCGCGGCGGAACTGCAGCGACGACCCCGGCCCGGCCGCCGGTTGGTCGGTCCGCCGGGCGTCGATGTCGCTCGGGCACACGTAGGCGGCCACAGTCGCCTCGCGAATCGGCTGGTTCGGCGGGTCTTCCAGGAACGCATTCGGGTCGAACAAGTCGTACAGCGCCTGTTGCTCCAGGTACGGAAGGACGGCAATGGCCCAGTTGATGCCCGACTTCGTATTGCAGCACGGGCCGTGGTTCACTCCGCCGGGTGGCAGCATGGTGGTGGCCGATTCGTAGTTCAGCACGGCCAGCGCCATTTGCTTCAGGTTGTTCGCGCACTGTGTGCGCCGCGCCGCCTCGCGCGCCGCCTGCACGGCGGGCAGGAGCAAAGCGATCAAGATGCCGATGATCGTGATGACCACGAGCAACTCGACGAGCGTAAATCCGCGAACGCCGGCGCCGCCGGACCCTGCCGCGCGCGACGCAATACCGCGGTTCCCCGCGATTGCCATCATGGTTTAGCTCCTCAGGTACGTCCTTGCGATGGCCGTGGCCACCTACGGCGATCCTACCGTCGTCGTCGCCGGCGTCCCAGTGCCAGGCAGAGCCCGGCCACGACCAGAAGTACCGCGGACGTAGGTTCCGGAACGGCGAAAATGGTGAAGCTGTCGATCCGGTGCGTATCCACTGCGTTGTCGACGAACAGGCCGAATGCCGTGATATCTCCAATCGCGGGCAGCGATGCGGGGTCGCCGAGTGCAAGCAGGCTGTCGGGCTCGAAGTCGAGTTCCAGCCACGAGGCCCGTCCGAAGTTCAGCCGCATAAGATCCCAACTTCCGGCAGAGGCGTTGCTGAACGACTGCTCGGAAACGAACCAGTCGTCTTCAATGCGCACCGCCACCTGGGTGGCGTCGCCTGCCGACGTGTTGCGTTGCCGCCACTGGGCCTCGTACATGCTCCAGTATCCCCGATCGATGGTGAACTCGTCCGTCCAGTGCAGCACCGGGTCGCTATTGTACGAGCCGCCCGGGTGGGTTACCAGGTAACCGATGGCCATCCCGTCGTTGGCGGGGTCGGAACTGATCGGCACCGCGTCGGCCGGTGAACCGTTCGCCCTGGCAACCTCCTGCCTCGGCACGTTCGCCGCCGAGTCGCCCCAACGGCTGTTCCAACCGGCGGTCGACAGGGGCAGGTCGGCGGCCGTGCTCGGATTGGGGAAGATTTCGCGGTAGGCGACCATCGCGTTTCGCAGGTCGGGTGTCGCCAGGTTCTCGCCCGTGCTGTCGATTTGGAAGTTATCGAAATACAGGGTGCCCGTGCCGGTGCCCGCTGAACGGAAAAAGACCGAAAGCAGATCGCCGTCCGGCACGTTGTTGCGGAAGGCCAGGTCGGAACCGATTTCGGTTTGGGTGGCGAACGTCGGATCGTCGTCGCTCTGGATGTAGTACGACGCCTGGCGATTGGCGGTGTTGTCGGCCACCATCCACACGTTGTACCAGGCGCCGGCTTGCGTCTGATCGGTCATCAAGGTGTAGCTATTGCCGTTGCGCCCGAAGAACTTCTGGTTGGAGGCATCCTCGCCGATCCGAAGGATCGGCTTCCCGTGCGACCAATTGTCCGCTGCGGCCGCAGGCGACAACCCAATGCCGTTGTGCGCCCCGCCGGGCGCGTACACTTGGAAGAAAAACGTGCCGACGCTTCCATCGGGCACGAGATTGAGTCCGTCGTTGAAGCGGATCCATTGGTCGCCGCCGTCGCCCTGAACGAGCACCTGGTTGTTCGGACTGGTTGGGTCCAGCCCGACGGTGGCATGCGAGCCGGTCGAGGTGTCCCACCAGCCGGCACTTTGCGGCGCGAGGTTGCCTAGGTTGTAGCCGTCGAAACCATCGAGCAGCACGAACGCCCCGGGAGCGTAGCCCGCGAAACCCAGCGTGCCGCACAGCACCGCAGCGAAAGAGAAACGAGACATGATGGACCTCCTTCAGCAAAGTAACGCGAACCGGCCGACTCGCGCGAGCGGGTGCCGACAACCCTCCGCAAAACGGAACCCCAAGGTGTCGACGACGCGCCAGCCGTCAAAGAACCATTTTTATTGTACACAGCCTGTGTCGAAATTGCAACGATTGGGTGGTGGCGGGGGGCTCACCGTCCGAAGACCGGGCCGGCCTCGCCGCACTCCAAGGCGCTTTGGAGTGAGGGAACTGACTCCCGCTTTTCGACGGGCGCGTTGCGCACAGCCTGCCGCCGGGCACGAGCCGTATGCGACGGACGCAAGGGCGTCAGAAAGCGGCGAAAAACCGCCGCGCTTCAAAGCTGCTAGAAGCGGCTCTGGTCGATCACCTCGCCCGACGCGCGGGCACCGAGGACGCGGTGAACATCCGGGTCGATCGAATAGCTGATCGACCGCACCGAGCCGTCGCAAAAGGCCATATTGAACCCGGCGCTGTGTGCGCTGCCGAAAAGGCCCCTCGCCTCCACTCCGGCTCGATCCTGGTACGGTCGTCCCCACGTTCCTACAAGCACGTCTTGGTCGTGACCAATGTAGAGGCACTGGTCGTCATTGAGAGCACTGCCCGTTGCATAGTCGAACGGATTGAGATTCCGTTCGCCGAGCATGTAAGTGTTGCTCAATCCGTCACGCACGAGCGCCGCTGGCACTTGGCTGCGACGAAAGACAACGCCGTCGTAAAGTCTCCCTCCCTGGAATGCGTTGATCCATTCCTGTTCGCTTTTCGAATCGCCCGTTGCGTATGTGTCAAAGCTTAGGCCTCCCCAATACCCCTCACTTCCCAAATTCGCCGCGTAATCGGTTCGCGCCACGGTTGCCGACGAGATATTGCTCGAACCGTGACCGTTTCGATAATTCATGTTTTTTGAATCGGGATAAGTAATCGCGCGGCGTCGGCTGGGGCAGTTGTGGAACGAAAGGGGCGTTCGGATGCGCTGCGAAATTTGGGCCGACTTGTCGCCCGACGACATGCCCGCCCCCATCGACCAGAGCGATTCCTGCTCGACATAGGGCAAAATGTTGTAAGCCCAGCCGCCGGTCTGTTCGACGCCGAACCCGCGGTCGGGATCGCCCACCCAGTGCCAGCCCCAGCCGCCGGTCGGGAAATACCCCCACGCCTGCTCGTGGTTGAGGAAGGCGAGGCTCATTTGCTTGAGGTTGTTCTGGCACTGCAGCCTGCGGGCCGCCTCGCGGGCGCTCTGCACGGCGGGCAGCAGAAGCCCGATCAGAATGCCGATGATCGTAATGACCACGAGCAACTCGACCAGGGTAAAGCCAGTTTTCGGATGGCACATGCGGGGCTTGCGAAACGGCGTCATGAAGATCCCCTCCAAAAAGCGATGCCCGAAATCGATTGAAGTGCGATTGCAATGTGCAGTCTACCACAACGGCCCTCGGCCGTCTACCCGCCCTGCCCGGGGGCAAGGCAGGCCGCCGCCCAACATCTTGGCGTTTCCGTTTCCGGGAGCAAAGCCCGGCAAAGTAGCAGGCACGCTCCGTCGTGCCGTCCGCCTCGTCAAGCAGGCACAGCCGTTCGGCCGAATGGCGTGCACCCAAAAACCAAAACAGCCGAAATGTCGAATCTTGAGGCAACGCCCTGCGCTTCCCATTCACCATCCACCATTCATCTCCGCCTTCGCACCAGCAGCCCGCCGGCCAGGGCGGAAAGCAACAGCAGCCACGTAGCCGGCTCGGGCACAACGGCAATGATGCCGGAAAATCGCACGCGGTCGTTGTCGTGGCTGCCGTCGAGGTTGTCGAGCACGAAGAGCAGTTGGTCGCCGATGCCGACCGGTGTCCGGCCGCCGACGTGCATTGAGTCGCTGAGCGTCGCCGTTTCCCGATCGAACAGCGTTTCCATCAGCCCTTCGCCGGCGTTCCAACGCAACACCTGGTAACCGACGGTGGCATCCGTTGGGTTGTTGCTCTCGAACAGGTAATCGTAGAAGACGGCGCCGTCGAAGTCGGCCTCCCACCCCACGATCGCGGGCCGGTTCGCCCCGGTGTGCAGCGTTTGGTCGCTAATGCGAACCTGCGGATAGCCATCCGGGCTGGTCGTCCACGTGTTGCCGGAGTAATCCTGGAAATCGGCCACCTCGTCGATCGCCGTGTAGGCATGGTCGGGAGCTTGGGCATCGGCCGAGGTCATGTAGCGCCATCGGCCCGAGTTGTTCCACGGTCCGGCCGCGCCGTCGAGGCCGGTGCTGGTGAATGTTTCGTCCTCAAACACCCAGCGGTCTTTCCACTGCGGGCCTTCGCCGACGCTTATCGTCTGGCGAAAGTTGGCCCGATCCATGTGGCCGCTGCCGTCGGCGTCGTACACGAAGAGGATGCGGTCGCCGGGCTCGACGCGGCTTCGCTCCAGCAGTTCGCCCGAATCGCCATTGCTGTACGTGCGGCGCTGTTGGAGCACGCGCATGGTCCCGTTACTTTCGTCCCATTGCAGCAACTGATAGCCGGGCGAGTTGCCGCTCCACACGCGGTAATCGACGTCGATGAACCCGTCGAAATCGGCTTCCCACGCAACGACGGCGCTCTGGGCGTCGGTGCCCTGATTACCCGGATGGAGCTGGTTCGCGGCGATGTCGACATCGGGCCAGCTCATGCCCGACTTCCGCCAGCGATTGTTCGAATATGCGTCCAGGTCTTCGAACAGGGCGATATCGGCCGTGGAGTAGTTGTGGCCGGCCACCTGACTGCTGTCGACGGTCTGGTAACGCCAGCGGGCGGCGTCGCGCCAGGGGCCGACGGCCTGGGTGGGCGAAATGCTTTGCGTGCTGTCGAAGCCTTCATTCTCCCAAGTCCACGAGTCGCCCATCACCGGCGCCATCCTGTTCGGAGCGGCGCCCGCAACCAATTGATCGATCTCGCCCGCCGACAGGGGACGGTTCCAAACGGCGATGTCGTCGAGGTAGCCGTTCCACTGACGCTGGTTGTTGTTCTTCGCCTCACTGCCGGCCTCGAATCCGAGGCTTCCACTGAGCGACGTTGGGGTAATGCTGCGATCGGCAACGACCGTGGCCGCAGACTCCGGCGTGACGTACATGGTGTAATCGTCGCCGCTGCGGGTGACGGCTACGTGGTACCAGAGGTCCTGCTCGCCTTCGACGCCGCTGTTGAGCACCGTGCTGTTGTGGTAGAAGGCGATCTTCCCGGCGGCGCCCGCGCCGTTGAACGTGCCGTGGCTTCGGTTGAACGCCACGCCCATGCCGGGGCCGTGCGAGCTGCCGATGTCCCACAAGTAGGCCAGATCGGGTGACATGGTTGCGGCGTCGACGTTGGACCGTGCCCAAAGCGAGACGGTGAAGTCGCCCTCAAGCGTCGACTTCAACGGCTGGATGGCGGCCACATGGAAGCGGTCGTCGGTGGCCGCGTCGCTCCCCGAACCGTCGAACACGACCGAATGCGTGCTGCCCGGAGTCGGCGCCACGTGGGCCGTACTGAAGGCCGCGTTGCCGCCGAGCGTGCCCACGGGGCCACTCACCGCGGCATTGTTCGTGGTGTTGTTCAGCGGCCAGTGAGCCACCAGGGCAGCGCGAACGGTGCATGGAACCAGGGCAACGAGGACGATGCTCGCCGCAACGGTGCCTAGACGAATCGTGCGAGTCGACATGACAACCTCCCGTGGTGCTTTCATCTTCCGGTCGCCTCCCCTGCCCTTCCGCCGGGGCCGTGCGACCGCAAAAAACTCTCGCGACACTTCAGCGAAGTGAAGTGGTTCACCACGAAGGACACGAAGAACACGAAAAATCAGGCGAAGTACTCTATCGGTCTTCGTGCCGTTCGTGGTTATCGTCACCTCTGTGGTCAGCCTACTTGGTCGAGGATTTCACTTGGTTGAAGTGCTGCAAACGCTCAACTCTCAACTTTCGAATCGCTCACGTGCGATCAGCCCCTCCGCCTTCGCACCAGCAGTCCGCCGGCCAAAGCGGAAAGCAGGAGCAGCCACGTGCCGGGTTCGGGCACGGCGGTCAGGATCAGGCTGCCGGTGCTTACTTCCCACGTGCCCCACCAGCCGATGTTGTCGGTAATGTGGAACAGGTCGGTGACGTCGGCGCCAAGGTCGAGCAGCGTCGAGCCCTGGTACACGTCGCCTTCGAACAGCGTGAAGCTGTCGCCTGCTTCCACACGGTAGCCCTCGAGCCCCAGGATGCTGAGGTTGATCTTGTTGCTTTCATTCTCCGGCAGGACGAGGCTCGAGCCCGTAATGGAGTCGTAGTCCTCGCCGGCTTCGTCGTTGTTGACGAACTCCCACAGCAGCGTGGACCCCGGCTGCCAGGTGAGGTCGTCGGTGAACGACAGCATCCCAATGCTTTCACCCGGCGCGAGGAACGCTCCGTCGTGGATCGTCGTCGGCCCGCCGATACTGCCCGTGCCGCCCAGCGTGGCGCCGGAGTTGACCGTGTACGCTCCGGTGCCCGTGTGCGTGCCGTTGACCAGCAGGGTGCCGGCGCTTACCGTTGTGGGGCCGGTGTACGTGTTGTTACCGGAAAGGGTCCAGGCGCCGGCGTCCTGCTTGATCAGGGCCAGGTTGAACCCGTCGCCCAGGATGTTGCCGCTGATTTCTCCGGCGGCGGCGCCGCGAAGGTACAGGAACCGGTCGCCCGTGGGCGCCTGGTCGCTGCCCCGCGCGATGTCCCCCGTGATGGTCAAATGGTCTCCGGCGGCGCTGATTCCGTAGTGTCCGCCGCCGTAATGCAGCGAGATGCCGCCGGACAGGACGTTGCTACCTTCGGCGTTCACGAGCCGAGTGGCGCGGGCGTCGGAGGCACCATTGCCGTAAAATCGAATTGGCTCGGCGGAAGTAATGCCGCCCGCCAGTTCGAGCTTTCCGTCCGTTCCGTTTCCGCTTGCGTTTAGGGTGCCGACGTAAGTGTATCCTGCCGTGCCGCCTAACGCGTTGTCGTGCTCGATGCGCAAGGTTCCTCCACCGATGAAGGTGTTGCCCGCATAGTTGCTGTTTCCGGTAAAGACCTGCGTTCCGGGCCCGTCCTTGAGGATCAACAAGCGATTGTTCGCGTTGATTTGTCCGTCGAAGGTGTAGTCGTCGGTGTTGTTGATGGTGAGCCGGGCGATGGTGCCGCCGTTCGTGGTCGTGACGACCCCTTCGCCCTGGAGTCCGCCAACGATTTCGTTGTTGTTGCCGACACCGCCCAGCCCGTTGATTCGAAGTTCCGCGCCGTCGGCGACGGTCACGACGGTCCCAACAGGAAGCTGTCGGCGCGCGCTGGGGCCGCCGTCTCCGCCAAGGAACAATCGGCCGTCGAGAACGATCGTTTCGCCCTGGTACTCATTCGCCCCTCGCAGCCGCAACTCGCCGGAACCGACCTTCACGAGACTTCCGGCGCCGGTGAGTTGGCCGGTGAAGGTCGTGTTTTGATTGTTGTTCCCAACGGCGAGCGAGATGGGCGCCGGCGTAGCCGCGTTGTTGACCAGCGCGATGCTTCCGCCTTCCGACAGCCCGCCCAGCGTGAAGGCGTTGTCGGTTACCGACTGGTCGAAGACAACTCCGCCGGTGGCGAGCGTGCTGCTCTGCAGCGCGAGGCCGTGAGTCAAACGGAGCGTACCGCCGCCGCTGACGGAGGTGGTGCCGCTATGGGTGTTGGCGGCGGAGAATACCCACGCGCCCGCGCCGGCGATCTCGACGGGCAAGTTGCTGGTGCTGCCGTTGGAAATCACGCCGCTCACCTCGCCGTTTCCCGGTCCTTGCAGTCGGAGCCAGCGGTTCCCGCGTATGGCGGTAATTTCACCGGCCAGGGTAAGCGTTCCGTCGTCGACCTGGATGATGGAGCCGCCGCGGCCGTCGGTCAGGCGAATCTGCCCGCTCCAGGTGTTGTCGCCGCCGATATTGCGGATGCCGTAGGTGTTGTACAGGCCGTCGTTGCTAAGGACGAGCGTATTGGCCACGTTCATCCCGCCGCTAAGCTGCAACTCGCCGCCGCGTTGGTTCGTTACGGTGCCGGTGCCGAAGGCCGTGCTGCTGGCGACAATGACCACGCCGCCGCGGTCGGACGAACCGGTTCCGATCGTGGTGCCGCCCGTGTAGGTGCTGTTGCCCGAGAGGGTCAACGTTCCGGTTCCCTCCTTCACCAGCGAGATCGTTCCCGACCCGTTTTCGATCCTGCCCGAAAAGGTGGTGTTGCTGTCGTCGCCGCCGACGCGGAACGTGCGGCTGCCGCTGGTGCCCGACCGGACCACGCCGCTGCCGGCCAGAGAGCCGATGCGCTGGTCGCTACGGATGTCGAGGTACGAGGCGGCGGTGCTCAGAGTGACGCGGGCGAGGTCGCCGATCTGGTCGTCGCGGTTGGCCACCAAGCGGCCGCCGTTGACGGTCCAGTCGCCCGTGTGCGAGGAGGTTAGGCTGGAGGCAAGTTGCAGGATGTCGTCGATGTTCTTGCCGTTGATCGTAATGTTTCCCACGCCGGACAAAACGCCGCTCTGGAGCGTGATCCGCCGTCGGTTGGTGCCGGACACGTTGACGAAGGAGTCGGAAACAACCTCTACGTTGCCTGAAACCATTTGTTGGTTGCCGCCGGTGGTGCCGTTGGCTGAGGCCAGGGTTCCGCCGTCGAGGATCAGGTTGACCGTGGCCGTGTTGCCGTAGTTTTGTTTCAGACCCAGCATCCCACCGCTTTCGAGGCGAAGGTAATCGCCGCCGAAGGTCGACGAACTCCCGTCCACGGTGCGGATTCCGTAGTTAGCCGTTCGGTACCCTTTGCCCGAACTCGGGGCCTCGCCGTCGCTCCACTGGCCGCCGGTCCACGTTGCCTGGTTCCAGTGTTCGCCCCCCGGTTGACTGCCGGTGGCAACAACCTCCTGGGCTCGTAGCGTACCCGCACAGGCCCCGATCAGGACCATCGGAAGCAGATACAAGCTCTTGGATATCGACATGTCGCACCTTTGCGTTACGTGTTGTTCGGATAGGATCGTTTGCAGTGGCCCTGGCCCCCGGAAGGGCTCGGTTCTTCACCGGGGGCGTCCCGTGCCGGAGGACCATGGGGCACGCCATCGTCCATAACCGCAAACCGAGAATGTCAAGCCACCAAATCGTCAAACGCGTATCATCGTCTCCGCCGCCGCACCAGCAGCCCGCCGGCCAAAGCGGAAAGCAAAAGCAACCATGTGCCGGGTTCGGGCACGGCGGTGAGGATCAGGCTGCCGGTGCTTACTTCCCACGTGCCCCACCAGCCGATGTTGTCGGTAATGTGGAACAGGTCGGTGACGTCGGCGCCAAGGTCGAGCAGCGTCGAGCCCTGGTACACGTCGCCTTCGAACAGCGTGAAGCTGTCGCCTGCTTCCACACGGTAGCCCTCGAGCCCCAGGATGCTGAGGTTGATCTTGTTGCTTTCATTCTCCGGCAGGACGAGGCTCGAGCCCGTAATGGAGTCGTAGTCCTCGCCGGCTTCGTCGTTGTTGACGAACTCCCACAGCAGCGTGGACCCCGGCTGCCAGGTGAGGTCGTCGGTGAACGACAGCATCCCAATGCTTTCACCCGGCGCGAGGAACGCTCCGTCGTGGATCGTCGTCGGCCCGCCGATGCTGCCCGTGCCGCCCAGCGTGGCGCCGGAGTTGACGGTATACGCCCCGGCATTCGTGTGCGAGCCGTTGACCAGCAGGGTGCCGGCGTCGACGATGGTCGGCTTGGTGTACGTATTATTGCCGTTGAACACCAGCGTTCCCGGGCCGTTCTTGGTGAATGGGTTGTTCGAGCCGATGAGCACGCCGTTGAAGGTGGTCATGGCGTTGTTGACGGTGAAGGTCTTCGGGCCGCCGCCGCCGTTGAGCGAGCCGTTGAACACGAGGTTGCCCGTGTCGGCCGAGCCGAGTACGACATTCGACGCCATGTTGAGCGCGTTGTCGAGCGTCAGCGTGCCGGCGTCGGCCGAACGGAAGGTGATGGTTTGCCCGCCGCCGGCGCGGAAATCGAGCAGGCCGGTGCCCAGGCCGGAGGTGCCGGCGACGGCCAGGGTGCCGCCTCGCAGCGTGTTCGTGCCGGTGAAGGTATTCGTACCGGTGAGCACCAGGGTTCCGCCGTTGGTCTTGTTCACGCCGCCGGACCCGGACATATCGCCGTTGGCGGTTAGCGAGTCGTTGTCGACCTGGAACGTGATGGTGCCGCCCAGCGTCACGGGGCCGCTCACGGTCGTGGGGCCGCCGCGGGCACGCACGGTGCCGCCGTTGAGGAGCATGTCCATCTCGTACGTATGGTTGGTGCCGCTGTTGTTCTCGAAATCGAGTGTGGCGCCCGAGTTGAGGGTTAAATCTCCTTCACTCCATCGGCTGCGGGTAAGTGCGAAGGTGCCGTCGTTCACTACAACACTGCCAAGCCCGTTGATATTGCTGTCGACCACCGCCATCTTGTTTCCGCCGGTTTTCGTCAGCGTGTGGTCGTTCAAGTTCAGCACGCCGCCTCCGCCGCGGATATCCCACCGACCGGAGCCGGTGAAGGTAGCGTCGCCGGATAGGGTTACGTTGCGCAGGGCGTTTTGTTGCTCGCCGCCGGTGTTGGTGATGGTTCCGGCCACGGTAATTGCTTCGCCTTGGATATTGCGACCGTTCAGGTCGAGTGTGCCGCCGGCGAGAATCGTGGTGCCGGCAGCGGTTGCTCCAAGCGCCGAGTTGTGGCCGAGGCGAACGGTGCCGAGTCGGATGTTCGTCGAACCCTCGTAGGTATTCGCGCCGCCCAGCACGAGTGTGCCTCCGTCGATCTTCGCCAGGTCGCCCGGACCGCTGATGATGCCGGGGACAACGAATTCCGTGCTGCTGCGCACTTCGATGGTCCCGTGATTCGGACCCAGGGTAATGCCTCGGTTCTCATCGAGGGTGATGGACGGGCCGTCGTTCTTGAGGATGCCGCCGTCGAGGACGATGTTGTCGGCTGTGAACGCCCCGGGCACGGCGCCCAGCGAGCCGTCGTTATTGATTCGCAGGGTGCCGGCGTTGATGATCGTGCCACCGGTGTACGTGTTGCCACTGGTGCTCAGGGTGAGGATGCCGGAGCCGGTCTTGGTAAGGGTGCCGTCGCCGGACAAGGTGCCGGCCAGTCTGACCTGCTGGGGGAGGCTCACGCCGGCATTGAGTTCGAACGCGGAACTGCCGGTTGTGGTGAAGGCGTGGAGGGTGTAGCCCTCGTCGTCGTCGGTGAGCTGCGAGACGGCATCGCCGCTGGTGGAAACCGGGCCGTCGCCGAAGTAGCGGAGGTACACAACGCCGGAGCCGCCTGTGGCGCCCACGCGGTCGTTGTTGCCTCCGCCGCCCCCGCCGCCGGTGTTGGCTGCGCCGGGCGTTGCGGCGATATTATCGTTGGCGCCGTCTCCGCCGCCGCCGATTCCGCCGGATCCCGGCGTACCGTCGATACGGCCACCCCCGCCGCCGCCGCCGGCATAGTGGAGTTCGCTTCCGGTAATAGACGATGCCCATCCGGCGCCGCCGGCGCCGCCGTCATTGTTCGAGGTGTTGCCGCCGGCCGCTCCGGCGCCGCCGCCGCCACCGGCACCCTGGGCGCCGCCGCCCGTACCCCCCGGGTTGCCGAGCCCTCCGGACGTCGACGCGGGCTGCTGCGCCGCGCCGCCGCTTGTGCTGTTGCCGCGGCCGCCGCCGCCGGAGCCGCCGTCACGACCGTTCATATTGCCGCCTGCACCCCCGCCGCCGCCCAGTGCGGTTACAGGGCCCAACAGCGAATTGCCGCCATTCGCACCGGGGTTGTTGCCTGGCGATCCGGTAGCGCCTCCATCGCCGACCTGCACGTCGTAAGAAGCTTGGCTAATTCCAAGTGTCCCCTCGACCATCCCGCCGGCGCCGCCGCCGCCGCTGCCGGCCGTGCTGAACGAGGTGCTCGTGCCGCCGCCACCTCCGCCGCCCACGGCGAGGTACTCGACGGCACCCGGGGCGATCGTCACGCCTGCGGCGCTAATCTGGTAGTCGTCGGTGTCGACGATCGAGCCATCGCTCAGGATGGCGATCGTTCCGGACAGGGTTCCTCCGCCGGGCAACATGGGAGCAGCTACCACCGCACCGCCTGAAGCGAAAACCAGAGCCATGCCAAGCATCATTCTCGTGCGAATCATCTGTTGAACCTCCAAAGGCAACCGTCGGACGTCGGCTGTATGTGCGTTGCGAAATAACCCAATCGAGGTGGGGTTGCTGCCTAGCACTCTGGCGGGGACTGGAGAGCGCGTCGCGGCACCGGTCGGGTCCCGCTGTCGGCGAGGTTTCCCTTCCGGAAGGGGGGGGCTATCCCTGGGCAAGCAATAGGTTGTTTGTCTGGGATATTTGCGATAACAATTCCACCTATCCAGTTTAGTTGGGTTCTACAGGATTTACAACCATCTGGCGAAATCGTAGTTCCCGGTGCACCGCCGCCCCATTCCTAGACATACGCGCTGCCCGCTACGATAATGAAAGGGACGCGACCGTTCGCGGGCCCGCCCGAACGGCTGGTTACGAACGGCGCCAACCATCCCCATAGCCGCCCGAAGGAAGCTTCCATGCAACGATCCACGCACGAGTTCCGCCACCTATACACTCTGTTGGGCGCCCTCCTGTTGGTTGCGGTCGCCGCCGGGCTGTCGGCCGCCGCGCCGTTCGACAGCGGGCCGATCGCCGGCGACGGGCCGGGGGTCGAGGTGTCGGTCGACGTGGCCGGTTGGCAGTGGCTGCAACTGAGCACGGAACTGCGCAGCGGCGGCGGGAATTGCCATATCTGGGGCGGCGCCCGTCTGGTGGCCGAAGACGGCAGCACCGTGTGGCTGGGCGAGCTTGAGCCCGATCACGTGAGCGTCGGTTGGGGCGAACTGCTGGTCGATAAGAATTGGCAGGACAACCCGCTGCGAATTGGTGAACGCGAGTTCGAACGCGGCATTTGGGTCCACTCGAACAGCACCGTCGTGTACCGGCTCGACGGCAAGTACCGGCGGTTCGAGGCGTGGGCCGGGATGGACGCCGATCGGGCCCAGGGCACCGCCGTCTTTCGCGTACTGCCCGACCATCCTATGCGCGTCGACGAGTTGCGCCGGCAGTTCCTTGCCCTGGAGCACGACCTGCGGCGGCGGGAACATTTCGCGAGTGTCGCGCACCAGGCCTTCCGCCCCGAGGCGCTCATTCTGGATTCCGATCGCGATCCGGCCGACGTCGTTCTGCGCCGCACGACGGCCCTGCTGGAGGATTTGAAGAAGCTGGGCGGCGGGCCGGAACTCGACGCCATGGCGGCCGAGCTGCGCGAATTGCAGTCGGCCGGCACGACCATCGACGTGGCCGACACCGGCGCCCGCTACGCCCTGTACACCGACGCCTGCCGGCTGCGGCGGCGCATCGCCTTCAGCAATCCGCTGTTGGACTTCAACGACATCGTGTTCCTCAAGCGGCACCGGGCGCTGTACAACCACATGTGCGACCAGTACTACGGCATTGCGGCTACGCCCGGTGGCGGGCTGTACGTCCTGGAAGACGCGTTCGGCCCGGAACCGCGGGTGCGCGACGTGCTGGCCGATTCGGTGGTGGAGCGCGGCCGGCTGAAGGGCGAGCGGCTGTGCGGCGGCCCCAACACCCCTCCCGCCGTGCGTTACGACGGCATGGGCCGGCGGCACGGCGAAGATACCGGCGGTTCGTTTCTCTCGCCGCATCTGTCGTACGACGCCAAGCATATTCTGTTTGCGTACGTTGAGAACCGGGGCGACCCCGAGCACCGCCATCATACCGACCATCCCGACCGCGGCTACTGGCACGAGGGGCGCTGCTACCACATCTTCCGCGTGAATGTGGACGGGACCGGCTTGGAGCAGCTTACCGACGGCACGTGGAACGACTTCGACCCGGTGCTCATGCCCAGCGGGCGGATCGTGTTCAACAGCGAGCGGCGGGGCGGCTACCTGCGTTGCGGTCGGGTGTGCCCCACCTACACGCTGTTCGACATGGCCGCCGACGGCAGCGACATCCGTTGCCTGAGCTTCCACGAGACGAACGAGTGGCATCCGAGCGTCGCCCACGACGGCATGATCATGTTCACCCGGTGGGATTACGTCGATCGGCACGGCGTCGTGGCGCACAAACCCTGGGTGATGACGCCGGACGGCTGCGACCCGCGGGCGGTGCACGGTAATTTTTCCGTTCGCGCCCGCCGGCCCGACATGGAGTTGGACATCCGCGCGATTCCCGGTTCGCACCGATACGTGGCCACGGCGGCGCCGCACCACGGCCAGGCGTTCGGCTCGCTGGTGGTTGTCGACCCGCGCATTCCCGACGACGACGCGATGGCGCCGGTCCGTCGGCTGACGCCCGAAAGCCACTTCCCGGAAAGCCAGGGGTCCAGCCGTGCGCAAACGTTCGGCCAGGCGGCGCCGCTCAGTGAAGACTACTACCTCGTCGTGTACGACGCGGCGATGGAAGTGCCGGGCCTTAGCGGGCCGAAGGGGCGCTACGGCCTGTACCTGCTCGACAGTTTCGGCAACCGGGAGCTGCTGTACCGCGACTCGGAAATCGCGTGCCAGAACCCGCTGCCGTTGCGGCCGCGCCCCGTGCCGCCGGTCATCCCCGACCGGTCGGTGCGCGCGCCCGAGCACGAGCCGGCGGAAGCGACCGTCGGCGTGATCGACGTGTACAAGGGCCTGTTGCCCTGGCCCGAAGGGACTCAGATCAAGGAGTTGCGCGTGTATCAGATCCTGCCGCTTTCGGTCGCCTCGGCCCGGGTGCCGCACAACACGGGCGTGCAGATTCCGCAAGGGAAGGATTCCATCAACCTGGCCCGGAGCGTGTTGGGTACGGTGCCGGTCGAGGCCGACGGCAGCGCCTACTTCACCGTGCCGTCGCGGCGCGAGTTGTACTTCCAGGCGCTCGACGCGGACGGCCTCGCGATCACTTCCATGCGTTCGGCCACGCAGTTCCAGCCGGGCGAGCGGGCCGTGTGCCAGGGCTGCCACGAGCCGCGGCACGACAGCCCGCCGCTGCCCGATTCACTGCCAATGGCCATGCGCCGCCCACCCTCGCCGCTGAAGCCCGATGCGGACGGCACCAACCCGTTCAGCTATCCTCGGTTGGTGCAGCCGGTGCTCGACAAGCACTGCGTGGCGTGCCACAAGGACAATGCCGACAAGGCCCCGCCGCTGGACAGCAGTTTGGCCGTGTATCCGGAAAAGGGGACCTACATGAACCGGTCGACGCCCTATTTCCGCTCGTACGTCAGCCTGGCCCCGAAGTATGGGTTTTACGACTACGGCGGAAGCGGCTGGGACGATCCGAAGTGGTACCGCACCACGCCGGGCGAGTTCGGCGCCCGGGCGTCGAAGCTGTACCAGCTTCTGCGGGAAGGGCATCACGATGTAAAACTTTCGCCGGAAGAGATGTACCGCATTACCGTCTGGCTCGATTCGATGTCGCTCTTCTACGGGGTGTATGAGAAGGAGGGCGGCGAGGCGCAGTTGCGGGGCGAACTTGCCCGGCCGACGTTGGAATAGAGTATCGCCAACGCCGTCGCGGTTCGGGGGCCGGCTGTGTCCAGACCGCTCCGGCGGCATTTCGCGAATGAGTTTCACAACACGTTCTTGGAACCCGAACCTTCCACAAGCCGGAGGGTGAGGCGCTTCACCTCGCCGCCGAGGAGCTCAGAGTGGGTAGCGCTCTCTCCTTTACGTCCTCCGCAGGGGGTAGGTGAAGGGCACGGGGAACCGTTCACAGGGGGGCGGTCCCGGTTTTCGCGGCACAAAGGACGATTTGCCCAATCGGCCAGCCGCTGCGGGCGCGAAAATGGGACTGTCCCCTGTACTACCAACCGCAAACATCGTGAACTTTTTCACACAGTCGTGGCCTTGGCTTCGAGCGGAAGCTCGCATTGGTTGGCGGCCCTGCCGCCCCGTGGATGCAACGGAGAAAACAGCCTGCGTCGCCAACCCGCGTGAACGATTACAGGGCATGGGCCATGGCCTGTGCCGTGGCCCAGAGCCCCCCGGAACGAGGTTGCATCGGTCTTCCGGCCCGGCTACAGTAGGGATGGTAGCGCTGCCGCACAGGACGGCAGGGCCGCCTGCCAATGCGAGCTTCCGCTCGAAGGCAGGGTCGGAGCTTTGTGAAGAAGTTCACGATCTTGCGTATTGTTAGTGCAGGACGCGGCGGACGCCGTGCTGCGTTTTCCATTCCCACCCTTTCCCACCTCGCGAAAAGGATGCATTGATGCACGCCCAGCCTGGTTCTTCCCGCGCCGTTTGGCTTCTTCCGTTCGTGTTCGTCGCCTTGGGCTCAGGTTCCGCTGCGTACTGCTCGGCGGACGACGGGTATGTGAAACGCGGCACCTGGTCGGAAGCCATGGCGGCGACGCGGGCCGAGTTGCTCGACCGGCAGGCCGAGGGCGAGCTGGAGTTCGGAGCCTGGTATGCCACCGGCCAACTGAAGGCCCAAGGGTTCGGCGATCGGCTGTTTCCCGAGGAGGGGGTCGACCTGGAGGCCAAAGACGCCGACGGCAATCCGCGTTGGCAGCGCCGGCCCGAGTTTGCCGACGGGCAGGTCCACTCGCTGCCGAATACCGCGAACGGTTTCGCCACCTACTTGTTCCGCACGGTGCACGCGCCGTCGGCAGTCGGGCTGACGGTCGGATTGGGCAGCGACGACGGGCTGGTCGTGTGGCTAAACGGCGAGGAGGTCCTTTCGCACGACGTCGCCCGCGGTCCGGCACCGAACCAGGACCAGGCTGTGCTCAAATTGCAGCCCGGCGAGAATACGCTGTTGCTGAAGATTTACAATCGGAGCGGCGGGCACGGATTCTACTTTTCTGCAGGTGGCGTGGATCCCGCCGCAGGGCTTTGGAACCGGTTCGAGGCCGACTTCCCGCTCCAAAGCAACTGGCTCAAGGAGCACCTGCCGCGCGAAGCGCACCTCGGCTGGTTCGCCGGCCGCGACGACGCCGGGCTGGAACGGCAGATGATCGAAAGCGCCCTGAAACACTGCAGCGCCGGGGGTGAGGGCATGCACGCCGAGTTCGAGCAGCTCGTCCGCGCCGAAGCCCCACCCGGCGACCCTCGCTGGCTCGCTCTGTTCGAGAGGGCCTGCCGCTTCCGTCATCGTCCGGAGGAACTCCGACAGGTCAACTTCGCCGCCCTGCGGCTGGCCGTCGAGGACCTTGACGGCACGTTCGGTGGCCGGTATCGAGGCGGGCGCGACTTCCTCCGCCGCCTGGCGGAGTTGAACGGGCAGATAACCGACCTTGAGCTGGCCCGCGCCCGCGGCGAACGCGGCGCCGACCGGCGCATCCCCGATCTGCTGGCCGCCGCCGAGTCGCTGCGGCGCGACGCCCTGCTGGCCAACCCGCTGCTCGATTTCCAGAAGTTGCTGGTCGTCCGCCGTAGTGCCGACTCGCCCAAGCTGGGCCTGCCGCAGAACTGGCAGGGCAACTGCGCACTGCCCTCGCGCGGGTACGACAACGAAATCGCGGTGCTTTCGCTTCAGGATTCAAACGGCAAGCTCGAAACGCTCTTCCGCCCGGAAAACGGCGAGTTCGTCGGCGACGTCGACCTGCACTTCGACGGCCGGCGGATGCTCTTCTCCATGCCCGACGAGAACGGCCGATGGCAAATCTGGGAGGTCGGCGCCGACGGCAAGCAGCTCCGGCAGATCACGCCCGGCGACTATCCCGACGTGAACAACTACGACGCCTGCTACTTGCCTGACGGACGGATTATCTTCGGCTCGACGCGGGTATTTCAAGGCGTTCCGTGCGTGGGCGGGGGGAATTGGGTGGCCAACCTGTTCCTGCTCACGCCGAATCCGAGCGAGCCCGACGAACCGACCGTCCGCCAGCTCTGTTTCGACCAGGACCACGACTGGTGCCCCACGGTGCTCAACAACGGGCGCGTGCTGTTCACCCGGTGGGAATACTCCGACTCGCCGCACTACTTCACCCGGCTGCTGATGCACATGAATCCGGACGGCACGAACCAACTGGAGTTCTACGGCAGCAACTCGCCCTGGCCGAACTCGATTTTCTACGCCCGACCTATCCCGGGGCATCCGACGAAAGTGGTGGGCATTGTGTCGGGCCACCACGGAGTGCCGCGGATGGGCGAGATGGTCGTGCTCGACCCGGCCCAGGGCCGCCGTCGGGCCGACGGCGCCGTGCAGCGCATCCCCGGCCACGGCCGGGAAGTTGAGCCGATCATTGCCGACTCCTTGGTCAACAATTCGTGGCCGAAGTTCCTCCACCCGTACCCGCTCAGCGAAAAGCACTTCCTCGTGGCCTGCAAGCCGACGCCCGACGCCCTATGGGGCATTTACCTGGTCGATACGTTCGACAACATGGTGCTGCTGCGTGAGGAGCCGGGCTACGCCCTGTTCGAGCCCGTGCCGCTGCGCAAATCGCCTACCCCGCCGGTCATTCCCGACCGCGTCGACCCGGCCGGCGACGAGGCGCTGGTGTATCTGACCGACGTGTATCTGGGGCCGGGGCTCGAAGGTGTCCCGCGCGGCTCGGTCAAGCAGTTGCGAGTGTACGAGCTGCACTACGCCTACCCGGGCATGGGCGGGCATATCAACATCGGCATCGACGGCCCGTGGGACGCGCGGCGCATCCACGGCACCGTGCCCGTCGAACCCGACGGCTCGGCCAGCTTCCGCGTGCCCGCCAATACGCCCCTGGCCGTGCAGCCGCTCGACGAGAAGGGTCGGGCGCTGCAAGTGATGCGAAGCTGGTTCACGGCCATGCCGGGCGAGGTGCTCTCGTGCGTGGGCTGCCATGAGGACCAGAACAGCACGCCGCCGCCGCGCGCGGCCCGGGCGCTGCAGCGCCCGCCGTCGACCATCCGGCCCTGGTACGGACCGGTGCGCGGCTTCAGCTTCCGCCGCGAGGTGCAGCCGGTGCTCGACCGCCACTGCGTAGGCTGCCACACGCCGGGCAAGCCGGGCTACGCCCCGCCCGACCTGCGCGTGGACGGCACAGCCGAGTTCCGCAACTTCACCCCCTCTTACGTAGCCTTGCACCCGTTCGTCCGCCGCCCGGGGCCGGAAAGCGACTATTTCCTGCAGAAGCCGCTGGAGTTCCACGCCGGCACGAGCGAACTCGTGCAGATGCTCGAAAAGGGGCACCATGGCGTGCAGCTCGACGCCGAGGCGTGGGACCGGCTCATCACTTGGATCGACCTGAATGTGCCCGACCACGGCACCTGGGGCGAGCATCGGGGCATTCCCGGCAACCGCCACGAGCGACGGCTGGAAATGCGCACCCGGTACGCCAACCGGCCGGAGAACCCCGAGGAAATCCTTGAGGTCGAACGTCCGGCGGTCGAGTTCGTGCCTCCGCAACAGGTGCCTTCCCGCCCGACGCCACGGCTTCGAGTGGCCGGTTGGCCGTTCAACGCGGGCGAAGCGAAACGTCGGCAGGCCGAGGCGGCCGAGCGGGCGAATCTGCCGGCTGAATTGCGGATCGACCTGGCCGAGAGCGTAACGCTCGACTTGGTGCTCGTCCCCGCCGGTGAGTTCGTCCTGGGCGCGACGCGCGATACCGCGTCGGTCCCGGCCGACGAGTTCCCGCCCGCCCGCATCCGCATCGATCGGCCCTTCTACCTGGGCACGTGCGAGGTGACGAACGCGCAGTACGCGCAGTTCGACCCGCACCACGATACGGCCTACATCAGCCGGACGAACAAAGACCACAGCGACCGGGGGCACCCGATCAACCGGCCCGACCAGCCGGTCGCCCGCATCACCTGGCAGGAGGCGATGCACTTCTGCCGGTGGCTTTCGCAGCAGACGGGCAAGGAGTTCACGCTGCCCACCGAGGCGCAGTGGGAATGGGCGTGCCGGGCGGGCACGGCCGACGACTTCTGGTACGGCGGCCTCGATACCGACTTCGGCCGGTTCGCCAACCTGGCCGACCGCCGGCTCGCGCCGTTCGCCAGTCGCGATTCGCCCTCCTGGCATCCGCGCGACGACCGCTTCGACGACGGCGCGATGGTGACGCAGTCGGTCGGCCGGTACGAGCCCAACCCGTGGGGCCTTTGCGACATGCACGGCAACGTGGCGGAATGGACGCGAACTGAGTACCGCCCCTACCCGTACAACCTGCGCGACGGCCGCGACGAGCCGGGCGGCACGGGGCCGAAAGTCGTCCGCGGCGGCTCCTGGTACGACCGCCCCCACCGCGCCCGCAGCAGCTTCCGCATGAACTACCAACCCTGGCAGCCTGTGTACAACGTGGGCTTCCGTGTGGTGATGGAGGTGGAATAGACAGTGCATGCGCACCCCGGCCGTACGGTATTAGGGATGCCAACTGATATCTCCGGAAGAGGAGCCAAAGGGAGATCGTTGCGGCCATCTTCAACGAACGGACAGACGCGGTATAATGAAGAGGTGAGTTGAAAGAGGAGGCTATGATGGGTCACGTTACTGTCACGCCCGACTTCAAGTCGCTGCTCTCCGACGTGAGCGGCCCAGTCGTCATTCTTGATGAATCGGGCAAGAGGCTCGGTGTCTTTTCGCCCGCGGCAGGCCATTCGCTCTACGAAGGTGTCGATTCACCGGCTTCGGATGCCGAACTTCACCAGCGGCTGCGCGATCCGGCCCGCGCGCCGCACGAAGAAGTGATGCGAGAAGTGCGGAAGCTGCTATGAGCTATCAGGTTGACTGGGCTCCGCCGGCACGAGATGAAGCGTTGCGCATCGTCCTGGCACGCCCCGATCGTGCAGAGGTGGTTCGCGCGATGGACGTGATAGGAGCCGTTCTCGCCGAAGAAGGCCCCCGAGCGGGCGAGTCGCGGGAGGGTCCGTTCCGAATCCTGATTGAGCATCCCTTGGCCGTCAAGTTCACGGTCGATACCAGCGAGGCGTTGGTAACGATCGCTCAGATCTGGGCGTTGGGTTCTTAGGTCCGAGGGCAAGTCGGGGCGCGTCTTGACGATCGCCGCAAGCTGCTCGTTAGGGTCTTTCGTCGCAGCATGCGCGCACGGTGCGTGCATGTTTGCAGCCCCTCGCGGGTTGCGGGCGCAGCCGGCAATAGGGCAGATGGCGTAGGCTGGCACAGTCTTCTCGGCAGCCAGACCCTTGCGGACATCACGGAGCTGCGCAAACAAGCCGAAGCCGGCCGCAGATGAAGGTAGTCGCCTTTCTTGAACCGCCGCAGGGGGCCGGCAATCGAGAAGATTCTGCGCCACTGCGGGCTATGGAATCCGTCGACGCCGCGCGCCCCGCCGCCGGAGGACGGCTGGGTCTATGAGCCGGACGCCGAGTGGGAGAGCCATCCCGCCTCGTCCGAGCAACCCGGGGACCTGACCTTCGTCGATATCGACGAATTCCTGGCGACCTTCTGATTCTGCCTTCTCGGCAAGTCGGCCCGTGGAAGGTCGGTCTGTGCGGCAATGCGATGCCCAATTAGGGCTAGCCAGCCTAGCCTTATGGCGGCATCCCCGGGCACCAACTTCGCCGCGAGAGTTCCCAAACGCGCCTGCTACCCCTGGACCTGCCAGTCTCTCCTGACTATGCTTGAGTTCTGTCAGAAGAATC
>CAYPWB010000035.1:0-26422 GCA_964414315.1 uncultured Planctomycetaceae bacterium | reverse complement strand
CGCACCCGGATCGTCAGCGACGACAGCGTCGGGCAGATTCTCGACGCCATCGCCACGCTCGGCGCCCGATGCGGCGCCGCCGCGCGGGCCGAGCAACTCGTCGGCAATCTTCGTGGGCGAATCCGCGCAGTCCGGCGGCGCACCGAGGGCTTGCCGAGGCCCAGTGTGCTGGTGGTCATCGACCGGGCGCTTGGCTCGGGCACGATCGAAGATGCTTTCGTGGCGGGGCGCGACGCCTACTTCGAGGAACTGATCGAACTGGCCGGCGGGCGGAACGCCTACCGCGGGCCGGCCATTCCATACCCGGTCGTGTCAGTCGAAGGGATGATCCGTATCGCGCCGGAGGTCATCATCGACCTGGCCGCCGGCCGGGCCGCCACCGCGGCCGAACAAGCACTGGCCGACTGGGAGCAATTCCCCCAGATCGAAGCCGTCGCCCGGGGCCGCGTGTACGCCCTCGACGCGAACTATGCGATGATTCCCGGCCCCCGATTCGTCCTCCTGCTCGAAGCCCTGGCCGAGCGGATTCACGGCACGAAGTCCAACTCCTCGGTTACCCGCTCGGCGAAGCGGGCCAACAGGTCGGCGGTGCGGTCGATGTCGTCGAGTGAAATCATTTCGACCGGACTGTGCATGTAGCGGTTGGGCACGCTCACTAGGGCGGTGGCCACACCCGCCCGGTTGATCTGAATGGCGTTTGCGTCGGTTCCCGTCGCCCGGCCTTCGGCGGCAAGCTGGTAGGCGATCGAGTGGGCCTCGGCGCAGTCGAGCAGCAGGTCGACCACCTTGGGGTTCATGTTCGGCCCGCGGGCGATGACCGGCCCCTTTCCAAGGCTTACCTCGCCTTCTTCTTTTTTCTCGATGGTGGGGCAGTCGGTGGCGTGGGTCACGTCGACGGCCACACCCACGTGCGGGTCGATGCCGAACGCGCTGGTTCGGGCGCCGCGCAGCCCGACCTCTTCCTGAACGGTCGACACGGCGAACACGCCACAACGGAGTTTCTTCGCTTCGATGCGCCGCAACGCCTCGACGACCACCCATGCGCCCGCCTTGTCGTCCATCGCCGGCGAAACGGCGCGGCCGTTGAGTGTTTCGTGGTAGCCCAGTTCCGGCGTGACGGCATCGCCAATCCGCACCAGTTTCGCGACCTCCTCCTTGTTCGCCGCCCCGATGTCGAGCCAAAGATCCTTCAGCTTCGGCACCTTCTTGCGGTCCTCGTCGGTGAGCAGATGGATGGGCTTTCGGGCGATGATGCCGAGGATATCGCCGCTGCGGGTCCACACGCGCATCCGCTGCCCGATGAGCATCAGCGGATCCCAGCCGCCGATGGCCCCGACGTACAGGAACCCGTCGTCGTCGATGTGCTGGACGATCAGCCCAATCTGGTCGCAGTGGCCGGCGAACATGAGGCGCACCGGGGCGTCGGGGTTGCGTGCCAGGATGACGTTGCCGTGGAGGTCGGTCCGCACGTCGTCGGCGAACGCGGCCGCGTAGTCGCGTACGAGCGATTGGACGGGGGCCTCATAGCCCGACGGGCTGGGGGTTTCCAGGAGGCTCTTGAAGAACGCGAGCGATTTTTCTTCCACGAATAACTCCTCATCGAGGGGGTATTATTGCTGTCTTGGAATGAACCGGCCGATTGCATCGGCCTACGGTCCCTTAGTATGCCGCGTACGCAGGATGTTGCAAGCCGTGCCGCTTGACGTTACCGAACCATAACCTTTACTATATGCGGTTCCTACGCTTGTACTGACCTGCTGTTCCGGAAAGATACACAATGGATGCTGCCAAGGTTGCCCTCGTCGGCTTTGGGACGATCGGTTCCGGGGTCGCCCGCCTGTTATTGGAGCACCCCGAGCGGATTACCCGGCGAGCCGGGCGGCCCGTACAACTCGTCCGGGTGGTCGACGCCGACCTGCAGCGGGAGCGGAACATTAATCTCCCGAAGGGAATGCTCACCGACGACCTCGAAAGCGTGCTGGCCGACCAGGACATTACGGCGGTTGTGCAACTCATTGGCGGGCTGGAGCCGGAACGCTCGATTATGCTTCGGGTGCTCGAGTCGGGCAAGGACGTGGTTACGGCCAACAAGGCACTGCTGGCCGAGCACGGCGCCGAACTGTTCGATCGGGCCCGCTCGCTGGGCCGGTCGATCGCCTTCGAGGCATCCGTCGCGGGGGGCATTCCCATCATCGCGGCCATCAGCGAGTGCTTGACCGCCAATCAGGTCGAAGCCATCCACGGCATCCTTAACGGAACGAGCAACTTCATTCTCACCCAAATGGAGGAGCAAGGTTCCTCCTACGCCGAGAGCGTGGCCGAGGCCCAGGGGCGGGGCTACGCCGAGGCCGACCCCACGCTTGACGTTAACGGGAGCGACGCCGCGCAGAAGCTGGCCATCCTGGCCCACCTCGCGTTCGGCGCCCGAATCGATTGGCGCGACATTCCCCGCACGGGCATCGACGTGGTGGAACTAATCGACATTCGTTGCGCCGCCGAGTTGGGGTATCACGTGAAGCTGCTTGCCATGGCCGAGTTAGGCGACGAGGGCCTGGAACTGCACGTATCGCCCACGCTCGTGCGCCGTGGCACCCCCCTGGCCGAAGTGCGGGGGGCGTTCAACGCCGTTCGCGTGGTGGGCGATGCGGTCGGGCCGGTCTTTTTCCACGGACAGGGGGCCGGCCAAATGCCCACCGCCTCGGCCGTCGTCGCCGATCTGATCGACACGGTCGTCGGCCGGATGGCCATTACGTTCCGAACGCTAGGGCTCTGGTCGTCCGGGGCCGAGTCGACCGTCGCGCTTCGCGACCCCGAGCATATTCCGGGCCGGTACTACCTGCGGTTCCGCGTGAACGATCGGCCCGGAGTCCTGGCCGAGATTGCCGGCATTCTCGGCTCGAACCGTATTTCCATCGCCTCGGTCATCCAGCACGAGGCCTCCGAGGAGGGCGACCAGCTCGTTCCGCTGGTCATCATGACCCATTCCGCCACCGAAGGCGCGCTGCAGACGGCGATGCAAGCCATCGACCGCCTGCCGTGTGTTCACACCGGGAGCGTCCGCATGCGGGTTCGCGACTGAGGGCAAAAATGAAATACGCCATCATTATTCCCGACGGCTGTGCCGACGAACCGCAGGACTCGCTGGGCGGTCGCACGCCCCTGGAAGCCGCCGACGTGCCGGCCATGGACGCCGTCGCGGCCGCGGGCGTTGTGGGCCGCGCCATGAACGTGCCCGATGAACTGCCCGCAGGCTCCGACGTGGCCAACCTTAGCCTGCTGGGTTACAACCCACACGAACACTACACCGGCCGCGCGCCGCTCGAAGCCGCGGCCCAGGGCATAGAATTGGGCCCTGACGACTGGGCCGTTCGCTGCAACCTGGTGACCATCGAGCAACAAGTAATGCGCGACTTCACGGCCGGCCACATCGCCAGCGAGGACGCGGCGGCGCTGTTGGCCACGCTCCAGGAGCGATTAGGCGGCGACCGGTTCGAGTTCCATCCGGGCGTCAGCTACCGCAATCTGCTGGTTGTGCGAGGCGCCAAGAGGCCTGTCCCTTTTTCCGGCGACACCCGAACCACGCCGCCGCACGACCTGACCGACAATTCGGTACTGGACGACTACCCTCGCGGACCGGGGAGCGAATTGCTCAACCAGATTATGAGCGACTCGGTCGAGGCGTTTGCCGGGCACGAAGTGAACGCCCGGCGGGTCGCCGCCGGCAAGCTGCCGGCCACCAACGTGTGGCTGTGGGGGCTGGGGCAGATTCCTGATCTGACGCCCTTCGCCCAGCAGTACGGCCGGCGCGGGGCCATGATTACGGCCGTCGACCTGCTGCGCGGGCTGGCCGCCCTGTTCGGATGGCGGCGGATCGAAGTGCCCGGCGCGACCGGCTATACCGACACCGACTACGCGGCCAAGGGCCGCTACGCCGTCGAGGCGATCGGCGATCCTGAGATCGACCTGGTGTGCGTCCACGTGGAGGCGACCGATGAGGCCTCGCACGAGGGCGACACGGCAGCCAAGGTGCGAGCCCTGGAGGAAATCAGCCGCCACATCGTGGCGCCGGTGCACGAAGCGCTACGGGCCGGCGGCGAGTACCGGATCCTCGTTTCGCCCGACCACCCCACCTTCCTGCGCACCAAGACCCACGAACACGGCTGCGTGCCGTTCGCGATGGCCGGCACCGGCATCGCCCCGGACGCGGCCGCTCAGTACGACGACCCGACCGGCGCGGCATCGGACCTGACGTTCGAGGAAGGCTGGCGCGTGATGGCGCATTTTTTGGGAGAGGCACCGTAGTAGGAACGTGCCGCACGGCTCGTTGAGCCGTGGGACGGCGACTCGGAGAGTCGCCCTACAGTAGCACGACTCTCCGAGTCGTCCAACAGTGTTTGCGATTCGGAAGATCGCACCGTCGTATTTCAGTCCCCGTAACTCATGAATTCGTAGAAATCGGTCTCATGTCAATCATTGTCCAGAAGTTCGGCGGCACCAGCGTGGCCGACAGCAGCAAAATTCTCGCCGCGGCCCGCAAGGCGATCCGTGCACAAATGGAAGGCCACCAGGTGGTTATGGTCGTCAGCGCAATGGGCAAGAACACCGACGCGCTGATCGCGTTGGCCAAGGAGATCAACAGGGAACCGCCGGCCCGCGAGATGGACATGCTGCTTTCCACCGGCGAGCAGGTAAGCGTGGCGCTGATGGCCATGGCGGTGCATGCCCTGGGGCATAAGGCGATCAGCCTCACCGGCGCGCAAATCGGCATCATGACCGACAGCACACACACGAAGGCCCGCATCCACACCATCTCGTCCGACCGAATGCGCGAAGCGCTCGACGCCGGCAAAGTGGTTATTGCGGCGGGTTTCCAAGGCATCGACCAGGCGGGGAACATCACCACGCTGGGCCGTGGCGGAAGCGACACCACGGCCGTCGCTCTGGCCGCCGTGCTTCAGGCCGAGGCGTGCGAAATCTACACCGACGTCGACGGTGTGTACACGACCGACCCCCGCCTCGTGCCCGAGGCGCGCCGCGTCGAACGCATCAGCTACGACGAAATGTTGGAACTGAGCAGCGCGGGCGCCGGCGTGATGCACAACCGGGCGATCGAGTTCGCCAAGCGGTTCCACGTGCCGGTGCACGTGCGGAGCAGTTTCAGCGATACGCCCGGTACGATGATCGCCGATGAAGTCGAGTCGTCCCACCAGGCCGTGTGCGGCTGTGCCAAGGTGAAGGAGGAGGCGCGGGTTACAGTGCTGGGCGTGCCCGACCGACCGGGCGCGGCGCTGGCGGTGTTCTCGAAGATTGCCGCGAAGAACGTGGCCATGGACATGATCGTCCAGAACGTGGCGGCCGACAGTTGCGCGGACATTTCTTTCACGGTATTCCGGGACGACCTGCCGACGACGCTGAAAGCCGTCGAAGAAGCGGTGGCCGAGGTCGGAGCGCAAGGCGTCAGCTACGACGACGACGTTTCGAAGGTGTCGGTCGTAGGGCTCGGCATGGCGGAGCAGGCGGGCGTGGCACAAAGCATGTTCCGGTCCTTGGGCGAGCGGGGCATCAACATCCAAATGATTTCCACCAGCGAGATCAAAATTTCGGTGCTCGTGGGCCGCGACCATTCGCTCGACGCCCTGCGTACCGTCCACGAAACCTTCTCGCTCGACAAGCCGCCCGAACCCACCGGCCGGTCTCCTGCCGCCGGCGCGGCGAAAGACGCCGGGCAGGACGCCGTCGAGGTGGCCGCGCGCATGCAGCGCATGGAGGAGATGATCATCGACGACGTGACGCTCGACGCAACGCAGTCGCGGGTGACCGTGCTCGGCCTGGCCGACTCGCCCGGGTTGGCCGCACAGGTGTTCGATCGAATCGCTGCGGCGAGCATTAACATCGACATGATCGTTCAGAGCACCGAACGTGAAGGCCGCGCGAGCATTACGTTCACGGTCCCGCGCACCGACTTGAAGGAGGCGCTGAAGGTCACGACCGACCTGTCGAAGGAGTTGGGCTGTCCGCCGCCCACGTCGGCGCCCGACGTGGCGAAGCTGTCGGTGTTCGGCATCGGCATGCGCAGTCACACCAAGGTGGCGTATCGCGTCTTCGAGTGCCTCGCCAAGGCGGGTATCAACGTCGCCATGATCAGCACGAGTGAAGTGCGTCTGAACGTGGTGGTCGACGCCGTCCAGGGCGAGAAGGCCCGCCAGGCCCTCGAACAGGAGTTTGCCGACGTGCGGCTGTAGACCGGTTCAGTACGCGGCCACCTCCCACGGCTCCTCTTCCTCGGTAATTTCGTCGGGTCCCGGCGCGGCGTGGGTACCGTTGTTGGGATGGCCGCGGTCCGGCCGGAACATGCCCACGTCGGCGTGTTGCAGTACGCGCAGCAACTGCTGGCCGATGCCGGTCCAGGTGAACTTGCTGCGGGCCTTCTGCGAGCCGAACTTGGCAAGCTGTTGGTAAAGCCGCGGGTAGGAGAGCACCGAGTTGATGGCATGGCCGAACACCTCGGTATCGAACGGGTTGGCGTACAGCGCCTCCAGTCCCCAGGTTACCTGTTCCCATAGCCCGCCTTCCGTGGTCACTACCGCCGGCGTGCCGCAGGCCATGGCCTCGACCGCCGTCATACCGAAGGGCTCGTACCGGCTGCTCAGGGCGAATACGTCGGCCGCGCGGTAGAAGTCGGCAAGCTGCTCGTCCGGAATGAAATCGTGGAACCGCACGCGGTCGGCTATGCCCAGTTCCGCGGCCAGCTTCTTGTAACCGTCCACCTGGCGCACCTCCTCCTCGGAGGGCTCGGTGGAACCGACCGCCAGAAGCAACTGAACGTCGTCGTGCCGCTTCAACACGTGGGGCATCGCCCGCAGCAGCAAGTCGTAACCCTTGTTCTGGGCAACGCGGCCGAGGGCCAACACCAGACGGCCCTTGATGCCCAACTCGCGCTTCAGCGCCAGGCGGCTGGCGGCCGAGACGGGAAAGAACCGGGTATCGTCGTAGCCGGGCGGAATGACGACCAGCTTTTCCGGCGGCACGTCGTATTCCGTGCCGAAGAGGATATCGCGCTGCTGCGGTGTCGTGGCCAGAAGCACGTCGCATTCGTCGTAAATGACCTTCTCCTCCCGGATGCGCCGCCGGAAGTTGTACTTTTTCTCATTGGCGTCCGGGTCGCCGTCCATGTTGTCGCGTTTCCATGCGCCGATCGAATGCGGCGTGTGCACATGCGGAATGTGCAATTCGTTGCCCAGCGCCTGGCCCGCCAGGCCCGCGTCCCAATAATGGCTGTTGATGAATCCGTACTTCACTCGCTTCGAATGGATAAAGCGCTTGACGTTGGTCACCCATTCGGGAATCGAATCGCAAAGTGTTTCTTTCGGAATAAACTCCTTGCCGCCGCACGGAAAACGCAGAATGCGGACCCGATCGGCAACACGTTCGGTAGCTCGTTGATTCTCGAACTTGCGCGTGAGGATGTCGACGCGGTAGCCCATTCGGGCGAGGCACTGCGACAATTCGAGCACGAACACCACCTGCCCCCCGGTATCGGGCAGGCCGAACTCCGGGTTTGCCGACACGTAGCCGTGTGTCGAAATCATCATAATGCGTTTCTGCGGACTAATAGCCATCGGAATCCTCCTGATCTCAAAGGGGCGACGCCGTCCGGCAAGGCTGCTCGATTCCCGCGGCATAGCGTCCTATGGGGCCGAAGAACGGCCCATTCGCCGCGAAAACGTGACTGTTCGCTCGTTGAAATGCGAAACAGGACATGAACAACCCCCTGAACGGCTCCCCGGGGGGGTCTGCGGACGCTGTACAATTGATTTGGCCTTTATACCACACGGCCGGAGGGCGCGGAACCGGGGGTAGGGAACCGGAAGAGCCAAACGCAAACGCACGAGTGGAGTAATCGCCCCCCCCGCATCGAGTTCTCTACCTTCACAACGCGGCGCCGTCGTTGTGTGCAAGGCACGCCTCGCAGGCATCCCTCAGGCGTTGCGATCACCTCCGGTCGGCCGGGCCGCGAAACCGTATGCATGCCGCACCGGAACCGGACTACTCCATCGGATGCCGCTCGAAGAACTCCCACATCAGGTCGTTCGCCGCGATGTCTTTCGTCGACTTCCCCAAGAACCGATTGGGCGGCGGCTGCCCCGGCCACGTGTGCCCGCCGCCCTCGATGGTGTGCAATACGACTTCGGCCCCCTTGCGGCACGGCGCGTGCGTGCTGCGGACGACGGTGGTGCCGTCGTCCGCCGTATCGGGAAGTTGCACGGTCTCGGGCTTCTGCCGGCAACCGTTGGCCGTCACGCACAACCGGATCGTCTCCTCGACCGACTTGAAACTGACAAACTGCGGCATGGGCTTCGCCGGCCCGTCAAACGGCACAATCCGGTCGGCCGTGCCGTGGAAATGCATCACGGGCATCGGACGCGTGGGTTTCCAAGGTTCGATCGCGACCGTGCCACATACGGGGGCAATGGCCGCGATCCTGTCCGAAAGTTCCGCCGCCAGCCGGTAGCACATCATCCCGCCGTTCGACATGCCCGTGGCGTAGACCCGCTTCGCGTCGACATTCACCACCTCCGCCAAATCGTCCAGCAGGGCGGCCGTGAAGGCGACATCGTCGGGTTTGCGTTCGGTGATGCTTTCCGGTAGCCCGCCCGAGTTCCAGGTGAGCACCAGATTCGCCAGCCCGGTGCCGTTCGGATACACCGCCACAAATCCCGCCTCGTCGGCTTTCTTATTCAGCCCGGAAATCAACATCATCATTCGTGCGTTGAGCCCCGCTCCGTGAAAGGCGAGTACGACCGACGTCGGCTCCTCGGGAAGATACCCCGGCGGAACGTGGACCACGTACGACCGCGTCCGTCCGTCGGCCGTCACCACGCGCGAGTGCTCGCCGGGCGTCAGCGGTTCTTCGGCGCCGGCCGGGTGCGGAGCCGCTGCGAACAGGCTCCAAAGCACGATACCCATTGGTGCAAGGAGGGCCTTGCGACGGCGAGTTCGTAGGGGGTGGATCATGGTGAAGGCTTCCCGCGTCATTTCTGTTAGCCTATCCCCTCAGAGTAAGCGTTCACGGGGTCTGTCTTGGTTTTCGCGGCGGAAAAGGCACCACTCATGGCGAACGCTGTTTCGCCGTGAAAAAGCGCCTTTCCTCGTCGACCGTTTTCCGCCGCCGCGGTGTCGAAGTGGGAAAAATCTCTTCAATAACATCTACCACCACCCCGCCCCCGGTACAACCCCACTTGGTCTACTTTTGCCGCCCTGCCCGACCGGGCACGATTCATCGGGGGTACCAATCCCTTCGCCTGGAGGAGTCTTGCACTCCTCCGCATGCCTGCCCACTTTCCGGTTTTGCTCGGATCGGGTACAATCGGCAGTGGTGTCGGGCTTTGGGATAGCGTTATGACAGCGAAACGGCCAGGCAAACGCCGCAAGAAGACGTCGAAAATACCCTCGTATCAGGTCTTCGTAAGCCACGCCACCGCAGACAAGTGGCTTGCCACCATGTTCTGCGAGAAGATCGAGGAGGTTGGGGCAACAACGTTTCGCGACGACCGGGACATCAACGGTGGTGATAGTATTCCCGAAGAGATTCGGACACAAATCCAGGTATCGCGGGAACTGGTTGTATTATTGACACCGGAATCGGTTGATCGCCCTTGGGTCTTGCTCGAAGTCGGGGCGGCCTGGGGACGGCGGCGCAACTACCGAATTGTTCCCGTGCTGTGCCACGTCACGGTGGACGCCATTCCGGACATCATCGAAGGAAAGAAAGCGTTCCAAATCAACGAGTTCAACCAGTATCTGGCCGAACTCTCAAGAAGAGTGAGACAGTGATGGTCACGGCAACGACAACCTATGACGTTTTCTTGTCCTACAGCTCGTCGGATCGAGAGGTGGCCGCAGAGATCGCTCGCCGCCTCGAGTCCGCCGGTCTTCACGCCTTTTACGACGAGTGCATCGAGCCGGGAACCGATCTGAGTTCCGCGATTTGGGACGCGCTGGCTGAATGCCGGGCACTCGTCGCCGTGGTTTCTGTCCATACGACGCCCGACGCCATGGGCATGGTCGAAATCGGCGCCGCGATCGCCTGGAACAAACCAATTTATCCGATCTTGGCTGGTCCATCCTCCACACAGCTTCCGGATGCCCTGAAGTCATATCATGCTTATCCGCGAAACCGCCTCGACGACGTGATTCAGAAGATCCGCACCGAGTTTGAGCCCCTTACCGATCATGACCGTGAAGTGCTGGTCGACGTCTACAAAGAGCTTAATGTGTCGGCAGACGAGATCGGCCAATCGGCAAGATCGCTCCGCGAACTGACCGTGCAATTCAATCGAAGGGCACAGAAGCAGTTGTCCGGTGAACGCGTCTTGTCGGAGCTGTTGCGACTGCGAAAGAAACGCGCTCTGCCGCGCCTTCGTGGGTAGGTTTCGCGAATCTCGACGCAACTTCGGCTCGGACTCCGTACCTTTCCTATACCACCCCGACCCGCCCCCACGAGTTACCGACCATGACTGACCCCTTTTCTACACGCGAAACGTTCGATACCGGCAGCGGCCACGCGGCGATGTACCGGCTGGCACGTCTGGAAGACGCCGGACTGACGAAAGTCGACCAACTGCCGTACTCCATCCGCGTGCTGCTTGAGGCCGTGCTGCGCAACTGCGACGGCTTCCAGGTGACCGAATCGGACGTGAAGGCCCTAGCCGGGTGGCAAAGTGAGGGCCTGGGAAGCGTGGCCGTGGCACTGAAGCCGGCCCGGGTGATCCTGCAGGACTTCACCGGCGTGCCGTGCGTCGTCGACTTGGCCGCCATGCGCGACGCCATGAAGCGGCTCGGCGGCGACCCGAAACGGATCAACCCGCTCATTCCCGTCGACCTGGTCATCGACCACTCCGTGCAGGTCGACAGCTTCGCCTCGCCCAATTCGCTGACCATCAACACCGACTTGGAGTTCCATCGCAACCGGGAACGGTACGAGTTCCTCCGCTGGGGGCAGAAGTCGTTCGCCAACTTTTCGGTCCTCCCGCCCGAGCTGGGCATTATTCACCAGGTGAACCTAGAATACCTGGCCAAAGGGGTCGTGCTGCGCGACGACGCCCACGGACCGGTGGCTTTCCCCGACACGCTGGTGGGCACCGACAGCCACACGCCCATGATCAACGGCCTGGGCGTGCTGGGCTGGGGCGTGGGCGGTATCGAGGCCGAGGCCGTCATGCTGGGTGAGCCGCTTGGCATGCTCGCGCCGGAGGTGGTCGGGTTCGAACTCGTCGGCCAACTGCCCCCCGGCGCCACCGCCACCGACATCGTGCTGGCCGTCACGCAAACGCTTCGGCGCGAGGGAGTGGTGGGCAAGTTCGTCGAGTTCTTCGGGGAGGCCGTTGCCGCCATGGGCGTGGCCGATCGCGCGCTCGTGTCGAACATGTCGCCCGAGTATGGCGCCACGGCCGCTTTGTTCCCAACCGACGAGCGGACGCTCGATTACCTCCGACTGACCGGCCGCAGCGAACAGCAGGTGCAACTGGTCGAGCGATACTGCAAGGAGAACCAGCTTTTCCACACGGCGGCCACCCCGCAGCCGCGGTACACCAGGCGATTGCAGCTCGACCTGAGCAAGGTCGAACCAAGCCTGGCCGGCCCGAAACGTCCGCAGGACCGCGTGCCGCTCAGAGACATGCAGGCCGCGTTCCGTCGGTCGCTCACCGCGCCGCATTCGGCGCGAGGGTTCGAGCTTGCGGAAAATGAACTGGGCCGGACGGCGGAGGTCCGGGGACTGCCCCCTTCGCCGGAGCCGGGGGCCGCCCCACTTTCCAATTCCGCCCGCATCGGTCACGGTGCCGTGGTCATCGCCGCCATCACAAGCTGCACGAACACCAGCAACCCCGACGTCATGCTGGCCGCCGGCCTGGTGGCGAAGAAGGCGGTCGAGCGGGGCCTGAGCGTGCCGCCGTACGTGAAGACGAGTCTCGCGCCCGGCAGCCTCGTGGTGACCGACTATTACGCCAAGACCGGTCTCGACAAACCGCTGGAAACGCTCGGGTTCCACACGGTCGGTTACGGATGCACCACGTGCATCGGCAACAGCGGCCCCTTGCCCGAGCCGGTGGCCCGGGCCGTGACCGAGGGCAACCTTGTTGCCGCTTCGGTCCTCAGCGGCAACCGGAACTTCGAGGGACGCATCAACCCGCTGGTCAAGGCGAATTACCTGGCCGGGCCGCCGCTGGTGGTCGCTTACGCGCTGGCAGGCACGGTCGACATCGACCTGCTGGGCGAGCCGATCGGGCAGGGGAGCGACGGGCAAGACGTGTACCTGCGCGACTTGTGGCCCTCGCCCGACGAGGTGCGCGCCGTGGCGGCCGAGGCGGTCGACGCTGAGATGTTCCGCCGCCGCTACTCCACTGTTTACGACGCGAATCCCATGTGGAACGCCATCGAGGTTTCCGGCAGCGAGTTGTTCCCCTGGAGCGATGCAAGCACGTACATTCAGGAGCCGCCGTTCCTGCTCGACCTGCCCGCCTCGCCGCCGCCCATTTCGCCCATCCGAGGCGCCCGGGTGCTGGCCGTGCTGGGCGATTCGGTCACCACCGACCACATTTCGCCTGCCGGCGCCATCGGGGCCGACAGCCCGGCCGGGCGGTACCTCCAGGAGCACGGCGTCGAGCCGAAGGACTTCAACAGCTTCGGATCCCGCCGGGGCAACGATCGCGTGATGACCCGCGGCACCTTCGGCAACATCCGTATCCGCAACCAGCTTGCGCCGGGCACCGAGGGGGGCGTCACGCGCCACCTGCCCGACGGCCGGGAAATGAGCATCTACGACGCCGCCATGGCCTACCGCGAGGAAGGCGTGCCCCTGCTGATCCTCGCCGGCGCCGAATACGGCTCCGGCAGCAGCCGCGACTGGGCCGCCAAGGGCACGCAGCTTCTGGGCGTGCGGGCCGTGCTGGCCGAAAGCTACGAACGCATCCACCGCAGCAACCTGATCGGCATGGGCGTGCTCCCGCTCCGGTTCCTTGAAGGCCAGTCGCGTGAGTCGCTCGGCCTGACCGGCGAGGAAACCTACGACCTTGCCGACCTCGACGATTCGCTCACGCCCGGCCAAGAGCTTACCGTTCGCGCCATCGCCGCGGACGGCAGCGCACGAGAGTTCCGCGTCCACGCCTCGATCGATACGCCGGTCGAGTTGGCCTACTACCGCCACGGCGGCATCTTGCCCTACGTGCTCAGGAAGCTGGCGTAAGGCCGCCGCCTCCAGTTGCCGTCGGGGCCCAGAAAGCGAAACGACGCTGATTGGTGAATCTGGCCTGCCCAAGGCGCCGCTGGAAGGGATCCGTATGCCGCATTCGGACCGTCGACTCCGCGCCGCCTTCTACCGGCGTTCCCGCCGCCGCCACAACAGCATGCTCAATAGGCCGAGGGCCAGGAGCAGACCGCCGGCCGGCTCGGGCACGAACAGGTACAGGCCTTCGCCGCGCGGGCCGTCGAGCAAATGCCTCACCTCCATGACGTCGGGATTGACGGCGCCCACCCAGCCGGGCGCTTCGGTGAGATCGAACGACACCAGTTCCGGGTCCCAGGCGACGCTGTCGAAGCCGAGCAGCAGCGGCAGCGGCTCCCAAAGGAGACCGTCACGGTCGGGAGCGGCGACGGCCAGGGTCCAGTCGGAAAGGGACAGATCGCCCGCCACATCGACCGAGTCGGGCCAGTCGCCCAGTGCGGCGGTCCCAGGCTCCCACCGGTAGCTTGCTCCACTTTCCAGCGTCAGGTTTCCATCGACGAGGAAATCGGCATTGACGCCAGGCCCGGGGTCGTCCGGGTCGCCGCCGGGGTCGAGCATGTCGCGGACGCTCAGCACGTTGCCCGGCTCGCTCAGTACGACTCCGTTCCCGCCAATCACGCTGCCGAAGCTGAATCCCTCGGGAGCGCCCTGGAGTGTCGCGGTGCTGTTGTGCAGGAAAAGATTCCCGAACGAAGCGTGCTTGTCGGTGACGACGCTAAGGCTGCCGTCGGTCGTAGCGCGCACGTCGGTCGAGGTCATCACCAGCGGTCCGATGTGGGTGTTGGTGAAGAGCTTCTGCACGGCCTCGCCGCTCAGCGCCACGTCGAACAGGTGTACCTCGTCGAGGGCCCCCACATACTGGCCGACGCCGTTTTTGCCGAACATGTACAAATCGCGCGTGTTGGTCAGGCCGTCGCCGTGATTGTAGCCGCCGGCGCCCACCTGGATGCCGTCGACGTACTTGCGCCAGGCGCCCGAGTCGACCGTGAAGACCAGGTGATGCCAATCGCCGTCGAACACGGCCGGACCGCCAACGGCGATGTTCTGATTGTGGTTCCCGCCGTTCATGGTGTCGACACGGACGTTCACGTCGTTGTTGCCCCCGTTTCGATTGACCATCCACGATCGGCTAGGATTGTCTTCGGTGCCATGCTGGAACAGCCGCACCCAGTCGCCGTTGTCGCCCAGGTCGGCCTTCATCCAGAAGCCGAGAGTGAAGGCGTCGTTGATTGCCTCCAGGGATTCGGAGGTGGGCACGGTGAGCACGTTGGCCGCGCCGCCACCGGGCTGCGATCGGAGCGAGCGGGCGCTGCCGATGCCCACCGGCGTGTCGTCTTGGAAGACGAGCGACCCGCCGGGGATTCCATGGTTATCGTTGCCCGAGGCGTCCTGCGCCGTGTCGTCGTTGAACGACCAGTAGCCGACGGCGGGCGGCAGGATAGCGCCGGTGGCTTGGGGGCCGGTCAGGTGGACGGTTCCGCCGGCGAGGACCAGTTCGGGCGCGCCGCCGAGGGGATCGGCCGCGCCGCCGGCGTTCAGGCTGCCGCCTTCCACGCGAAAGATCGTGCTGCCGGCGGCCGCAACGCTTTCCATTTGGAGCGTGCCCGGCCCCTGCTTGACGAACGTTCGCGGCGCGCCGCCGCCGTCGTCGTACGAGCCGACGGCAACGTCGTCAGTCGTGTTGAGCCCGCCGGTGCCGGCCACCGAAGCCGTGCCGAAGCGCATCGGTCCGCCGGTGGTGGTCAGGATCGCGTTGTCGAGCGAAACGCCGGAGAACTCCAGCCGCGACTCGCTGCGCGATTCGAGCGTCGAGTCGGCCGTTACTTGGACGTTCACGCTGCTCACGTCGGCAGGCGTGCGGGCGACGCGCGTGCCCTGGATTTCCGACTCGGTCAGGGCCCGGTTGTAGACGTACACCTCGTCGACCAGGCCGGCGAAGTTGTTGCCGTCGCGTCGGCGGCCGATCCAGAAATCGTTGCTTCCTGAGCCCTGGAATGCGCCGCTCGTGTTCCGCCCGGCGACCCGTTGGCCGTCCACCCAAATCTCCTGCCGGTTCGTGGCGGCGTTGTACGTGGTCACCCAGTGATGCCAGCGCTCGGTATCAGCAACCACCTCGGGATTGTTCCAGTTCAGGTCGTCGCTCCAGAAGGCGTGGGTGAAGGTGTTGGTATTGCGGAAGCCGACGTGCAGCGACTGGCGGGCACTGCCGGAATCGCCCATGCCGATCACGTAGTCGCTGCCGCCGGTGTCGCGCTTGGTGTAAAACGCCAGGGAGAACGACTGATTCAAGATATCCACCGGCGCCGGCGTGCCGGGCACGAGCACGTGGTCGCCGCCGCCGTCGAGCAGGATCGCTCCGTCGACGAGCCCGGCGTCGGGAACGAACGTGGCATCGCCCACCAGCGTGCCGTTCTTGCCTCCGGCCGAATCGACCGCGACCGCAGTGCCGCTCGGGCCGTCCATGCCCCAGTGATGCAGCGCGCTCGCAGGAATGGCCGCGGGGGGCTCGATCCGGTCGCCGAGAGAAGCCGTTCCGCCGGAGAGGACCAAGGCGGTGGAGCCGCCCAGCGGACTGGCCCCGTCGGCCCGCAGCGTGCCGTCGGCTACCTCCCACGTAGTCGCGGCCGCCTGGACGCCGCCGGCGGAGTTGTCGACCGTGAGCGTGCCCGCGCCGCTCTTGCGGAACGTCGTGGCCGCGCCGCCGTCGGCGTAGGCGTCGAAGGTTACGCTGTTGTCGTTGGCCAGCGTCGCGGAACGGCCCGCCGGGCCCGAAACGCCGGCGCCGCCGAACGTCATGGCGGCGCCCGACGTGGTCAGGGTCGTGCCGTTGTTGAGCGTCAATTGCCCGAAGGGAACCGAGCCACGGTCGGTGATTGCCTCCAGTTGCGAATCGGCAGTGACGGCGACGTTGGTGCCGGCCATGCTGAAGGCGTCGACGTACCCGGTGGACCAGAAGCCAGGTTGCGCCGAGGGGTCGACTCGCGTCATGCCGGCGAACGCTCCGCCGATCGGCTCTTGAAACGAGAACGCAAACCGCTCGTTCCCGCCGTCTTCGTTGAAGCCGACTGCGAAATTGTAGGGGACGCCGGCGGTGAGGTTGAGCGTCACATTGCCTTCCCCGCCGGTGTACACGCCCTCGCCCGGCTGATAGGCGCCGTCGTGGTTCGCGTCGACGAACACCGAACTGTCGTCGTCGACGCCGCCGGAACCGGTTTGGCCGGAAGTGCGGAAGGCATGGGGCCCGGTCACCGAAGGAGTGAATTGACCGGTCCACAACACCTGGAACTGGTTCACGTCGCCGGAGGGAAAACCGGCGAAAAGATCGTCCCAACCGCGCGGATTGCCGTCGCGCGTGTACGCGAGCAGCCCGGTCTGATTGGCCGTCAGGTCGGGCGAGGCGGTGCCCAATGGGCCTGCTACGTTGACGACGCCCGAATCATCGACCGCATACGCGCCGCTCCCCTGGGCGAAGTTCAGGTCGCCCACGCCGCGATCTTGCTTGAAGTAGGCGGCGCCGATCGCATCGGCTTCATCGGTGACCGAATTGCCCACGACCGTCAAGCGGCCGCCGGAAAGGACCACCTCCGTCGCATCGCCCAGCGGGGCAGCGCCCTGGGCAACCAGCGTGCCCGCATGCACGTCGAACGTCGCATTGGTTGTGCCGACGACGCCGTTGCCTGAGGTGTTGTCCAGCCGCAGCGTGCCCCCGCCCGTCTTGGTGAACGTGCCGGAAAGGTTCTGCGCATCGAACGTCGCCCCCGAAACGGCCAGGTCGCCGGCAAGGTCCACGGTGGCGTCGCCGCCGGTGCGCAAGGTGCCGACCGAGCCGCTTCCGCCGACGGCCAGCGTACTGCCGGCGTGGAGCACGACCGTTCCGGCGGCGCCCGCAAAGTCGTTCACCACGCTGAGGGTATTGCCCGAGCCGACGATCAACGTGCCGCCGGTCATCTCAACCGAATGGGCGCCGTGATTCGTCTCGACGGTCACTTGCCCGGAGGGGATCTCCGCCGCGATCGCATCGTCGGGGTACAGCGGCGGGGGCGGGGGTGTGGGGCGCAACCAGTGGGCGGTGCCCCAGTCGTTCGCCGTACCGTCCCAGGTGTATACGTCGAGCGGCGCCAAGAAGTTGACCGAGTTGAGGAACACGGTTTGGCCTGCAGACGTCAAGTTGTACCCACCCTTCGGGTTGCCGTCGTTGCCGGCGCCGAAGAACATCCGCGGGCCGCCGGCGGTTTGCCCGGAGCCCGAATAGAACTCGGTGCCGGTATCCCAGAACGCGATGGCCACGTTGTCGTTATCCGGGTCGACCGCCAGCAACTGGCCGTTGCCCACGTCGGTCGTTCCGCCCAAAGGGGTCGAGGACGTGGCAAGGTCCAGTTGGTCGCCCGGGTCCAGCGTGATGCCCTGGAAGATGGGATGCGTCGTGTCAACCACTTCGAGTACGCCGTCGCCGGTTCCCGGGTTGCGGTCCGTATTGAGCCACTTCCAGCGGTTGTTCCGCACCAGGTACTGGCTTTGCAGCATCAGGGGCGCGGTGATGGCGTTCCAGTCGGCCACCTCCGACCCCTGGGTGTAGTTGCCGCTGTCGGTATCGCGGCTGACGATGACCAGATCGGCCGCGTTCATTTGGTCGATCAGTGCCGGAGTCAGATCCCGTGCATACACGCGGCTGACCGCGTGCCCTTCGGCCGCAAGCAGGTCGGTCCACCCGCTATCGTCCGGCGAGGGAGGGCTGGAGGAGTCGGTATTCTCCGTAACCCAAACGACAACTCCAGCCTGCGCTGCAGAACCAGCAGCGAGGAGGACCAAGGCCAGCGCGAGCGACAGCGGTAGTCGGTTCATCTTGATCTCCTTGACCCCAAAAGGAAACGAGCGGCAGCCGGCCCGATTTGCGGGCGGCGATAGAACGACCTGTCCGGCGACAGGCTTGCCAGGATGAGAATGGCCCGAAAAACGCATGAGTAGGATGTCCAGGCCGACGGCCACGGGTAGATTTCCGTCCCCACACACCCCTCAGCTTTGCCTAGACGACACCTTTTGTCAATAGGCTTCCCGGATTTTTCTGCCAGTAAACCCGAGTTGACAACAGCCCATACACGCAGAGCCTCTTTGGAGGGGGTTGCGCAACACCGCCACGGTGGACTCAAGAGAGGCTTCGGAACCGGAACCAGCGGTACGCGCTGCGGGCCAAAGTGGACCGAATGCAGGCCCGCGGGCCGCGGTGCACAGGCCGCCGTGAGCAATCGATCAGGCAAACTGTATCGATTATTCCTAATGTTCCGGCAACTCCCGGCCGATGCCATCTTGAAAGGGGGGCTTCGGGAACCGCCGGCGGGCGCCGCGCAGACCGCAGCCATAACGGGGGGAGGGGGCTCTGTGCCGATGACGCATGCACGCCGTCGAGCGGCCTTGGCGATGGCCGCGTGCCTGGCAATGACCGCCTGCACGGGTTGCGGCGCGTCGGGCGGGCGGCGCGGCTTCATCTTGCGTAGCGAGTGGACCCTCGAGCTGAATCGAGGCACCTGCGGGAACGAGTGCCCCGACGCTTGCGAAAACGCAAACGTTTGCCCGGCCGCCCGGCCCAGGCTCGGCTTGCTGGGCGCATGGCGGGGGCTGCTTTCGCGATGGGCGAGCCGTCGATTTGCGGGCCCTCCGCGGCCGCTTCCCATTCCGGCTCCCGAGCCGGTGCACTCGCGATTCCACCCGGTGCCGACGCAGCCGGTCTTCTCGCGCCGCCCGTTGCCGCCCGGCGTCGGCTCGCAGTTCGGACCCATGCCGCCCGATGTCCGAGCCGGGTTCCCGGCAGAGGCGGCAAACGACCCCCGCCACGCGGCACGGCCACGGCCGTTGCGTCAGCCGCATTCGATCGTGCCCCAGTTGGAGAATGTCGCCCTGCGGCCGAGCAACTCGCGCAGGCAGTAGCCCAGGGCGGCAGGGCCGCCAACCAATGCGAGCTTCCGCTCGAAGCCAAGATCGCAAGTCTGCAAAAAGGTTTCCGATGTTCAGGGTTCGTGGTACTGGGTAACGGATAGGATCAGTTACCCTTCCTCCCTGGGCACAATCGCCCCGTGCTTGCGAAGCGTTTCGCGGATCTCCTTCAAGGGCACTTCCAGCGGGGTGGTGTTGTTCGCCACGGCCAACGCGGTGGCAACGCCCGCCGCCTGGCCCATCGCCATGCATGGGGCCTGGACCCGCAGGGCGGAATTGGCCAACCGGTCGCTGGACACGCAGCGCCCGGCAACCATGATGTTGCGGCTGTTCTTGGGGATCAGGGCACGCAGCGGTATCGTGGGCACGGTGCCGGGGGAGAGCGGCTCGGGTCGGACGCCGGTTCGGGTATGAAGGTCGACCGGATAGAAGGCGTGGCAGACGGCGTCTTCGAACAGCCGCCCGGATCGGTAGTCGTCCACCGTGATCATCGTTTCGCCGACAATCCGATAGCTCTCGCGGAAGCTCGTTTCCGGCTGCAAATGCATGAGCCGCGCATTCTTTTTGCGGACTGTTTCAAGAACGGCCTTGCGGCCGGTCAGATTGGCCGCGGTGACGGTGCGGGAGTTCGACGAATCGGCGCCGTGGACGTAAAGTTGCTGGAGGCTGCGCCGCCCGGGGCTGTTGGCCGTGCCCAACTGGAACAACATGGAGCTGGGCTGGATCTCGTCTTCCCGAAGGCGGGGCAGGTTCAGCAGCCCCACCACCTCGGCGCCGCCTGTGCAATCGATAATCTGCCTGCAAAGCACACGGCGCCGGGTTCCGAACCCGACGCAATCAACCTGCCACCCCTCGGCGGTTTCGGCGATGGCGTGCGGGAACTCATAATAGGCAATGTGAACGCCGGCCTGTTCACACTTCTCCTCGGCGAGGACGGCATAAAGGAACTTGTTGATCCGCACCTGATTTTGCCAATGCCGTTGGGGGACCTTGGAAAAATCGGGCAACGCCCCGCCGTCCAATTCCACGCTCTCTTGGACCAGTTCCCAGCCGATGCCGGCGATGATCTGCTTTCCCCATGCGTCGAACAGGCCGGGGAACGCGACCCCGCCGGTGGTCATCGTGCCGCCAAGCTGGCTGTTCCGTTCGACGATCAACGTCTTGGCGCCCACGCGAGCAGCCTGGATGGCCGCGATGGTGCCCGCCGTGCCGCCGCCGACGACCAGCACATCGACCTTGGTCGACACTTCCCGGCTTCCCTTTCCTTCGCCGGCAGGCTGTGGTGCTGCTCCCATCGCCGTCCCGGCCGCGGCCGCGGCACCGGCCACACCGAGCGCGGAGTGTTGTAAGAACTGCCGTCTTCTGAGGCGAGCGTCTTGCATGGTTGTCTCCGAGGATTGGTTGGGTGATTGGGAATGCTGCCAGGTCGCACGTGTTCGCAAAAGCGAGGAAGAAGACGACTGCCCTTTGCGTCCTTGCGGCTTGGCGTGTAATCCGGGTGCCAACAAGAACTTACACGCAAAGCCGCCAAGCCGCCAAGCAAGAGAAAGGAGGGGAATGGAGTCTTGGCCACCGTGTTCTCCCTTCTCCTTTTTCAAATCACTGTAAGCGTTCACGGGCCGGTGGCGCGCGGAAGGGGAGAACGGGACAGTCCCTTCCCGGCTAATTCGCACAAGTCGCCTCGTACCGCCGTTGTGGCGCGGCCTGCTCGCACTACACCTTGGCATGGTAACCTGCCGCCATCCGACATGCAACGGTTCCGGCCGATTGGCGAGCTTCCCACCCCGGGCCTTCGCCAAGCCGGGCATCACGCGAACGTTGACGGCCGATTCGGCAAATGGTAGACTCCCCTGTACAGGGCCGTTGTTGGGAACAGAAGTGTTTTCTCGGAGATCTCGAACATGCCGCCATTATTTCACCAACAGCTTTCGGAAAAGGCACGCCGACGGCCCGCGGCGAGCGACAAAGTTTTCCTCGTGTATTTGGGGATGGTATTCATTGCTGCGTGTTGTTTCGGCCGCGCGGTCGGCGCGGCCGAATACTTCGTGGCGCCGAACGGCCGCCCGGACGGCCGGGGAACCGCCGAGGCTCCTTGGGATATCGAATCGGTCTTCGCCGGAAGGCAGCCCGTCGGACCCGGTTCGACCGTGTACCTTGAGGGCGGCGTGTACCGGCATCCGAATCGGACGCGCGACGGCGGGGCGTACCGGTTTTCCATGAAGGGCGAGGAGGCCAATCCGATCCACGTGCGGCCCGTCCCCGGCGAGCGGGCTACTATCGACGGCGGCCTGACGGTCGAGGGCGCCGCCGACGTGTGGATGTGGGGCCTCTCGTTCACCGTGAGCGAAGCGCAAGGGTGGGACCGCCGCGTCGAGCAGGCCGGCTCCCGCATCGAGGACGACAAGCGGCCGGCCGGCGGCATCACCGTCAACTCGGCCCGCCGGTGCAAGTTCATCAACCTGGTGGTCCACGACAACCCTTCGACCGGCGTCAGCTTCTGGCGCACGGCGATCGACTGCGAACTGCACGGCTGCCTCATCTACCGGAACGGTTGGATCGGGCCCGACCGCTACCATGGACCCGGCATCTACACGCAAAATGACGACGGCGAGAAGCGGATCACCGACTGCATCCTCTGGGGCAACTACTCGACGACCATTCAGGCGTACGGCAGCGCCCGAGCGTTCGTCAACAACTTCCGGATCGTCGGGAACATCGCCTTCGCCCCGTTGCGGGAAGGAGGCCGCCAGCGCATCCTCATCGGCGGCGGCCGGCCCAGCCGCGGCATCGTCGCCGCCGAAAACATCCTGTACGATGTGCCGCTGCAAATCGGCTACACGGCGCCGCACAACGAAGACTGCGTCGTGCGCGACAACGTCATCGTCAGCGCGGGCATGAGCATCAACCGCTTCCGGGAGGTGGACGAGCGGAACAATACGGTTCTTCCGGCCGGCGCGCCCCGGCCCGACGAACCCGCCCGCGTGATTCTGCGCCCGAACCGATACGACCCGAACCGCGCGAACCTGGCGATCGTCAACTGGCGGAAGGCCGACGCCGTGCCGGTCGACCTGGGCGGATTCCTCGAACGCGGCGACCGCTTCCGTATTGTGAGCGCACTCGACTTCTTCGGCAATCCGGTTGCCAAGGGGACCTTCGACGGCGAACCTGTGGACGTTCCCATTCCCGCCAACGCCGATACCGGCGGAGGCGAGTTCTGCGCGTTCGTGCTGTTCCGGAAGCCGGCGGCCGACGTGGTTGCCCGGTGGGAAGAGGCCGGCGCCGCGTTCGGCTGGAGCACGATCGGCTCCGACGGCGAGTGGCGGTTTCATCGGGAACGGCCGGAAGCCGGAGGCCTCCCGGCTTTTCGCTTTACCCGGTTTCCGGCCGGGAAGGTCAAGTCGCTGCCCACGCCCGACTTCCCATTCAGGCTCTGGCTGGGTTGGTCGGGGAGGGATGCCGACCTCGAGGAGGCGGCCACGCACCAACAACTGCAAGCGATCAGAATCGAAGGCAACTATGCCTACGGCGTGACCGATGCGGGACTGCAAGCGCTGGCCGCCTTGCCTCGGCTGCAAGCCCTGTGCCTGCCGTACACCGCCCACACCGATGCCGGCATGAAGGAGCTTGCCGCCCTCGAACAACTGCGAACCTTGACCCTCGGCCAAACGGGCGACGACGGGCTGAAAGAACTGGCCGCCCTGGAACACTTGGAAGCGCTCCACATCATCTCCACGTCGGTCACCGACGCCGGTATGCAAGCGCTGCCTCGGCTGAAAGCGTTGCGCACGCTGACCATCCTGTCGAGCGGCGGCGGCGTGTCCGACGCCGGACTGAACGAACTCGGCAAGATGACGCAACTGCAGTCGCTCAGCCTGCGGCATACCAAGCTCAAGGTCCAACACCTCAAAGCGATTGGCGGGCTGAAGCGGCTGCGCACGCTCGACCTCTACTGGACCGATACCACGAACGCAGGACTGAAAGCACTGACCGGGCTGACCGAATTGCGGTCGCTCGACATCGGCTGGAACTACCAGATTAGCGATGACGGCCTGCAAGCGATTGCCCGGCTGAGACAACTCCAATCGTTGCGACTGAACAAAACGAACGTGACCGACACGGGCATGAAGGCACTGGCCGGCCTCGAGCGCCTGACGACTTTGAACTTGTCCGACACCCCCGTGACCGATGCAGGCTTGAAGGAATTGGCCACGCTCAAGCAACTGGAAACCCTCACCGTCTCGCGCCACATCACCGACGCCGGCCTGAAATGGCTGGCCGGGCACAAGCAGTTGCGAAGGCTGGAGTTGACGTTTTCCGGCGTCACCGACGCGGGCATGCAAGAGTTGGCTGGGTTGGACCAATTGCAATCGCTCCGCCTCTTCTGCACCAAGGTGAGCGATGCCGGCATGAAGCATCTGGCCGGTCTCTGCCGCTTGGAATCGCTCGATCTTTACGGAACGGCGGTGAGCGGTACGGGCCTGAAGGAACTCGCGAACCTGGAGCACTTGCAGGAGATCGAACTCAAGGGCGCGCCGGTCACCGACGCGGGCTTGGCCGGCCTGGCCGGCTTGAGCGAACTGCGAACCCTCGGGCTCTACGAAACGCAGGTAACCGGCACCGGACTGAAGCACCTGGCAGGGCTCGAGAAGCTGCAATCGCTGGACCTCAGCCGCGCCCCCGTCACTCGCCTCGACGGGCTGGCGGGTCTGGAACAACTGCGTTCGCTGCAACTCGACGGCGCCCAAGTGACCGACGCGGAACTCAAGGCGTTGTCCTCGCTGTCCCAGTTGGAGGAACTGGACCTTCGCGGCAATCCCGTGACCGACGCCGGGCTGGAAGCACTGACGGCCCTAAGCCGGCTGCGGTCGCTACGACTGGACCGTACCTCCGTGTCCGATGCGGGTTTGAAAGTGTTGGCCCGCTTCAAGCGGCTGCAATCGCTGCACCTGCCGGGACGGGTTACCGATGCTGCGATCGCCGAACTGCACGAGGCGTTGCCCGCGGCAATCATCACGGCAAATCGGCCGCCGTATATCATGTGAGCGGCGGGCGGTTCAATGAATTGCCCCAACGCTGCAAGCCGAAAGAGAAACAGGGGCCTCAGCGTCCCCGCTCGCCTGATGTATGCTATTCCTCCGGCCGCACCTCGTGTTCGACCGGCCAGGAGGCGCGGGCTTCGTCTTCATACAGACCGATCTTTTCGACCGGAATGCGCTCAAAGCCGAGCGCCCAGGCGGGCGAATCGTCGCGCAGGCGGAAGTCGCCGTGTGCGGGATCGACGAAGCGGGGGTCTTCGTCGATCAAGTTGTCGGCAAGTTCCACATAAGGCCGGGCGGCGGCGTGGATGCCGTCCCAGCGGCCGCCGTGGAAGATATTCCTGGCGATGACGTTGCCCACCGGGGCCTTCGGCTCGTTTTCGAGGATGGCGGCCAGCGCGGGATAGCGCTCGCTGTACGGGGGCTTGTCGAAGGCGATGCCCGACAGGGTGCCCTTCTCCTTCGCCTCCCGAAGCCAGCCGTCGGCGTGGCCGTGTGCCCAGCCGAGGGCTCGGGCATCGACGTGGACGGCCGGCGTACAGTCGACGAATACGTTGTTCTCGATGCGGCAGTCGCGCCCGCCGCCGATCATGGCCGCCCGCGTCACACGGTAAAAGACATTGCCGATGATGTCCGCCGAGGAGAACATGTCGTCCAGATACACGCCCACACAGCCGCGGCCTCGGAAGCCGCTAATGTGGTGCAGGTAGTTGTGGCGGATGACGTGGCCGCGCATTGTCCAGTTCCGGCCGGTGTAGATGGCGCCTGCGTCGTTCGACTCGTACGACACGCTGTGGATTTCGTTCAGCTCGATGACGTGATCGTTGCCGCCGAAGCCCATGCCCATGTGAGGCGCGTTGTGGATGAGGTTGTGGGCAGCGCGGTTGCCCACGCCCTGTAAGGTGATGCCCGGCCGGTACACGCGGTTCCATCGGGCGTACTCGTAGATGTGGTTGTTCACGGCGAAGTGGCCCGCCGGGGTGAGTGTGGCGCGGTCGCCGCCACTCAGGGCGATGCCGCCGGCGCCGGTGCGGTAGACGTCGCATCCGACCACGCCGTGGTCCGTACCACCCGACACGCGCACGGCCCACTCGGCCAGGTTGCGGAAGGTGCAACCCTCAACCCGCACGCCCGTGCCGCCACGGATCGTCAGCCCGTCGTTGCGCCCCGCCTCGAAGATGAACCCACGCACGGTCACGTGGGAAACATTGTCGAGGGTCATCAGCGTGGGGACGACCGACACCACGGCACGGCCCTGTTCCACGGGGCTCGGCGGGTAGAAGTACAGGATGCCCGACTCGCGGTCGAGGTACCACTCGCCCGGTTGATCGATTTCGCACAGGGCGTTGAAGGCGTAGTACCACTGGTTCTTGCGGTACCCGTAGTTGTGCTGCGGCGGGGCCAGCGCGATAACCTTCTCGTGCGTATCGATCGACTGTACCTTCATGCGCTGCTCCGCCCAGTCCCAGAACCAGTAGCCGTGGAGCCACAGGTCGTTCTCCTCGGTCCATCGTTCGGGCCGGTCTCCTTCGTAGACGATCTTGCCGCTGCGGTCGCCCCGGGTTCCGCGCACGTTCACGGGCGTTTCCTCCAGCACGTCGACAACGGGGACGAATCCCTGGTTCGGCCATCGGGCGACGCGCATGGGCTGGTCGTTGAAGAACAATTCCAGCCGCTTGCCCGAGGCCGCCACCTCGCCAAGGTCGTCGATGCCCTGGGCCTTGAGGTCGGCCTGAACGACCTTCTCCCGCGCCGGCTCGTCCAGCCGCTTGAGGATCGCCTCGTCGGTCACGGGCGTGAAGTTGCCGACCGGCCGGCCGCCGCTCAGCCGCACTTCCTCGCCCGGGGCGGCGCGATACGTAATGGGCGCGTCGGCCGTTCCGGAATCGGCCGCGGTCAGTTCCAGCGTGCCGTCGAGGAAGTAGGTTCCCCGGCGCACCCGCACTTCCACGCCTCCCGCGGGCAGTCCGCCGGCTTGCTTCAGCCCGCGGATTTCATCCCTTGCTCGTCGAAGCGTGGCGAACGGGCCGTCGTCGTCGCGCGGCTCCGGCAGCGTGCCCGACCAGGCGTCGTTGCCGTTGGGGGCGACGTAGAAGACCTTTGCCGGTGCGACGTCGGCCGCGGCGGGCTTCGCGCCAGTGAGCAAGGTGGTGCCTACGCAGAGGAGGGTTGCGAT